>NZ_JBIBWV010000006.1:397965-427357 GCF_043081625.1 Streptomyces sp. NPDC014861
CGGGGGGGGGGGGGGGCCGGGCGGGCCCCCCCCCCGGGCCCCCCCCCCGGCCCCCCCCCCCCCCCCGGGGGCCCCCCCCCCCGGGGGGGGGGGCCCCCGGGGGGGGGGGCCCCGCCCCCCCGGCGCCGGTCGTCCTGCCGCCGGGTCAGCTCACGCCGTCCCAGCGGTAGACCGAGTACACGTCCATGCACTTCGCCTTGTCGTTCGCGCCGTCCGGCACGTCGCCGGCCTTCCGCTCGGGCACCTTGTAGGCGGAGCCCTCGCGCCAGTCCGCGCCGACGACGAGGGTGATGTTCCCGATGGTGCCGTCCGCGCGGACGGTGGAGGAGGGCAGGCCGAGGGCCTTCGCCACGGACTCGGCGTCCGCGCGGCCCTGGTCGCCGGCCGCCTTCGGGTAGGCGACGACCGTGCCCTTGCTGGGCTTGGCCTCCTTCGAGGTGTCGGCCTGGGTGAAGCCCTTGCCGGTCAGCGCGTCCTTGATGTCCCCGGCCCGGCCCTCGACGGCGGGCAGGTCGTTGCCCTCGGTCCCGTTGACGACGGTGACGGCGAGGGAGGCGGGCGCGGCGGCGGTCGGCTTCGGCTTGGCGTCGGCCGGCTTGGCGGTCGGCTTCGCGGGAGCCTTGTCGCCGTTCTTGTCCATGGCGACGTCGTTGCGGAGCAGATCCCAGATCTTCTCGGCGTCCGCGGGCCTCGGCTGGAGCCACGCCTCCGGGTTCTGCGCGTAGGGGTCGGTCGGGATGGTGATCGTCGACAGCCGGTCGACCTTCACGTTCTTGAGCTGCATGCCGAGGTCGAAGAGCTTGGCCACAGTGTCGAGCCCGTCGGAGACCTGGAGCGCCTTGGTGCCGGTCTCCGCCAGGCCCATCAGCCGGCCGGTGTCGGTCCAGGCGTTCTGCTGCTGGAGCTTCTTCAGCATGCCGTTGAGGTACATGTGCTGGGCCTTGGCGCGGTTCTGGTCGCTGCCGAAGGCGTGCCGGGTGCGCAGCCACTGGAGGGCCTGCTCGCCCTTGACCTCGGTGGTGCCCTCCTTCAGCTTGAGACCGGAGCCGCCCTTGACCTGGGCGGTCGACCTGTCGTGCACGCCGGTGGTGACGCAGACGGGGACGCCGCCGACCTCGTCGGCCATCGCCACCACGCCCGCGAAGTCGACCATCATCCAGTGGTCGACGTAGACGCCGGTGAGCTTCTCCCAGGTGGTGAGCGTGCACCCCGGACCGCCGCGCGCGAGCGTGGAGTTGATGGGCTGGGTCGTGGTGGCCGGGAAGGTCTCCTTGCCGTCCTCGCTCTTGCACTCGGGTATCGGGACCACGGTGTCGCGGGGGATCGATATCAGCGAGGCGTTCTGCCGGTCGGCGGAGACGTGCAGCAGCATCTGCACATCGGCCCGGGGCTTGTCGTCCCGCAGGTCCTTGCCGCCGCCCAGCGCCACGTTCGCGTCGGACGACCGGCTGTCCGAGCCGATCAGCAGGATGTTCAGCGGGGTGTCGCCCAGCGCGTTCGGCGCGGCCTTCTTCACGCCGCTGTCGCCGCCCGCGCGGCCACCGCTGCGGATGTTGCCGTTCAGGTGCTCGTAGTACGCCCAGCCGGCGCCGGCCGTCCCGAGGACCAGGACCGCCACGCCGATCGCCGACCAGCGCAGCACCTTCCGCTTGCCGGCCTTCTTGGCCTGCTTGCGGGCCGCCGCGCGGCCGCCGGCCGTGCCGGCGCCCTCGGTGTCCGCCGTGCCGCGCCTGCGGGCGGCCCGGCCGCCCGGTGCGGCGGGTGCCTCCGGCCCCCCGGCCGGCTCCTGCTCCCCGCCCGCACCGGTCGCCTCGGCGGCGCCGTGCGGTTCGTCGTCCCAGCCGTCTCGGGCGTGCGGAACGCTCGACTGCCGCGTCCCCTCCCGTCGCACGCTTTTCTGTCCCACCCCAGGTCCCCTCATCGTCAAGGGCGCGCCACGACCCGCTGTGCCCGGGTCACTGGGCGCACACCTTCTTGTCCGCTTCCAGCTGACCGACGTCCGGCGCCTTCGTCGGAGCGGTCATGGGCACCCCCGCGCCCTTGAAGTCGGCACCGAGGACGAGCGTCATGGGCTCGCGCTCCCCGGCGGCCGTGGTGCCCTGCTTGAGGGCGGAGGCCGGCAGACCCATCATCGCGGCGAGCGCGCGGGCCTGGTCGGCCTGGTTCGGTGCGTAGCTGAGCGTGGTCTTCGCCGCCTTCTCGGGGGCGTTGCTCTTGTTGGACGAGCGAAGCACGCCCTGCTCGTTCTGGAGCCAGAGGATGGTCGACTGGGCCGCGCCCTGGATGCCGCTGCCGTTGAAGACGTCGACGCGGACCTCGGCGGCCGGGGCCTTCGGGCCCTGGAGGAGCTTCGCCTGTGCCTGGCTCTTCGCCTTCTTGGCGTCGGCCTCCTTCTTCTTCACCTCGGTGAAGGAGACGTCCTGCTCGATCATGCTGAAGACCTGCGGGGCCTTCACCGAGTTCAGGACGACCGTGGCGCGCGCGTTGGGCGGCTCGTCCGGGTTGTCGACCACGGGCACGGTCAGGAAGGTGATGTTCTTCAGGTCGACCTTGGCGATCTCCTTCGCCAGGGAGACGAGCTTCGTCGCGTCGCCGATCCCCTGGTCGACGGTGAGCGACTCGGTCGCCGCGGTGGCCACGTCCAGCAGCCGCGTCGGGCTGTCGAGGGTGTCCTCCTTGAGCTGGCGCATCATCGAGGCGAGGAACTGCTTCTGCTGCTCGATGCGGTCGAGGTCGCTCTCGTTGCCGAGGCCGTGCCGGTTCCGCAGGAAGGCCAGGGCCTGCTCGCCCTCGACGCGGTGCTCGCCGGCGGGGAGGTTGAGCTTCGAGTAGTTCTTGTCGTGGATCGGCTTGGCGAGGCAGACCTTGACGCCGCCGACGGCCGTGGAGAGCTTCTTGACAGCGTTGAAGTCGACCATCATGAAGTGGTTGATCGGCAGGCCGGACATCTTGGTGACGGTCCGCATGGTGCAGCCGGGGTCGCGGCCGTTGACGCCGAAGGACTCGTTGAACTTGGTGGTGCCGACCGAGCCCGGGATGACCTTGGTGGCCCCGTCGACCGTCGTCGGGCAGTCCGGGATCTCGATCTTGAGGTCGCGCGGGATGCTCATCGCCGTGGCGTTGGTGCGGTCCTCGGAGACGTGGATGAGGAAGGTCGTGTCGGCGTGGCCGGTGACGTTGGATTTGTTGCCGTAGCTCTCGTTGCCCTCGCCGGTGCGGACGTCGTTGCCGATGATGAGGATGTTGAGCGGCCCCTTCATCCCCTCCGTCTTCACGGCGGCGGTGCCGACGTCCACGACGTCGATGTTGCCGTTGAGCTTGCTGTAGATCGCGTACGCGCCGACGGCGCCGCCCACGAGGACGAAGGCCATCGTGCCGCCGGTCCACAGCAGGACCTTCTTCTTGCGGCCGGCGCCCTGCTTGCGCTTGCGCCGCCGCTGCGGCGGGATCCGTCCGCCGCCGCTCCCGCCGCCGGTCGTGCCGGGCTCGGTCTCCGGTTCGGCCGTGCGGCGGCGCCGCTGGCCGGGAACGGGAGTTTCCGCCGGGGCGGTTGGCCGGGCCGCGGAGCGGGTACCGGAACCGGAGGCGCCGGCACCGGAGTGGGAGCCGTCACGCGGCGGCTGCCCAGCGGAGTGGTCCAGTCGCAGTTCGTAGTTGCCGGTCTGCGGGTTGAGCACCCACTGGTCGGCGGGGTCGATCTCGTCCGCCCGTCCACGGCTGTGCGCGTCCACGGTTCCTGTCCTCCGTCGGTGCCACGCGGGGCGCCTCCCCCTGAGGGCGCCACTCGGTCGTTCGATCCTTGGCTGAGTGCGACCACGCGGTCGGGTGCACCGGATCGCGTCACACTATCCGCCCAGTTCAGCGCGGGGCGACGCCAGTGACAAATTCCACGCCCCTTACAACTGGGCAATCCACCCAAACCACATCGCCCCCTTCCCCCCCTTGGGTCCTCCTTTACCCAACGATCACCCAGCCGCTAGGAGCACACCCCCTCCGCGGCGTTCCGCCCGGTGAAGGTGGGTGTCGACGTCGGCACGGGCGACTCCGCGTCGTCCGGCTTCCCGTCGGAGGATGCGCGGGAACCCTCTTCCGGTTCCGCTTTCCGCACCACGACCGGTCTGTCCTCACGGAGTTGACGGAAGAGGTCACTCGCGGCGGGCTGTACCAGTTCGTCCCTGTTCGCGTTGTATGTGTACGGACGACGAGGCACCGTCAGGAACTGCACCTTCTCCGTCGGGATCGCCCGCATCGTCCGCGCCAGGTCGTACAGGTCGCGCAGCGAGTCGAGCCCCGGGTCGGTCGTGAGCGACTTCGTGGCCGCGTCGAGCACCGGGTACAGCCTCGTCGGGTTCAGCAGCACCCCGTCGCTCTGCACCTTGTTGACCAGCGCGCCCAGGAACATCTGCTGCCGGTCCATCCGTTCGGTGTCGCTGCCGTTCCCCAGCGACTTGCGGGCCCGTACGAAGCCCAGCGCCTGCTCCCCGTCGAGCGTCTGGCGCCCCGCCGGCAGCTTCAGCTTGGCGTCGCTGTCGTTCACCGGCTCCTTGAGGCAGACCTCGACGCCGTCCACCGCGTCCACCATCTTCTTGAAGCCCCGGAAGTCGATCACCATGTGGTGGTCGACCCGGATCCCGGTCAGCTTCTCGACGGTACGGATCGTGCACGCCGTCCCGCCCCACTCGAAGGCCCAGTTGAACTGCGCCTTCTGCTCCCGTGTCCGGCCCCCCTCGGTCCTGGCGCAGCTCGGGATCGTCACCATCAGGTCGCGGGGGATCGACACGGCCGTCGCGCTCGACTCGTCGGCCGCCAGGTGCAGCAGGATCACGGTGTCCGACCGCTGGGTGCCCTTGTCCCGCCCGTACTCGCGGTTCCCCGCGCCGGAGCGGGTGTCCGAGCCGATGAGGAGGATGTTCTGCGCGGCCGTCACGCCGGCGGCGGGGCGCTCCTTCTCGTACCGCCGCAGTTCGTCGGCGGCGGTGGTGTCCGTGGTGATGTTGTCGTCGAGCTTCCGGTAGAACCACCATCCGGTGCCGGCCGCACCGAGCAGCACCACGGAGACCCCGAGCGCGGTCCACCGCAGCCAGTGCCGGCGCGGCCGGGAAGCCCCCTCGCGACCGTCGCCCCCGGAGGCCTCGCCCTCGGGACCGCCGTCCTCGGGACCGCCGTCCCCGGAGGTGTCGTCCCCGGGGCCCTCGTCCCCGGCGGGCTTCTCGGTGGAGGCCTTCTCGGCGGAGGGGGCGTTGCCGTCGTCCGGGGTCGGTTCCGGCGTCGGTTCCGGGTCCGGTTCGGCGGGTGTGCCCGCGCGGTCCGTCACGTCGTCGTCCGTCCTTCGAGGCGTCTCGGGCGCGTCGGGCGCCCGGCGTTCGCACAAGGAGGACGGCCGGACCCGACGCGGGGTTGTACGGAGGAGACGACTCCCCCCGGGCCGATCATGTACCGCACCGGCCCCGGGGTCGCGGGTACGCGGCGCGTCGATCGGCCGAACGGGTGCACCGGACGCACCGGACGCGCCGGGAGACCGCGTCCCCCGGCGCCCGGGGACCTCAGAGCGCCGTGGCCGTGACCCGCTCGCTCTCGATGCGCTTCTCCAGCGCCTCCGGCGCCAGCCCGGCCGTGTTCCGGCACAGCACCACGGAGCCGCCGGCGGCCAGCGGCGCGTACAGCCCGGCCGACAGCCCCTCCCAGCCCTCGTACGGCAGCCCGGAGAGCAGCCGGGAGCCGGGGCCGAGCCCCAGCCGCACGGCGTCCAGCCGCGCCTGCTCGACGAGCTGGGCGCCACTGCGGTCCGTACCGTCGACGACGAGCGCGGGCGCGTCCGCGTCGACCGGGACGAACGGGGCGAAGCGGTCGCCCTGGCCCGGTACCTCGACCGCGTAGTCCGCGTAGCCGGCGGGCGCGGCCGGGAAGCGGCGCCCCAGCGGCGCCAGGGAGAGCGCGATCCGCTCCCCGGAACAGGCCAGGCCCGCCTCCAGCGCCTCGGGTCCCGCCACCACGAGGTCCGCGTCGGCCGGGTCGCCGCCCAGCTCGGCCGTCACCCCGACCGAGGAGCAGGCGAGCAGCCAGACGGCGGTCTGCCAGTGCGCGGGCAGCAGCAGCGCGAGCCGGTCGCCGGGCTCGGCGGACAGCTCGCCCTGGAGGAGGTTCGCCGTCTTCGCCACCCAATTGGCGAAGGTGGCGACGGACAATTCCACCCGTTCACCGGTGGCGTCGTCGTAGTAGGTGACCAGAGGGCGGGCGGGGTCCGCGGCGAGCGCGGATCGCAGCAGGTCGGCGGGGGTGCGGTCGCTGGCGTTCACGCCGCACAGGGTACGCGGGCCCGCGCACCGCCCTGGGCCGTTCCGGTGACGGCGTCCTCCGGTCGGCCTGACGCGCCGTCCGTCTCCCGGCGCGCGCCCCGCCCGCCCGCTGCCCACGATCGGCCCATGCGTGCCTCACTCGCCTCCTCGATCGCCGTCGCCTGCGCGACCGCGCTCGCCCTGCCGGTCACCCTCGCCGCCCCCGCGACGGCCACCGCGCGCCCGGCGGCGGCCGCCTTGCCACCGACTCAGGACGAGCTGCCGGGCTCCACCCAGTCGCTGCCGCTCCGTCCGCTGGGCGCCTCCGTCCGCTCCTTCGGTTCCGATCCGGGCGCCGCGCCCGAGCAGGGCCTGACCCGACGGGACGTCAGACCCTTCTCCCTCGTCGGCGTGGTCTGGAACGACCCGGCCGCCGTGCTCCACGGCACCGTCCAGGTCCGCACCCGCTCCGCCGCGGACGGCGCCTGGTCGGAGTGGCAGGACGTCGAGACCCACAACGACCAGCACGGCGCCGACCCCGGGACCGCCGAAGGCGCCTCCGGAACCCTCCGCGGCTCCACCGCCCCGCTCTGGGTGGGCGACTCGGACGGCGTCGAGATCCGCGTACTCGCCGAACCGGCCGGACCAGGGGCGGAGCGGGCGACCGTCCGGCTGCCCGCCGGACTCCGCCTCGAACTGATCGACCCGGGCGAGGAGCCGGCCGCCCCGGCCCCCGGCCCTCGGCCCGCCCCGGCCCCCGGCACCCGGGCGATGGCCCCGCCGGCCGTCCTCACCGCGGCGGAGGCCGCCGCGAGCGGCGTGAACACCCCGCTGGCCCCGTACGGCTCGACCGTGATCCCCGACACCCTCCCCGCGGCCGGGCTCGACACCGTCCAGGGCGCACCGATCCAGAAGGAGATCGTCCGCAAGGAGATCGCCCAGGAGGCGGAGGTCCAGAAGGCCCGGGAGGCGGCCGCGCAGGAGGCGGCCGCCCAGGCCGCGAAGGCGCCCTACATCGGCCCCCGCCCCGCGATCATCACCCGCAAGGGCTGGGGCGCCGACGAGTCGATCCGCGAGAAGAGCTTCGTCTACACCAAGACGATCAAGGCGGCCTTCGTCCACCACAGCGCCACCGGCAACAACTACACCTGCGCCCAGGCGCCCTCCGTCCTGCGCAGTATCTACCGCTACCACGTGAAGAGCAGCGGATGGCGTGACTTCGGCTACAACTTCGCCGTCGACAAGTGCGGAAACATCTACGAAGGCCGGGCCGGCGGAGTGGCCAAGCCGGTCCTCGGCGCGCACACCCTCGGCTTCAACACCAACAGCATGGGCGTCGCCGTCCTCGGCACCTTCACCAGCACCACCCCGCCGGCCGCCGTCGTCACCGCCGTCGCCCGCCTGACGGCCTGGAAACTGGGGCTCCACGCCATCAACCCCAAGGGCACCGTGACCCTCGTCTCCGGCGGCGGCAACCTCTACGCGAAGGGCAAGCAGGTCCGCTTCAACGCCATCGCGGGACACCGTGACGGATTCGCCACGGAGTGTCCCGGAGGCCGTCTCTACGGCAAGCTCGGGACCGCGCGCACCTCCTCGGCGAAGTACCAGGGACGGAGCTGATGGGGGCAGGGAGGCAACCATCCGCATAAACTGACCGGTCATATCGCACGGACGACCGAGACGGGCGCGCTGACCGGCCCCGAACAGGAAGCAGAGACGACAAGGTGACAGAAGCGATCCTCCTGGTCGGTGGCAAGGGCACACGGCTGCGACCGCTCACGGTCAACACGCCGAAGCCCATGGTCCCGGCGGCGGGCGTCCCCTTCCTGACGCACCAGCTGGCCCGGGCCAAGGCCGCCGGCGTCGAGCACATCGTGCTCGCCACCTCCTATCTCGCCGAGGTCTTCGAACCGCACTTCGGCGACGGCTCCGACCTCGGCCTGAGCCTGGAGTACGTGACGGAGGAGGAACCCCTGGGCACCGGGGGCGCGATACGCAACGTCGCCTCGCGCCTCCACTCGGGCCCCGACGACCCGGTCCTGATCTTCAACGGGGACATCCTCACCGGACTCGACATCCGCGCCCTGGTGGCCACCCACGCCGACTCCGGCGCGGACGTCTCCCTCCACCTCACCCGCGTCGAGGACCCCCGCGCCTTCGGCCTCGTCCCGACCGACGAGACGGGCCGGGTGACGGCCTTCCTGGAGAAGCCGCAGACCCCGGAGGAGATCGTCACCGACCAGATCAACGCCGGCGCGTACGTCTTCCGCCGCTCGGTGATCGACTCGATCCCCGCCGGCCGCCCGGTCTCCGTCGAGCGCGAGACCTTCCCGGAGCTGCTGGCCTCCGGAGCGCACCTCCAGGGCATGGTGGACTCCACCTACTGGCTGGACCTCGGCACCCCGCAGGCCTTCGTCCGCGGCTCCGCCGACCTGGTCCTCGGCCGCGCCCCGTCCCCGGCCGTCCCCGGCCGCTGCGGCGACCGCCTCGTCCTGCCCTCCGCCCGCGTCGCCCCCGACGCGAAGCTCACGGGCGGCACGGTGGTCGGCGCGGACGCCACGGTCGGCGAGGGCGCCCGGGTGATCGGCTCGACCCTCCTGGCCGGCGCCGTGGTCGAACCCGGCGCGGTGATCACCGACTCCCTCATAGGCGCGGGCGCCCGCATCGGCGCCCGCTCGGTCCTCACGGGCGCGGTCATCGGCGACGGGGCCCACGTGGGCGCCGACAACGAACTCCGCGACGGCATCCGCGTCTGGTGCGACGCGACCCTCCCCGCGGGCACGGTCCGCTTCAGCTCGGACCAGTAGCCGGGACCGGCACCGCCGTTCCGTCGCCCCACGGCGGAACGGCACCCCGCCGGAGCCCCCGCGCCCCCGACGCCTCCGCGCGCCCCGCCCGCGCCCGGCTACGCTCGTAGGCATGGCCGGCCGCTTCGTACCACGACCCACCCGCACCACCACGCGCGGCGGCGACATGGACGGTCCGCGGGGCGGGCCGGAGCGGTCGGACCTCCGCCTCACCCTCGGGCCCCTGCGCAGGGGCCCGTACGACCCCACCTTCCGCGTCACCGGGGACGGCGAGATCTGGCGCGCCACCCGCACCCCCGAGGGCCCCGGCACGCTCCGGGTCCGCGCGACGGACGGCGCGCAGGTCGAGGCCGACACGTACGGTCCCGGCGCGGCCTGGCTCGACGCCCACCTCCCCGCCCTCCTCGGCGCCGAGGACGACCCCGCCGCCTTCGTCCCCCGCCACCGGCTCGTCCTGGCGGCCCACCGCAGCCGCCCCGGCCTCCGCCTCACCCGTACGGGACTGGTCCTGGAGTCCCTGATCCCGACCGTCCTGGAGCAGAAGGTCACCACGACCGAGGCGTACGGCTCCTGGCGCGACCTGGTCCGCCGGTACGGCGAGCCGGCCCCGGGCCCGGCCCCCGAGGGGATGTACGTGATGCCGGACGCCCGCACCTGGGCGAGGATCCCGTCCTGGGAGTGGCACCGGGCGAACGTCGACGACAAGCGCGCCGCCACCATCGTCCGTGCCGCCCGCGTGGCCCCCCGCCTGGAGGAGGCGGCCCGCATGGACCCGCCGGCCGCCCGCGCCCGCCTGGAGCTGATCCCCGGCATCGGCCCGTGGACCTCCGCCGAGACCGTCCAGCGCAGCAACGGCGCCCCCGACGAGGTCACCACCGGTGACCTGCACCTGCCCGGCATCATCGGCTGGGCCCTGGCGCGCGACCGCACGGCCGACGACGCGGCCATGCTGGAGCTCCTGGCCCCCTACGCCGGCCAGCGCCACCGGGCGGCCCGCCTCATCCTGCTCAGCGGCCACACCCCGCCCCGGCGCGCCCCCCGCTTCGCCCCCAACGACATCACCCGCATCTGAGCCGGGACGCCGGACGGCGGCGGGGTCAGCGCACCTCGACGAACTCCGCGGCGACCCGCCCCGGCCGGTCCTTCGGCGGGGCGGCGGGCCGCCCGACGGCGACCGCGCCCATGGGGTCCCAGTGCTCCGGCAGCTCCAGCACCTCCCGTACGACGTCCCGGCAGAACATCGTCGAGGAGACCCAGGCGGAGCCGAGCCGCTCGGCGGCCAGCGCGACGAGGAAGTTCTGCACGCCCGCGCCCGCCGCGACGACGAACATCTCGCGTTCGGCGGCGTCGCGGCGCGGGTCGCCGTAGTGGTGGGAGCCGTCCATGACGAGGCAGGGGACGGCGAGGTAGGGCGCGTTCCGCAGGACGTCCCCGCGCCGCACCCGCTTCGCGACGGACTCCTCGGACTTCCCGTCCCGCCGCAGGTCCGCGATCCACGCGTCCCGCATCGCGTCGAGCAGCCGCAGCCGCGTCCCGGGGGACTCCAGGAGGACGAACCGCCACGGGGTGGTGTGGTGCGGGGCGGGTGCCGTGACGGCCGCGGCGACCGCGCGCCGCACCGCTCCGGGGTCGACGGGGTCGTCGGTGAACTCCCGTACGGTCCGCCGCAGCGTCACCGCCTCCCGCACGGCCTCCGAGGTGCCCAGCCGGAACATGTCGTCGGCGGCGGTCCGCACGAGCGCCCGGGCGCCCGGCTCGCCGTCGCCGCCGACCACGTGCGGCAGCCCGCGCACGACCGCGACGGGCACCCCGGTGGCCTTGCCCTTCACGAGGTCGCCCGCCGCGGCGAGTTCGTCGGCGGTGGCGACGACGGTGACGTTCAGCTCGTTGCCGTGGGAGTCGGTGACGCCCCGCAGGTCGTCCAGGACCCGCACCCCGGCCGCGCCGATCGCCACGTCGGTGAGCCCGGAGCGCCAGGGCCGCCCGAAGGTGTCGGTGAGGACGACGCCGACGTCGACGCCGAGCGCCTCGCGCAGCCCGGTCCTGATCCGCAGCGCCGACCCGTCGGGGTCCTCCGGCAGCAGGAGCACCGTCCCGGCGGCCGTGTTGGAGGCGTCGACGCCGGCCGCGGCCATGACGAGCCCCTGCCGGTTCTCGACGATCCGCAGGGTGCCGCGCCGCGCCACCACCCGTACCGTCTCGGCGTCGATGGCCTCCTCGCGGTCGTCGGCGGCGACGATCCGGCCCTCCGCCTTGCTCACGATCTTGGAGGTGACCAGCAGGACGTCGCCGTCCTCCAGGCCGGGGGAGGCGGCGGCGATCAGCTCGGCGAGGTCGTCACCGGGCGCCACCTCGGGCAGCCCGGTCACCCCCCACACCCGGTACGAGGGCGCGTGCGCCGCGGGATCCGCCGTCACCGGCGGACCTCCTCGGCCAGCGCGAGCGCCGCCCGCGCCATCTCGGCGGTGGCGTCCGTGTCGGTCATCATCAGCGGCACGGCCCGGCAGGCGATGCCCGCCGCCTCGACGTCGGCGACGGACCCGGCGTCCACGGTGTCCACCAGCCAGCCGTCGACGAGCCCGGAGCCGTAGTGGCGGGCCACGGCCGCCGCCGTCGACTCGACGCCGACCGCGGCGAGCACCTTGTCGGCCATCCCGCGCACGGGGGCGTCCCCGACGATGGGGGAGAGGCCGACGACCGGCGCGGGCGCGGCGGCGACCGCCTCGCGGATGCCGGGCACGGCGAGGATGGTGCCGACGCTGACGACCGGGTTGGACGGCGGGAAGAGGATGACGTCGGCCCCGGCGATCGCCTCCAGGACGCCCGGCGCCGGCGTGGCCGCCTCCGCGCCGACGGCCACGACGGCCTTGGCGTCGACGGAGGCGCGCAGCTTCACCCAGTACTCCTGGAAGTGCACGGCCCGCTGCTCGCCGTCGACCTCGATCGCCACGTGCGTCTCGACGCGGTCGTCGGACATCGGCAGCAGCCGCACGCCCGGCTGCCAGCGGGCGCAGAGCGCCTCGGTGACGGCGCTCAGCGGGTAGCCGGCGCCGAGCATCTGGGTGCGGACGATGTGGGTGGCGAAGTCCCGGTCGCCGAGGCCGAACCACTCGGGTCCGACCCCGTAGGCGGCCAGTTCCTCCTTGACGGCGAAGGTCTCGCCCTCGCGGCCCCAGCCCTGCTCCTCGTGGATGCCACCGCCGAGGGTGTACATCACGGTGTCCAGGTCGGGGCAGACCTTCAGCCCGAAGAGATGGATGTCGTCACCGGTGTTGCCGACGACCGTGATCTCCGCGTCCGGGACGGCCTGCTTGAGGCCGCGAAGGAAACGGGCACCACCGATGCCACCGGCCAGAACCACAATGCGCATGCGGAGCAGTCTGTCAGGCGGTGACGGCTTCCCGGGCGGCCGGGGCGGCCGGGGCCGCGCACCGGCCCTGGTACGACTCGTGCATCGGCATCTCGGTGAGGCCGGGGAAGTAGACGTGGAGGCTGACGACCGGCTCCAGCGAGTCGTTGACGACCTCGTGGACGTAGCCGGGCGCGAAGATCCGCTGCGTGCCGGGCCGCAGCACGCGCACCCCGCGGTCGGTGCGCTCCGTCAACTCGCCCTGGAGGACGGTGAGGACGCCCGAGGAGCGCCCGTGGTCGTGGAGACCGCTGCCCTGGCCGGGCACCCAGGAGAGCAGCCACACCTCGTAGCCGGGCCCGGTGCGGAGGCGGTGGTACCAGCGGGTGGTGGCGTCGTACTCGACGTGGGGGGCCCAGCGGGAGCGGTCGGCGGCGATCTCGCGGGCGAGGCCGGCGAACTCGGCGACGGTGACGGGGTGCTCGCGCTCGGGCTGGAGCAGGTGCGGGACCTCCATGAGGTCGCCGGCGATCTGAAGGTCGCTGTCCATGTTCATGGGCGGGGTGGTTCCTCAGCAGAAACGAAGAGCGGTGGGGGGTCACGGCACAGGGGACGTACGGGTGAACCGGGTGACGCAGGGTGACGCTGGGGGAAGACGCTGGAGCTCGGTGGCATCAACAGCTGGAACAGCAACAGCAGCAGCGGGCCTGGACAGCGCGGCGGTACCCACGGGCGTGGGTCGCGGAGGGCGCTGCGGTCGCTGGCATGCCACCAAAGTGGCCGGAGGGGCACCCGACTGTCAACTCAATGCCCGATTTGGGGGTAATGTTTCACCTCATCCGGTTACCGTGTCGGGAGAAAGGTTTGTTCAGCCCCGGACCAGGCAATACGGCGCAGCAGTCGTGCGCGTGCACATGGCCGGCGGCCGGACCGTTCGTGATCGGACTGTGATCCGGATCGCTTCCATGGCTGGATCGCAACAAGATCCAAGTCTCGTACGTCCTTCTGGACGGAGGCACGACACCGCGGGAACGGCCGGTGGCATGTGTCAGGTTTTTGGTGATTTGAACACTTTCCGCATAGGCTTGGTTCCGCAGAGTGAATACGGGGCCCAATAGCAGATCTCGGCTTGACTCGCACAGAGCACGAACTTGTAATTTCACTCGTGTCGTTCGGCCGTTTCGATCACGGCCACACCACGGGACGCACAGACGGACGAGGGGCGCAGATGACCGAGTTGTTCCAGGAACTGCTGGTCGAGGACGCGGACGAGGAACTCGGCTGGCAGGAGCGCGCGCTGTGCGCCCAGACCGACCCCGAGTCCTTCTTCCCCGAGAAGGGCGGCTCGACCCGCGAGGCCAAGAAGGTTTGCCTCGCCTGCGAAGTCCGCTCCGAATGCCTGGAGTACGCGCTCCAGAACGACGAGCGCTTCGGCATCTGGGGCGGTCTCTCCGAACGCGAACGCCGCCGCCTGAAGAAGGCCGCCGTCTGAACCGGCCCGTCCGAAAACCACCCCACGGTCCGTCCCTGTGCCCGGCACAGGAGGCGGACCGTTCCTCGTCCCGGGACGCCCGTCCCGCCCGGCGATCAGGAGGCCGGGCACCCCCGCCCCCGAAGGCCGCCCCCGGCCCCTCCGGGGACCCGCCCCCGCTCCCCGTACTCCCGCCCCGGAGCCGATTCGCGCTCCCCGCACCCCCGCCCCGGGGAGCCGTGCCCACCCCTCGCACGCCCGCCCAGGGACCCGCACAGCCGAGCCCCCGCACCCGCAACCACTAGTGTGGGCCTCCGTCCGAGACGCTCCCCCCGCCCCACCGCGGGCGACCCCGGCCGGAGGGCCCGTACCTCGATGTCCTCAACTCCTGAGTTCCCCAGGCACGTCGTCACCGCCGTGCTCGTCACCCACGACGGAGCCCGCTGGCTGCCCGACGCGCTCTCCGGGCTGCTCGCCCAGGAGCGCCCGGTGCAGACCGTCGTCGCCGCCGACACCGGCAGCGCCGACGACTCCGCGCAGCTCGTCGCCGACGCCATCGGCGCCGACCGCGTCCTGCACCTCGCACGCCGCACCGGCTTCGGCGCCGCCGTCGACGAGGCCGTCCGCACCGCCCCCGTGCTCGGACCCGAGGACCTGCCCTACCTCAAGCGCCCCAGCGGCTGGGACCCCGTCAGCCGCACCTGGAACGACGAGGCGTACGACCTCCCCGAACTCCCGCACGGCGAGCCGGTCCAGTGGCTCTGGCTGCTCCACGACGACTGCGCCCCCGAGCCCGGCGCCCTCGCCGAACTCCTGCGCGTCGCCGACTCCGACGCGTACGCCGCCGTCATCGGCCCCAAGCTGCGCGGCTGGTACGACAGGAAGCAACTCCTCGAAGCCGGCGTCACCATCGCCCGCAGCGGCCGCCGCTGGACCGGCCTCGACCGGCGCGAGCAGGACCAGGGCCAGCACGACCAGATCCGCCCCGTCCTCTCCGTCTCCACCGCCGGCATGCTCATCCGCCGGGACGTCTTCGAGGAGCTCGGCGGCTTCGACCGCCGCCTGCCCCTCATGCGCGACGACGTCGACCTCTGCTGGCGCGCCCACTCCGCCGGCCACCGCGTCCTCATCGCCCCCGACGCCGTCCTCCGGCACGCCGAGGCCTCCGCCCGCGAGCGCCGCTCCGTCGACTGCGCCGGCCGCACGGCCGCCAGCCCGCACCGCGTCGACAAGGCCGCCGCCGTCTACACGCTGCTGGCCAACACCTCCGGCCGCGCCCTCCCCTACGTCCTCCTGCGCCTCGTCCTCGGCACGGTCCTGCGCACCCTCGGCCTCCTCGTCGGCAAGGCCCCCGGCCAGGCCGTCGACGAGATCATGGGCCTCCTCGCCACCCTGCTGCGCCCCGAGAAGGTCCTCGCCGCCCGCGGACGGCGCAAGAACCCCGAGGTGCCGCCCGCCGAGCTCCGCCCCCTCTTCCCGCCGCCCGGCGCCACCGTCCGCGCCGCCGCCGAACAGCTCGCCTCCCACTTCGGCGGCGACGAGGCCGACTCCGGCGGCTCCCGCCACGGCACCGTCGAGTCCGGACCCGGCGGCGACGACGCCGACTTCCTGGAGATCGAGCAGTTCGCCCGCCTGAAGAAGATCGCCCGCAAGCCGGGCCCGGTCCTCTTCGCCCTCCTCCTCGTCGTCTCCCTCGTCGCCTGCCGCAACCTCTTCGCCGGCGGCTCCCTCGCCGGCGGCGTCCTGCTGCCCGCCCCCGACACCGTCTCCGAACTGTGGGGCAAGTACGCGGACGCCTGGCACACCCTCGGCACCGGCGGCACCCAGAGCGCCCCGCCCTACCTCGGCATCCTCGCCGCGCTCTCCGCCCTCTTCCTCGGCTCCACCTCGACCGCGCTCACCGTGCTGCTCGTCTGCTCGGTCCCGCTCGCCGGCTTCACCGCCTACTTCGCCGCCCGCGGCCTCGTCGGCTCCCGCCTGCTGCTCGCCTGGGGCGCCGTCACGTACGCCTTCCTGCCCGCCGCCACCGGCGCCCTCGCCACCGGCCGGCTCGGCACCGCGATCCTCGCGATCCTGCTCCCGCTGATCGCCCGCGCCGCCGTCGGCGCCCACGGCTTCAACCGCCCCGACCGCGGCAGCTGGCGCGCCACCTGGGCCTACGCGCTGCTCCTCACCGTCGCCACCGCCTTCACCCCGATCGTGTGGCCGCTCGCCGTCCTCCTCGGCCTCGGCGTCCTCGCCGTCCGCCGCGACGACCTCACCGCGTACGGGCTCCGCTTCCTCGCCGCCGTCGGCACCCCGATCCTCGCGCTGGCCCCCTGGTCGCTCACGCTCCTGACCGACCCCGCCGCCTTCCTCCACGAGGCCGGGATCGACCTGCGCACCGGCACGGCCTCCGCCGTCGACCTGCTCGCGAGCAACCCCGGCGGCCCCGGCACCACCGGCGGTCTCCTCCTCCTCGGCCTGGTCCTCGCCGCGTTCGCCGCCCTCCTCCGCGAGGAGCGCCGCTTCGCCGTCCTCGCCGCCTGGACCGCCGCCCTCGCCGGCCTCCTCCTCGCCGCCCTGAGCAACGGCGCCGACGGCACCGGCTGGGCCGGCCCCGCCACCCTCGTCCTCGGCTCCGCCCTCATCGCCGCCGGCATGCTCGGCGCCGAGGGCGGTCGCACCCGCGTCGCCGCCCACGGCTTCGGCTGGCGCCAGCCCGTCGCCGCCCTCATCGCCCTCGCCTGCGCCCTCGGCCCCGCCGCCGCCGCCGTCGGCTGGATGATCGGCGGCGCCGACGGCCCGCTCAGCCGCCGCGACCCCGTCCAGGTCCCCGCCTTCGTCGCCGAGGAGAGCCGCCAGGCGGACCAGCCCCGCACTCTGGTGCTCTCCGGCAGCTCGCCCGGCGCCGTCGACTACACCCTGGTCCGCGGCTCCGGCGCCCGCCTCGGCGACGCCGAACTGACCGCCACCGCCGAGCCCGACCCCCGCCTCGACTCCGTCGTCGCCAAGCTCGTCGCCGGCTCCGGCGCCGACCAGACGCAGGAACTCAGCGCCTTCGCCATCCGGTACGTGCTCGTCAAGGACGGCTCACCGCGCCAGATGAGCCGCGTCCTCGACACCACCCCCGGCATCTCCCGGCTCAGCCAGCTCGACGGCGCCGCGCTCTGGCGCGTCGACCGCGAGATCGCCCGCGTGATGATCGTCCCGCCCGCCGCCGAACCCGGCGCCGAACAGACCGACGACACCCCCGCCGCCAAGCCGGTCCTCGTCCCCGCCGGCCCCGTCGAGGCCCACGCCGACATCCCGGCCGGCCCCTCCGGCCGCGTACTGCGCGTCGCCGACCGCGCCGACGAGGGCTGGACCGCCACCCTCGACGGCAAGGAGCTCACCCCGACCACCCTCGACGGCTGGGCCCAGGGCTTCCAGCTCCCCACCGAGGGCGGCCGCCTCGACCTCACCCACGACGAGCCGTTCGCGCACACCGTCTGGATCTGGACCCAGCTCGGCCTCGCCGTCCTCCTCGTCGTCCTCGCCCTGCCCGGCCGCCGCCGCGAGATCGACGACGACCTCCCCGAGGAGGAGACGGCCATCCCGGCCCAGGCCGCCGACGGCGACGGCCGCCGCGCCCGCCGCCTGCGCGCCGCCGCCGAGGCCGAGACCGCCGCCGCAGCGGCCGCCTCCGCCGAAGCGCCCGACGCCTGGCCCGACACCCCCGGCACCGAACACCCCGACGCGCCCCCCGCCATCCCCGGCCAGCAGACCGCCGAACCGGACGCGTGGGACACCGCGGGACAGGACCCGGCCTACGCCCAGCAGCAGTACGCCCCGGCGTACGACCAGCAGGGCTACGCCCAGGAGTACGCCGACCCGTACCAGCAGCAGGCGTACACCTACCCCCAGCAGGGCTACGACCAGCCCCAGGGCTACGACCAGGACGGCTATCCCGCCCAGGGCGGCTACCCCCAGCAGGGCTACGACCCTCAGGGCTACGCCCAGCCCCAGGGCTACGAGCAGCCCCCGGCGTACGACCCCGGGCAGACGCCCCAGGGCTACGACCCGCAGAACCCCCAGGGCTACGACCCCCACGCCGGCCACCCCGGCCACGACCAGGGCTACGGATACCCCCAGGGCCACGAGACCGAGCAGCGTCCCGACGGGAGCAGCAACCAGTGAAGCGCACCACCCTCTCCCTGATCGCGGTCGCCACCGCGCTCGCCGCCGTCACCGGCTTCGCCGCCCTGACCGCCCCCGGCGAGCCCACCGCCGCGTCCGCCGCCCCCGCACCCCGGGCGGCCCGCCTCCCCGTCGAGCGCACCAGCCTGCTCTGCCCCGCCCCCAGCGTCTCCGAGATCGCCGAGACCCTCACCACCTCCTACACCCCGCCCGGCACCACGGCCCCCGCCGCCGGCACCGGCGAGGCGCCCAAGCCCACCGCCGTCCTCGGCATCGCCAAGAACCCGAACGCCGCCGGCAAGAAGGGCAAGGCCCCCAAGGCCCCCGCCTCCGTCACCGCCCCCGGCAAGCCCGTCTCCGTCGAGACGGACGGCGCCGTCGGCCACGGACTCGCCGGCACGGCCACCGGCGCCCTCGCCCCCGGCTGGACCGTCCAGCAGACCACCCTCGTCCCGGCCGGCGCCGCCCGCGGCCTGCTCGGCGTCGGCTGCTCCGCCCCCGACACCGACCTCTGGTTCCCGGCCGCCTCCACCGCCGAGGGCCGCGCCGACTACATCCACCTCACCAACCCGGACGACACCCTCGCCGTCGCCGACATCGAGCTGTACGGCCCCGAGGGCGAGCTGAAGACCACCATCCCCGAGGGCGTCCAGATCCCGCCGCGCTCCACCGTCCCCGTCCTCCTCGGCCCCCTCGTCACCGGAGGCGCCCAGGAGAACCTGACGGCCCACGTCACCACCCGCAGCGGCCGCGTCGGCGCCGCCCTCGGCTCCGCCGCCGACGGCGTGGGCAGCGACTGGCTCTCCGCCTCCGCCGACCCGGCGGCCCGCGCCCTCCTCCCCGGCATCCCCGCCGACGCCACCGGCGTCCGCCTCGTCGCCTTCGCCCCCGGCGAATCCGACGCCGACCTGAAGATCCAGCTGGTCACCCCCAACGGCACGATCGTCCCCGCCGCCGCCGAGTCACTGCACGTCAAAGCCGGTATGACCGCCTTCGTCGACCTCCCGGACCTCACCCGGGGAAGCGCCGCCTCCCTGCTGCTCACCCCGACCGACCCCAAGAAGCAGGTCCCGGTCGTGGCCGCGCTCAAGATCGTCCGCGGCAAGGGCACGGACACGGAGATGGCCTTCATCCCCGCCGCCGCCCCCGTCACCGCCCGCGCCACCGTCGCCGACAACCGGGCCAAGGGCACCGCCCTCACCCTCACCGCCCCCGAGGGCGCCGCCCAGGTGAAGGTCACCGCCTCGGCCGGCACCCAGGGCGGCACCCCCGCCACCCGCACGGTCTCGCTGAAGGCGGGCACCACGACGGTCCTCACCGACCTCGCCCCCAAGGGCGTCAAGGGCTCCTACGCGCTGACCGTCGAACCGGTCGCGGGCGGCGGACCGGTCCACGCGGCGCGGATGCTCACCGTCACCGAGGACGGCGTCCCGATGTTCACCGTCCAGACCCTGGTGGACGACCGCGGCACCGTCCAGGTCCCCACCGCCCGCCAGGACCTCAAGGTCCTCGACGACTGACGCCCGGGCACGCAGGACGCGCGGCCGCCCGTACGGGGCCCGGTCCCGCGCCCTCCCGGCACGAGCCCGACCCTGCGCCGCCGGCCAGGGTCCCGGGACCCTCGCCGGTAAGGCCACGGTCCTGGCTCCCGCTCCGGCACGGGCACGCTCCCGCGCCCTCGCCGGCAGGGGCATGCTCCCGCCCTCCTCGCCGGCGGGCACGCCCCGCGCCCCCGCCGCTACGGGCTCAGTCCTGCCCGTACCGGGGATCGACGGACTCGGGGGAGAGGCCGAGCAGCTCGGCCACCTGCTCCACCACGACCTCGTGCACCAGCACCGCCCGCTCGTCCCGCGACTTGGAGCGGATCTCGACCGGCCGCCGGTAGACGACCACCTTCGCGGGCTCCCGCTTCTCCGCCGGCACGGAACCGCCCAGCGGCACCGTCTCGCCGGACACCACCGGAGGCACCTCCATGATCATGAACTCGACGTCCTGGAGCTGCGGCCAGCGCCGCTCCAGCCGCTCCACCGAGTCCAGGACCAGATCGCGGAAGGTGTCGGCCCGGCTCACCGACAGCGGGACCTGCGGCGGCGCGACCGGCCCCCGCATCCCGCGGCCGTGCCGGTCGCGGCGGCGGACCCGCGGCTCGGCCGGCGGCTCCCCGGAGCTCTGCGGGGGGCCCGGCGGCCCGGGCGGCACAGGAGTGTCCATCACTGACGCAGCGTAACTCTCCTGGGTCACTCCGCACGGTGGCACGGACCCGCCGATCGGCGCGCCCCACCCCGCCCCCACGCCCTCCCCACCCCCACCCCCTGTCGAAACGTGAACATTCCGGCAGCCCCGAGGAACGATTCGGCACCCGCCCGCGATCGGCCATCCGGCCGCCCCTGACCGGATTCCTCCATCAAGCTGTCCGGAACGCCCCCCGTGCCACCCCCCGTGCGCCCCCTTCGCCGCAGGTCAGAACGGGCGCCACTCGAACGGGGGTGTCGGACGTCACACCACGACACGGTGGAGTGACCTGGGGGAGAGTCGTCGCGGCCCGCTCAAGAGTGCGGTACCGTCCAACGTCGTGAGCCCTGTACGTCGCTGTTCGCGCACCGCGTGCGGCCGCCCTGCCGTCGCGACACTGACGTACGTCTATGCCGACTCGACCGCGGTCCTCGGCCCGCTCGCCACCTACGCCGAGCCCCACTGCTACGACCTGTGCGCCGAGCACAGCGAACGCCTCACCGCCCCGCGCGGCTGGGAGGTCGTGCGGCTCTCCGACGGATCCGCCCCCGCCCGCCCCAGCGGCGACGACCTCGAAGCCCTGGCCAACGCGGTCCGGGAAGCGGCCCGCCCCCCGGAGCGCGCCACCGACGCCGGCAAGCCCGGCGGACGGAGCGGCGACCCCATGGAGGTCGGCCGCCGCGGACACCTCCGGGTGCTCCGTTCCCCCGACAACTGACCCCGGACCACCCCCGAGGCGGCCACAACAGGCCACCGCCGCGTGTCCCACCCCCCGTCCCGGGTAGTTTGGGCGTTCCGCACACGCGCCGCACACACGCGTGCCGAGAACTCAGGAGGGTGGATCCGTGACTGCCGATCTGTCGCAGATCGTGAAGGCGTACGACGTCCGCGGGGTGGTCCCGGACCAGTGGGACGAGAAGGTCGCCGAACTCTTCGGCGCCGCCTTCGTCCGCGTGACGAACGCCGACGCCGTCGTCGTCGGCCACGACATGCGCCCCTCGTCGCCCGGACTCTCCGACGCCTTCGCGCGCGGAGCGGCCCGCCTCGGCGCCGACGTCACCCTCATCGGGCTCTGCTCCACCGACCAGCTCTACTTCGCCTCCGGCAGCCTCGGCCTGCCCGGCGCCATGTTCACCGCCTCGCACAACCCGGCCCAGTACAACGGCATCAAGATGTGCCGCGCCGGCGCCGCCCCCGTCGGCCAGGACACCGGCCTCGCCGACATCCGCGCCCTCGCCGAGCGCTGGCTGGAGGAAGGCGCCCCCGAGGCCGCCGCCACCCCCGGCACCGTCACCGAGCGGGACACCCTCACCGACTACGCCGCCCACCTCAAGGCGCTCGTCGACCTCACCGCGATCCGCCCCCTCAAGGTCGTCGTCGACGCCGGCAACGGCATGGGCGGCCACACCGTCCCCACCGTCTTCGACGGCCTCCCGCTCGACACCGTCCCCCTGTACTTCGAGCTCGACGGCACCTTCCCCAACCACGAGGCCAACCCCCTCGACCCGAAGAACATCGTCGACCTCCAGGCCCGCGTCCTCGCCGAGGGCGCCGACCTCGGCCTCGCCTTCGACGGCGACGCCGACCGCTGCTTCGTCGTCGACGAGCGGGGCGAGCCCGTCTCCCCCTCCGCCATCACCGCCCTCGTCGCCGCACGCGAACTCGCCAAGCACCCCGGCGGAACGATCATCCACAACCTGATCACCTCCTGGTCCGTCCCCGAGGTCGTCCGCGAGAACGGCGGCACCCCCGTCCGCACCCGCGTCGGCCACTCCTTCATCAAGGAGGAGATGGCCAGGTCCGGCGCCGTCTTCGGCGGCGAGCACTCCGCGCACTACTACTTCAAGGACTTCTGGAACGCCGACACCGGCATGCTCGCCGCCCTCCACGTCCTCGCCGCCCTCGGCGGCCAGGAGGGCCCCCTCTCCGAGCTCGTCGCCTCCTACGACCGCTACACCGGCTCCGGCGAGATCAACTCCACCGTCGCCGACCAGGCCGCCCGCACCGCCGCCGTCAAGGCCGCCTACGGCGACCGGGACGGCATCACCCTCGACGAACTCGACGGCCTCACCGTCGCCTCCGCCGACTGGTGGTTCAACCTCCGCCCGTCCAACACCGAGCCGCTGCTCCGCCTCAACGTCGAGGCCCGCGACGAAGCCACCATGGCCGAGATCCGCGACGAGGTCCTCGCCCTCGTCCGCGCCACCGCCTGACCCCGCCGGACCGCGGGGAGCCGCCGCTCGCCGAGCCGCGACTCCCCGCCCCCGGCGGTAGGCTGACCAGCACCATTCACTTGGTACGAAGGGACACCCCATGCCGCTCGAAGCCGGCCTCCTGGAGATCCTGGCCTGCCCGGCCTGCCACGCTCCGCTGAACGACCGCACGGCGGACGAGACCCCCGAGCTGGTCTGCGCCTCCCCCGACTGCGGCCTCGCCTACCCCGTCCGCGACGCCATCCCCGTCCTCCTGGTCGACGAAGCCCGCCACCCCGCCTGACCCGGCCCCGCGGGCAGCCGCCCCGGGCAGGCGTTCCGAGGCCGGTCAGCGGGCAGGCGGAACGGGCGGGCACAGACCCTCCGGGGCGACGCCCGCCCCCAGCACCCGCGCCGCACGGCACACCGCGCCCGCCGCACGGCACACCGCACCCGCGCCGCACGGCACACCGCCCCGCCCAGGAGGCCCGCCACATGCTGGACGAGACCCTGCTCGACGCACCGGACGCCCTCGCCCTGGCCGACCGCCGCGGCCTCCTCCGCGGCGCCGCCGAAGCCGGCGCCCGAGTCCGTACCGCCGCCCGCCACGCCACCGAGGCCGGCATCGCCGACCTCCACCCCGAGGGCCGCCCCCGCGCCGTCCTCGTCGCGGGACCCGGCACCGTCGCCGCCGGCGTCGCCGACCTGATCGGCGCCCTCGCCGGCGCCTCCGCCCCCGTCGTACGCCTCGCACCCACCGGCGTCGCCCCCGCCGCCGGCGCCCTCCGCTGGGCACTGCCCGGCTGGGCCGGCTCCGTGGACCTGCTCCTGCTGCCCACCACCGACGGCTCCGAACCCGGCCTCGCCCTCCTCGCCGACCTGGCCTACCGCCGCGGCATCACCGTCGTCGCCGTCGCCCCCGAGGGCTCCCCCCTCTCCGAGGCCGTCAGCGGCTCCCGCGGACTCTTCGTCCCGCTCGCCATGGCCCCCCACGAGGAGCCCGACGAGTACGGCGAGAACCTCGCCGCCAGCCCCGGCGCCCTCTGGGCCCTCTTCACCCCGCTCCTCGCCCTCCTCGACCGCGTCGGCCTCCTCGAAGCCCCGCCCGAGGCCCTGGAAAGGGTCGCCGACCGCCTCGACCGCACCGCCGAACGCTGCGGCCCGGCCATCGCCACCTACTCCAACCCGGCCAAGACCCTCGCCGCCGAACTCGCCGAGTCGCTGCCGCTGATCTGGACCGAGGGCGACGCCGCCGGACCCGCCGGCCGCCGCTTCGCCGCCGTCCTCGCCGAACTCGCCGGCCTCCCCGCCCTCGCCGCCGAACTCCCCGAGGCCCTCCCCGCCCACGGCGTCCTGCTCTCCGGCGCCTACGCCGCCGCGGCCGACCCCGACGACTTCTTCCGCGACCGCGTCGAGGAGACCCAGGCCCTCCGCGCCCGCGTCGTCCTCCTCCGCGACCGTCCCGGCGGAGGCCTCAGCGCCGCCCCCGCCGCCCGCGAACTCGCCCTCGGCCACGACACCGCGATCAGCGAACTCGAACCCGAGGAGGGCGACGCCCTGGAGACCCTCGCCGAACTCCTCGCCGTCACCGACTTCGCCGCCGTCTACCTCTCGCTGGCGACCTCCGGCCACATGGCCCCCTGACCCCGGAGCACGACACCGGCGGAGCACGACACGGGGACGGCGCCGAGGCCGCCGCGCCCCCGTGCGTACGACCCCGGACACCCGCCCGCCCGCTCCCGGACGCCCGCGTGTCACCCACCCCCTGTCATCTGTCGTCTGGCACCACCACAGACACCGCACCGCACCGCACCGCATCGAGGAGCTGCACCACCATGGAACGCCTCGTCAACACCGTCCGCCCCTACGCCTGGGGCTCCACGACGGCCATCCCGGAACTGCTCGGCACCGCCCCCACCGGCGACCCGCAGGCCGAGATGTGGATGGGCGCCCACCCCGGTGCCCCCTCGATCACCCCCCGCGGTCCGCTCGACACCGTCATCGACACCGACCCCGTACGCGAACTGGGCCAGGCCGCCACCGACAAGTTCGGCCCCCGCCTGCCCTTCCTCCTCAAGATCCTCGCCGCCGGCGCCCCGCTCTCCCTCCAGGTCCACCCCGACCTCGACCAGGCCCGCGCCGGATACGCCGCGGAGGAGGCCGCCGGCATCCCGCTGGACGCCCCCCACCGCATGTACAAGGACGCCAACCACAAGCCCGAGATGATCTGCGCCCTCACCCCCTTCGAGGGATTCTGCGGATTCCGTCCCCCCGCCGAGGCCGCCGACACCCTCGCCGCCCTCGGCGTCGACTCCCTCAAGCCGTACGCGGACCTCCTCCTCGCCCACCCCGAGGACGCCGCCCTCCGCGAGGTCCTCACGGCGCTGCTCACCGCCGAACCCGTCGAGATGGCGCACACCGTCACCGAGGCCGCCGCGGCCGCCGAACGCCTCGGCGGCCCCCTCACCCCGTACGCCGTCCTCGCCCACCACTTCCCCGGCGACCCCGGCGTCATCGCCGCGATGCTCCTCCACCACGTCCGGCTCCAGCCCGGCGAGGCCCTCTACCTGGGCGCCGGCGTCCCCCACGCGTACGTCTCCGGCCTCGGCGTCGAGATCATGGCCAACAGCGACAACGTGCTCCGCTGCGGCCTCACCCCCAAGCACGTCGACGTCCCCGAACTCCTCCGCATCGTCCGCTTCGAGCCCGGCGAGCCCGGCGTCCTGCGCCCCGAGGCGTCCCCGACGGGCGAAGAGGTCTACGAGACCCCCATCGACGAATTCCGGCTCTCCCGCCTCGTACGCGCCGAGGGCGCCGCCCCCACCGACCTCACCGCCCCCACCCCGCAGATCCTGCTCGCCACCGCCGGACGCCCGAAAGCAGGCGAAATCCCCCTGTCCCCGGGCGAATCCGTCTTCGTCCCCGCCGGCGAGAACGCCGAACTCACCGGAGCGGGCACCGTGTTCCGCGCCACCGTCGTGGCCTGATGCAACAATGACCGGCCGTACCACGGCCACGGTCACCGGACCGGAGCACCGACGAAGGGAACAGGCAGACCCATGAGCGCGTCAGGCGGAACCAAGGCGATCGTGGCGGCACTCGCCGCCAACCTCGCGATCGCCGTAGCCAAGTTCGTGGCGTTCCTCTTCAGTGGCTCGTCCTCGATGCTCGCCGAGAGCGTCCACTCCCTCGCCGACTCCGGCAACCAGGGCCTCCTCCTGCTCGGAGGCAAGAAGGCCCAGCGCGAGGCAACCCCCCAGCACCCCTTCGGCTACGGCCGCGAGCGCTACATCTACGCCTTCCTCGTCTCCATCGTCCTCTTCTCCGTCGGCGGCATGTTCGCCATCTACGAGGGATACGAGAAGATCCACGACCCGCACCCGATCGAGGCCTGGTACTGGCCGGTCGGCGTCCTGGTCTTCGCGATCATCGCCGAGTCCTTCTCCTTCCGCACCGCGATCAAGGAGTCGAACGCGATCCGCGGCGGCCTGACCTGGACCCAGTTCGTCCGCCGCGCCAAGGCCCCCGAGCTCCCCGTCGTCCTCCTGGAGGACCTCGGCGCCCTCGTCGGCCTCATCCTCGCCCTCGGCGGCGTCGGCCTCGCCCTCCTCACCGGCGAGGGCGTCTGGGACGGCATCGGCACCCTCTGCATCGGCGTCCTCCTCATCCTCATCGCGATCGTCCTCGCCCTGGAGACCAAGTCCCTGCTGCTCGGCGAGGCCGCCGGCCTCGACGACGTCAAGAAGATCGAGGACGCGATCGTCGACGGCGACACCGTCACCCGCCTCATCCACATGCGCACCCTCCACCTCGGCCCTGAGGAACTCCTCGTCGCCGCCAAGATCGCCGTCGCCACCGACGAGACGGCCCCCCAGGTCGCGAGCGCCATCAACGCCGCCGAGGAACGCATCCGCGCCGCCGTCCCGATCGCCCGGGTCATCTACCTGGAGCCCGACATCTACGACGCCACCGCGGCCGCCGCGGGCGCGAACCCGGCCAAGACGCCGGGCGGATCCGGCCACTGACCCCCGCACCACCCGCCGAACACCCTGACGAGGCCCCCGGAGCGCACACCGCCGCCCCGGGGGCCTTGCCCGTACGCCCTGCGGCCGGTCCGTCGATCGGTGTAGATTCGAGACGAGCCAGACGTCGCTGCTGATGGCGGTCGGGCGGCCCCCCAGGGGACCGGCCGAGGGAGAGAGGGCCTCCGACGACTGCACCGCGAACCACCCCGGGCATTCGTGTGCCCGCAGGTGCCTCGACCGCGGTGTCAGGCGCCACCACCGACCCTCGCCACTCGATCCCACGAGGAGCAGCACCCGTCATGACGACTGCCGCACAGCAGGACTTCAAGGTCGCCGACCTCTCCCTCGCCGCCTTCGGCCGCAAGGAGATCACCCTCGCCGAGCACGAGATGCCCGGCCTGATGTCGATCCGCCGCGAGTACGCCGAGGCCCAGCCGCTCGCCGGCGCCCGGATCACCGGCTCCCTCCACATGACCGTGCAGACCGCCGTCCTCATCGAGACGCTGGTCGCCCTCGGCGCCGACGTCCGCTGGGCCTCCTGCAACATCTTCTCCACCCAGGACCACGCCGCCGCGGCCATCGCCGTCGGCCCGAACGGCACCCCGGAGAACCCGCAGGGCGTCCCGGTCTTCGCCTGGAAGGGCGAGACCCTGGAGGAGTACTGGTGGTGCACGGAGCAGGCGCTGACCTGGCCGAACACCCCCACCGGCGGCCCGAACATGATCCTGGACGACGGCGGCGACGCCACTCTCCTCGTCCACAAGGGCGTCGAGTTCGAGAAGGCCGGCTCCGCC
This sequence comes from Streptomyces sp. NPDC014861, assembly GCF_043081625.1. Lineage (NCBI taxonomy): Bacteria > Bacillati > Actinomycetota > Actinomycetes > Kitasatosporales > Streptomycetaceae > Streptomyces > Streptomyces sp. NPDC014861. Next base: position 425,269 of record NZ_JBIBWV010000006.1, read on the forward strand.
CCGGACCCGGCCACCGCGGACAGCGAGGAGTACGGCTACATCCTCCGTGTCCTCAACCGCACCCTCGCCGAGTCCCCCCAGAAGTGGACCCAGCTGGCGTCCGAGATCCGCGGCGTCACCGAGGAGACCACCACCGGCGTGCACCGTCTCTACGAGATGATGCAGAACGGCACCCTCCTCTTCCCGGCGATCAACGTGAACGACGCCGTGACGAAGTCGAAGTTCGACAACAAGTACGGCTGCCGGCACTCCCTCATCGACGGCATCAACCGCGCCACCGACGTCCTCATCGGCGGCAAGACCGCCGTCGTCTGCGGCTACGGCGACGTCGGCAAGGGCTGCGCGGAGTCCCTCCGCGGCCAGGGCGCCCGCGTCATCGTCACCGAGATCGATCCGATCTGCGCCCTCCAGGCGGCCATGGACGGCTACCAGGTGGCGACGCTGGACGACGTGGTGGAGACGGCGGACATCTTCATCACCACGACGGGCAACAAGGACATCATCATGGCGTCCGACATCGCCCGCATGAAGCACCAGGCGATCGTCGGCAACATCGGCCACTTCGACAACGAGATCGACATGGCCGGCCTGGCCAGGATCCCGGGCATCGTCAAGGACGAGGTCAAGCCGCAGGTCCACACCTGGACGTTCGAGGACGGCAAGGTCGTCATCGTCCTCTCCGAGGGCCGCCTGCTGAACCTGGGCAACGCCACCGGCCACCCGTCCTTCGTGATGTCGAACTCCTTCGCGGACCAGACCCTGGCCCAGATCGAGCTCTTCACCAAGCCGGAGCAGTACCCGACCGAGGTCTACACGCTCCCGAAGCACCTGGACGAGAAGGTCGCCCGCCTCCACCTGGACGCGCTCGGCGTCCGGCTGACGACCCTCCGCCCGGAGCAGGCCGCCTACATCGGCGTCAAGGTCGAGGGCCCGTACAAGCCGGACCACTACCGCTACTGACGCCCCCGGCGCCCACGCGCCACCGGCTCACCGAGTCAGGCCCCCGGCACCACGGTGCCGGGGGCCTGCCCCTTTCCCGCCCCACCCCACCGAGGACCCATGCCCCGCGGCCGCTACTCGCTCCACGACCCCCACGACCACACCCCCCTCGGCGAGGAGCACTTCCACTGCGCGCCCGGCCCCTCCGGCTGGCGCTACGTCTCCCAGACCACCACCCCCGCCGGCGACCACCACGGCTCCGTCGACCTGGCCGTCGACGAACTCGGCCGCCCCATCCGCCTGGAACTCCACGCCTCCAGCTGGCAGGTCCGCGGCGCCGCCCTCGACGGCGTCACCTGGGTCCGCACCGACCCCACCGGCACCCACGCCACGGAGGGAAACGTCCGCGCCCACGCCTTCACCGGTACGTCCCCGGCGTTCCTGATCGCTCTCACCCGCCTGCTGCGCCTCGACCCCGGCGCCCCCGAGACCCGCGTCCGGCTCGTCGCCTTCACCGACCCGGTCCTCGCCCCCCTCACCGTCGACCAGGCCTGGGCCCTGCGCGGACGCGAGACCCACTCGACCGACGACGGCCCCCTCACCGTGGACGAATACCAGGTCAGCACCCTCGACACGGGGGAGCGCCACACCGTCCACATCGCCGGCGACGTGGTCCTCGCCGCCCCCGGGATCGAGCTGGAGGACCTCGACACCCCACCCTCCGTCCTCCCCGCCTGAGCACCCCACCGCGCCGATGTGCGTCGGCCCCCGCGGAGCTGGTACTGTCCTCCGGTGCCCGCAAAAACCGTTGACACGGTGGCTGCGGGGAGGTAGATTCAGATGGTTGCCTAGAGCTGGACAGCTCGGCAGTAATCAACTAGAGTCTGACTCACTCCCGATTCTCATCGGAATCAAGAAAAGCCGCCGATTAGGTAGCCGAAAATGATTCTGATAAAGTCGGAAAGCGCCGGAAGGCCCCGAGGAAAACAAATTCGGGACCGGAAAGCACCGAGGAAATCGGATCGGAAAGATCTGATAGAGTCGGAAACGAAGAGAGCGCAGGAAGCGCCCGGAGGGCCTGGAAACAGGAACGAAGGAAGCGTCCGCACCTTGAGAACTCAACAGCGTGCCAAAAATCAACGCCAGATTA
>NZ_JBIBWV010000007.1:0-323510 GCF_043081625.1 Streptomyces sp. NPDC014861
TTCTCAAGGTGCGGACGCTTCCTTCGTTCCTGTTTCCAGGCCCTCCGGGCGCTTCCTGCGCTTTCTTCGTTTCCGACTCTATCAGATCTTTCCGATCCGATTTCCTCGGTGCTTTCCGGTCCCGAATTTGTATTCCTCGGGGCCTTCCGGCGCATTCCGACTTTATCAGAAGTTCTGAGTCGGATTTCCCGCCTCCCGTTCAGCCGGCCGGGCGCACTGCGGCGCCGGAGCTTCCCGTTCTGGCGGAGCCGTAAACGTACTGGAGCGGGGCGCCCCGATGCAAATCGAGGCGCCCCGCTCCGTAACCCTGCTGGTCAGGCCCTTCGGGCTCAGACCTCCACGACGACCGGGAGGATCATCGGGCGACGGCGGTAGGTGTCGGAGACCCACTTGCCGACGGTGCGGCGGATCAGCTGCTGGAGCTGGTGGGGCTCGACGACGCCGTCCTGGGCGGACTTGTTCAGCGCCTGCTCGATCTTCGGGAGCACCGCGTCGAAGGCGGAGTCGTCGATGCCGGAGCCGCGCGCGTGGACGTGCGGGCCGCCGGTGATCTTGCCGGTGGAGGAGTCGACCACCAGGAAGACCGAGATGATGCCCTCCTCGCCGAGGATCCGGCGGTCCTTCAGGGAGGACTCGGTGACGTCGCCGACCGAGAGGCCGTCCACGTACACGTACCCCGCCTGGACCTTGCCGGTGATGCGGGCGCGGCCGTCGACCAGGTCGACGACGACGCCGTCCTCGGCGATGACGATGTGGTCCTTCGGGATGCCGGTCATCGCGCCGAGCTCGGCGTTGGCGCGCAGATGGCGCCACTCGCCGTGGACCGGCATGAGGTTCTTCGGCTTGCAGATGTTGTAGAAGTACAGCAGCTCGCCGGCCGAGGCGTGGCCCGAGACGTGGACCTTGGCGTTGCCCTTGTGGACGACGTTGGCGCCCCAGCGGGTCAGGCCGTTGATCACGCGGTAGACCGCGTTCTCGTTGCCCGGGATGAGGGACGAGGCCAGGATGACCGTGTCGCCGGGGACGATCCGGATCTGGTGGTCGCGGTTGGCCATCCGGGACAGGGCCGCCATCGGCTCGCCCTGGGAACCCGTGCAGACCAGCACGACCTCGTCGTCCGGCAGGTCGTCCAGCGTCTTCACGTCGACGACGAGGCCGGGCGGGACCCGGAGGTAGCCGAGATCGCGGGCGATGCCCATGTTGCGGACCATCGAGCGGCCGACGAAGGCGACCCGGCGGCCGTACTCGTGGGCGGCGTCGAGGATCTGCTGGATGCGGTGGACGTGGCTGGCGAAGCTCGCCACGATGATCCGCTTCTGGGCGTTCGCGAAGACGTTCCGCAGGACGTTGGAGATGTCCCGCTCGTGCGCCGTGAAGCCGGGTACCTCGGCGTTCGTCGAGTCCGACAGCAGGAGGTCGATGCCCTCCTCGCTGAGACGCGCGAAGGCGTGCAGGTCCGTGAGGCGGTTGTCCAGCGGCAGCTGGTCCATCTTGAAGTCGCCCGTGTGGACGACCATGCCCGCGGGGGTGCGGATGGCGACCGCCAGGGCGTCCGGGATGGAGTGGTTGACCGCGATGAACTCGCAGTCGAAGGCGCCGAGCCGCTCGCGGTGGCCCTCGGCCACCTCGAGGGTGTACGGGCGGATCCGGTGCTCCTGGAGCTTGGCCTCGATCAGGGCGAGGGTCAGCTTGGAGCCGATGAGGGGGATGTCCTGCCGCAGGCGCAGCAGGTACGGCACGCCACCGATGTGGTCCTCGTGGCCGTGGGTCAGGACGATGCCGACGACGTCGTCGATGCGGTCCTGGATCGTGGTGAAGTCGGGCAGGATCAGGTCGACGCCCGGCTGCTCCTCCTCGGGGAAGAGGACGCCGCAGTCGACGATCAGCAGCTTGCCGTCGTATTCGAAGACGGTCATGTTGCGGCCGATCTCGCCCAGGCCGCCGAGCGGGGTGACCCGCAGGCCGCCCTGGGGGAGCTTCGGCGGGGCGCCGAGTTCGGGATGCGGATGGCTCAAAAGTCTCTCCTCACCACACGCGCCACGTACCGGCCGGCACGTGGCGCGCATGACAATCGTGCACTTGCTGTTGTCGGTTTTCGGTTGTCGCCGTTTTCAGTTGTCGCTGTGTTCAGTTGTGAAGTCGGATGTCAGAGGTGTACCCCACCGGCGGCCAGATCGACCTTGAGCTGGGCGGTCTCCTGGTCGGAGAGCTCGACCAGCGGCAGGCGGAGCGGGCCGGCCGGGAGGCCCTGGAGGGCGAGCGCGGCCTTGGTGGTCATGACGCCCTGGGTGCGGAACATGCCGGTGTAGACCGGGAGCAGCTTCTGGTGGATCTCGGTGGCCTTCTCGAAGTCGCCCGCGAGGTGGGCGTCGAGGAGGGCGCGCAGGTCGGGGGTGACGACGTGGCCCACGACGGAGACGAAGCCGACGGCGCCCACGGAGAGCAGCGGCAGGTTGAGCATGTCGTCGCCGGAGTACCAGGCGAGGCCGGAGCGGGCGATGGCCCAGCTGGCGCGGCCGAGGTCGCCCTTGGCGTCCTTGTTGGCGACGATCCGGGGGTGCTCGGCGAGCCGGACGAGGGTCTCGGTGTCGATCGGGACGCCGGAGCGGCCGGGGATGTCGTACAGCATCACCGGGAGGCCGGTGGAGTCGGCGATCGCCGTGAAGTGCCGGTGCAGGCCCTCCTGCGGGGGCTTGTTGTAGTACGGCGTGACGGCGAGGAGGCCGTGGGCGCCGTCGCGCTCGGCGGTGCGGGCCAGCTCGATCGAGTGGTGGGTGTCGTTGGTGCCGATGCCGGCGACGACGTGGGCGCGGTCGCCCACCGCCTCCAGTACGGCTCGTACGAGCTCCGATTTCTCCGCGTCGCTGGTGGTGGGGGACTCGCCGGTGGTGCCGTTGACGACGAGGCCGTCGTTGCCTGCGTCCACCAGGTGGGTGGCGAGTCGCCGGGCGCCGTCGAGGTCGAGTGCGCCGTCCGCCGTGAAGGGCGTGACCATGGCGGTGAGGACCCGCCCGAAGGGGGTCTGCGGAGTGGAGATCGGAGCCATGGGTAACACGCTACTCGCTGCTCAGCGCCGGGTGTCCCCTCGGGGGGACGTGAGAAGAGGAGCCCGGCACTGCCTGCTCGGGGGTTCAAGCAGTGCCGGGTCCGTTTGATCAGCCTAGATGAACTTCACGAAACGTCGCAATACGGACACTTCGCGAGAGTGGACGAACATCTGTGCCTCAGGGCGCGACGCGTCCGTTCTTGTTGAAGGCCGCGTGGGTCAGCGGCATCAGCCGGGCCCAGTGCTCCTCCATCTTCTCGCCGACCATCTCGATCTCCCGCTGCGGGAAGGACGGGACCGCGGCCAGCTCGTGCTGGGTGCGCAGGCCGAGGAAGTGCATCAGCGAGCGCGCGTTGCAGGTGGCGTACATCGAGGAGTACAGACCGACCGGGAGGACCGCGCGGGCCACCTCGCGGGCGACGCCGGCGGCGAGCATCTCCTGGTACCTCTCGTACGCCTGGCGGTACGAGTCCTCCATCGCGCGGCCGACCAGCTCGTGCTGGGCCCCGGTGCCCTCGACGAAGACGTACTTGCCCGGGCGGCCCTCCTGGACCAGCTTGCGGGAGGTGTCGGGGACGTAGAAGACCGGCTGGAGCTCCCTGTAGCGGCCCGACTCCTCGTTGTACGACCAGCCCACCCGGTGCCGCATGAACTCACGGAAGACGAAGATCGGGGCGCTGATGAAGAAGGTCATCGAGTTGTGCTCGAAGGGGCTGCCGTGGCGGTCCCGCATCAGGTAGTTGATCAGGCCCTTCGAGCGCTCCGGGTCCTTCTGGAGCTCTTCGAGGGACTGCTCCCCCGCCGTGGAGACCCGGGCCGCCCAGAGGACGTCGGAGTCGGCCGCGGCGCTCTTGACCAGCTCGACGGTGATGTCGCTCCGGAGGTCGATCTTCACGGGCTCGGTGGGGGTGTCGGTCACCAGGGATACCTTCCAGTCGCCAATCGCAGTCGCCCACTCTAACGACGTCCGACTCCTTGGGGACGCACCCGCCCCGGCCCTCCGTCTGAAGGATGAGATTCGGCTGCATCGGTGAAAAACGGCACCAACCCCTCGGTTCTCTCGTCTGTACCTGTGAGGCACACGACAACCCCCGAGGAGAGTGACACCCATGTTCAGGCGGACAGAGGTCGTACCGTTCGCGTTCGTGGCGGAGGCCGACGAGTTCCGCAGTAACGTCACTCCGCCACCCCGGGAGCGACTGCGACCGGGGCAGGTCGTCGGGCGTACGCTGCTCGGGCTGACCGTCGTCGCGGGGCTCGTGGGCTCCCTGGTTCTCGGGATGCCTTCGCTCGACAGCACGGACTCGCCCACGCGCCAGCAGCAGTCCGAAGCCTCCGACAACCGCTGAGGTAGCCTCACCGGGCACCGCCCCTTCGAGCGTGCTTGTGAGTGAGGAACCGCCGTGCCCCTGACCTTTCTGACGGCCGACCGTGCCTTCGACACCACCGACGCCGTCGCGCTCCCGTTCGACGACCACGACCAGTGGCGCCGTCCGTACCGTCCGGGGCCCTACCGGGTCGGTGCGGCGGCGCTCGCGCTGCTGCTCGCCTCGTTCGTGCTGCTCGCCGCGGTGATCATCGCCGCCGCGGGGGCCGTCGGCGGAGCGCTCGTCACCTTCGGCTTCGCCGTGCTGATCATCCTGGCCGCGCTGCGTCTGCTCCGGATGGGCACCTGGGTGAGCCGCGCCGGCGTGCGCCGCGTCGGCTTCTTCACCACCGGCACCACGCCCTGGGCGAAGGTCGCCGGGGTCCGCACCGCCCAGCAGCCGGTGCGCTGGCTGAACTTCCCGCGCACCGTCCAGGGGCAGGCGCTGCTCCTCGACCGGACGGTCGGTGAGCAGCTGGTGCTGCTCACCGACCACAACGCCGACTTCCTCTCCCGGATCGAGGCCTTCGACCGGGCCGCCGACACCGTCGAGGCCTGGCACGCCGAGTACGGCGTCAGGCGCTGACCGTCCGGCCCTCGCGGAGGGCGATGGCCCGCTGCATCGCCTTGCGGGCCCGGGGGGTGTCGCGGGCGTCGTGGTAGGCGACCGCGAGCCGGAACCAGCAGCGCCAGTCCTCCGGCGACTCCTCCGTCTCGGCCTTGCGCCGGGCGAAGACCTCGTCCGCGGAGTCGCGGTCGATGCGGCCGCCCTGGGTGCGCTTCAGCTCGTCGACGGGGAGCCCGCCCTCGGCCTCCAGCTCCGCGGCCAGCCGGTTGGCCCGGCGCGCGAAGCGGGTGTTCTGCCACAGGAACCAGGCGCCGACACAGGGCAGCAGGAACGCCACCGCGCCCATGCCCATGGCCGCCGGCTCGCCGGTCAGGAGGAGCAGGACGCCCTCCATCGCCACCACCCCGAAGACCAGCACGAGGACGGTGGCGAGGAAGACGTACGTGATCTTGCCGCCCATGGCCGTCAGCCCAGGTCCAGGAAGTGCTCCAGGCCGAACGTGAGGCCCGGGGTGCTCACCACGCGGCGGACACCGAGCAGCACGCCCGGCATGAAGCTGGAGTGGTGCAGCGAGTCGTGGCGGACGGTGAGGGTCTCGCCCTCGCCGCCGAGCAGCACCTCCTGGTGGGCCAGCAGGCCCCGGAGGCGTACCGCGTGCACCGGCACCCCGTCCACGTCCGCGCCGCGGGCGCCGTCGAGGGCGGTCGCGGTGGCGTCCGGCTGGGCGCCGAGGCCGGCCTCCGCGCGGGCCTCGGCGATCAGCTGCGCGGTGCGGGTGGCGGTGCCCGAGGGGGCGTCCACCTTGTTCGGGTGGTGCAGCTCGATGACCTCGACCGACTCGAAGTACGGCGCCGCGAGCTGCGCGAACCTCATGGTGAGGACCGCGCCGATGGAGAAGTTCGGCGCGATGAGGACACCGGTCCCCGGGGAGGCGGCGAGCCGGCCTTCCAGCCGCGCGAGGCGGTCCTCGGTCCAGCCGGTGGTGCCGACGACGGCGTGGATGCCGTGGCCCACGCAGTACTCGAGGTTGGCCATGACCGAGTCGGGGGTGGTCAGCTCGACGACGACCTGGGCGCCCGTCTCGGCGAGGGTCTCCAGCTCGTCGCCGCGGCCCAGGGCCGCGACCAGTTCCATGTCCTCGGCGGTCTCGACGGCCCTGACGGCCTCGGAGCCGATACGGCCCCGGGCACCGAGGACCGCCACGCGCAGCTTGCTCATCGCACTTCTTCCTTAGGGGTGGAGGTCAGGAGACGGCCTGGTGGAGGCGGTCCGCCTGCTTGTCCTTCAGCGGGCCTATCACCGAGAGCGAGGGCCGCCGGGTCAGCACGTCCCGGGCGACCTCCCGGACCTCGTCCGGGGTGACGGCCGCGATCCGGGCCAGCATGTCGTCGACCGACATCTGGGTGCCCCAGCACAGCTCGCTCTTGCCGATGCGGTTCATCAGCGCGCCGGTGTCCTCCAGACCGAGGACGGTGGAGCCGGAGAGCTGGCCGACCGCGCGGGCGATCTCCTCGTCGGTGAGGCCGTCGGAGGCGACCTTGTCGAGCTCGTCCCGGCAGATCCGCAGCACGTCGTGGACCTGGCTGGGACGGCAGCCCGCGTACACGCCGAAGAGGCCGCAGTCGGCGAAGCCCGAGGTGTACGAGTACACGCTGTAGGCCAGGCCGCGCTTCTCCCGGACCTCCTGGAAGAGGCGGGAGGACATGCCGCCGCCGAGGGCGGTGTTCAGCACGCCGAGCGCCCAGCGGCGGTCGTCGGTGCGGGCCAGGCCGGGCATGCCGAGGACGACGTGCGCCTGCTCGGTCTTGCGGCCGAGCAGCTCGACCTTCCCGGCCGTGCGGATGGCCTTGCTGCCCTCGCGCGGGGCGATCGGGACGGCGTCCGTACGGGTGAGGGCGCCGGCCCGCTCGAAGGCGCGGCGGACCTGGCGCACCACCGTGGCGTGGTCCACGTTGCCCGCGGCGGCGACCACCAGGTGGGTGGGGTCGTAGTGCTTCTTGTAGAAGCGGGCGATCTGGCCGCGGGAGAGCGCGTTGATCGTGTCGACGGTGCCGAGGACCGGGCGGCCCAGCGGGGTGTCGCCGAACATGGTCTGCGCGAACAGGTCGTGGACCACGTCGCCGGGGTCGTCCTCGGTCATCGCGATCTCCTCGAGGATGACGCCGCGCTCGGCGTCCACGTCCTCCTCGAGGATGAGCGAGCCCGTGAGCATGTCGCAGACGACGTCGATCGCCAGCGGCAGGTCGGTGTCGAGGACCCGGGCGTAGTAGCAGGTGTACTCCTTCGCCGTGAAGGCGTTCATCTCGCCGCCGACCGCGTCGATCGCGGACGAGATGTCGAGGGCGGAGCGCTTGGCGGTGCCCTTGAAGAGGAGGTGCTCCAGGTAGTGGGTGGCGCCGTTGAGCGCGGGCGTCTCGTCGCGGGAGCCGACATGGGCCCAGATGCCGAAGGTCGCCGAGCGCACCGAGGGAAGGGTCTCGGTGACGATGCGGAGGCCGCCGGGGAGGGTCGTGCGGCGGACGGTGCCGATGCCGTCCTTGCCCGGGAGAAGCGTTTGGGTACGGGCGACGGCCCGCCCCTCGGAGGAGGGGCGGGCCGTCGTCGCGGAACTACGGGACGTCACGAGGAGGCGTCGTCCTTCGTCTCGTCCTCGCCCTCGATCACGGGGATGAGGGAGAGCTTGCCGCGCTGGTCGATCTCGGCGATCTCGACCTGGACCTTGGAGCCGATCGCGAGCACGTCCTCGACGTTCTCCACGCGCTTGCCGCCGGCGAGCTTGCGGATCTGCGAGATGTGCAGCAGGCCGTCCTTGCCCGGGAGCAGGGAGACGAAGGCACCGAAGGTGGTGGTCTTGACGACCGTGCCCAGGTAGCGCTCGCCGACCTCCGGCATGGTCGGGTTGGCGATGCCGTTGATCGTGGCGCGGGCGGCCTCGGCGGCCGGGCCGTCGGCGGCACCGATGTAGATGGTGCCGTCGTCCTCGATCGTGATCTCGGCGCCGGTGTCCTCCTGGATCTGGTTGATCATCTTGCCCTTGGGGCCGATGACCTCGCCGATCTTGTCCACGGGGATCTTGACGGTGATGATCCGCGGGGCGTTGGGGGACATCTCGTCCGGCGTGTCGATCGCTTCCATCATCACGTCGAGGATGTGGAGGCGGGCGTCGCGGGCCTGCTTGAGGGCCGCGGCCAGGACGGAGGCCGGGATGCCGTCCAGCTTGGTGTCGAGCTGGAGGGCGGTGACGAACTCCTTCGTACCGGCGACCTTGAAGTCCATGTCGCCGAAGGCGTCCTCCGCACCGAGGATGTCGGTGAGGGCGACGTAGTGCGTCTCGCCGTTGATCTCCTGGGAGATCAGGCCCATGGCGATGCCGGCGACGGGGGCCTTGAGCGGCACACCGGCGTTCAGCAGCGACATGGTGGAGGCGCAGACCGAGCCCATCGACGTCGAGCCGTTGGAGCCGAGGGCCTCGGACACCTGGCGGATCGCGTAGGGGAACTCCTCGCGGGTCGGGAGGACCGGCACGATCGCGCGCTCGGCGAGCGCGCCGTGGCCGATCTCGCGGCGCTTCGGGGAGCCGACGCGGCCGGTCTCGCCGACGGAGTACGGCGGGAAGTTGTAGTTGTGCATGTACCGCTTGCGGGTCACCGGGGAGAGGGTGTCCAGCTGCTGCTCCATGCGGAGCATGTTGAGGGTGGTGACGCCCAGGATCTGGGTCTCGCCACGCTCGAACAGGGCGGAGCCGTGCACGCGCGGGATGGCCTCGACCTCGGCGCCGAGCATCCGGATGTCCGTGACGCCGCGGCCGTCGATGCGGACCTTGTCCTTGATGACGCGCTCGCGGACCAGGGCCTTGGTCAGGGAGCGGTACGCGGCGGAGATCTCCTTCTCGCGGCCCTCGAAGGCCGGGAGGAGCTTCTCGGCGGCGATCTCCTTGACGCGGTCCAGCTCGGCCTCGCGCTCCTGCTTGCCGGCGATGGTGAGCGCCTGGGCGAGCTCGCCGCGGACGGCGTCGGAGAGAGCGGCGTACACGTCGTCCTGGTAGTCCAGGAAGATCGGGAACTCGCCCTCGGGCTTGGCGGCCTTGGCGGCGAGGTCCGACTGGGCCTTGCAGAGGACCTTGATGAACGGCTTCGCGGCCTCGAGGCCCGCGGCGACGATCTCCTCGGTCGGCGCCTCGGCGCCGCCCTTGACGAGGGCGATGGTCTTCTCGGTGGCCTCGGCCTCGACCATCATGATCGCGACGTCGCCGTCCTCCAGGACACGGCCGGCGACGACCATGTCGAAGACGGCGTCCTCGAGCTCCGTGTGGGTCGGGAAGGCGACCCACTGGCCCTTGATCAGCGCGACGCGGACGCCGCCGATCGGGCCGGAGAAGGGCAGGCCGGCCAGCTGGGTGGACGCGGACGCGGCGTTGATCGCGACGACGTCGTACAGGTGGTCGGGGTTGAGCGCCATGACCGTGGCGACGACCTGGATCTCGTTGCGCAGGCCCTTCTTGAAGGACGGGCGCAGCGGGCGGTCGATCAGGCGGCAGGTGAGGATCGCGTCCTCGGAGGGGCGGCCCTCGCGGCGGAAGAAGGAGCCGGGGATCTTGCCGGCCGCGTACATCCGCTCCTCGACGTCCACCGTGAGGGGGAAGAAGTCGAGCTGGTCCTTGGGGCGCTTGGAGGCGGTGGTCGCCGAGAGCACCATGGTGTCGTCGTCGAGGTAGGCGACGGCGGAGCCGGCGGCCTGTCGGGCGAGACGGCCCGTCTCGAATCGGATGGTGCGGGTGCCGAAGGTTCCGTTGTCGATGACGGCCTCGGCGTAGTGGGTCTCGTTCTCCACTATGGGTTTCTCCTACGTTCGTCTTTGGTCCGTGCGCCCGTGTGGCGCGGGACGGGTGCGGGAGAAGCACTGAAGGGGCGGGCCGGTCTTCGATCGAAGCACCCGGGATGAGGTCCGGGGGCCACTACCGAGGACCGGCGGCGTGCCGGCTGCTTCTCGCGCGGGTTGTGGCGTTCTGCGACCAGAGTAATTGCCGGTCGGTACTTCGCGCACGTACAGCAAAGGGAGCGGCCCCCTGAAAGTGGGAACCGCTCCCTCCGCAGCGTTCGCCATCCAGATGGATTACTTGGCGCCGCCGGCCGCACCGCGGCGGATGCCGAGGCGGTCGACCAGCGTACGGAAGCGCTGGATGTCCTTCTTGGCCAGGTACTGCAGCAGGCGGCGGCGCTGACCGACCAGGATCAGCAGACCACGACGGGAGTGGTGGTCGTGCTTGTGGGTCTTGAGGTGCTCGGTCAGGTCCGAGATGCGGCGGGACAGCATGGCGACCTGGACCTCGGGGGAGCCGGTGTCGCCCTCCTTGGTGCCGAACTCGGTCATGATCTGCTTCTTGACGGCGGCGTCGAGAGCCACGCGGTTCTCCTCAGGTTTCGTGCCCACGAGTGCCCCTGGTCTACATCTCAGGGGAGCTTCCGTGACTCGGGAGCGGAGGTCCGATGCGCGCTGCTCCCTGAAGCGGGGCCGCAGCGGGGCCGATGCGGGGCATCGGCGGGGTGCTGCGGGCTGCTTCTGGGAGCGCGTACACAAACGGCCGTCACACAGCGTACCAGGCGACTCAGGAGGTGAGCGCCCGGATGGAGTGGTAGACGTCGAAGACCGCGAGGCAGAGCGGCAGCAGCGTGAGCAGCACGAACGTCTCGGCGATCTCCAGGAAGCGGCCCCAGAAGGGGGTGACGCCCTTGCGCGGCACGATGAGGCCGATGGCGGTGAGGAGCGCGGCGACGGCGGCGATGGCGGCGGAGAGCCACACCGTACGGATGTCGAGAGCGGTGCCGTCGCCCTTGAGGGCCTCCACGATGAGCTCCGCCGGCGGGTTGAGGGCGAGGCCGAGGCCCAGTAGCACGAGGGAGCCGAGGCCGGCCGCGAGCGCGCAGCCGACCTGCGCGGTGTAGCGGAACAGGTGGGCCCGCATCAGCATGGCGACGCCGGTGGCGAGGGCCAGGAGCTGGCCCCAGACGGTGTTGGAGAAGCCGAGGACGGCGGCGGAGCCGACGGCGACCAGGGCGCAGCCGCCGACGAGGCCGACGAGGAGCTCGTGGCCGCGGCGGGCCTGGGCGGCGATCCGGGCGGCGTCGACCGGACCCTGGGGCTCGGTCTCGGAGCCGTATCCGCCGATGGCGGTCCTGGGCGGTTCGAAGCCGATGGGGAGGCGGGCGAAGCGGGTGGAGAGGCCGGGCAGGAAGGCGAGGGCGCCGACGGCGACGGGGGCGCAGACCGCGGCGGTCTCGGCCGGGGTGAGCTCGGTGAGGATGGCGGCGAAGCCGACGAGCACGCCGATGGTGGAGGCGAGCACGAAGGCGACGAAGGGGCCGTCCCCGCCGGGCGAGACGATCATGAGGATGACGGCGCAGACGAGGACGGCGGTGCAGGCCAGCAGGAACTGGAGCTTGCCGATGCCCTGCCCGCCGGTGAGGGCGAGCAGTCCGGAGCCGGCGACGGCGGCGTTCGCCATGGCGCCGGTGCCGAGGGCGACGGCGGAGCCTCGGTCGTCGTAGACGCGAGCGCGGACGGCGGCGAGCGCGAGGAGCAGGACGGCGGCGACGCCGGCCAGGACCCCGGGCAGGCCGTGCATGTCGTGGCGGGGCTCCGCCGTCCACAGGACGAAGGCGAGCAGGGTGAGGAGGACCGCTCCGCCGAGGAGGCCGGCGCCGCGCATCAGGGCGTCGGACCACAGGGTGCGGTCCTTGGAGACGGCGGAGGCGACGGCGTCGGAGACGTCGTCGAAGACGGCCGGGGGCAGCGAATCGGCGAAGGGGCGCAGCGAGAGCAGCTCGCCGTCGAGGATGCGCTGGGCGGCCAGGGAGCGGCTGCCGTCGAGGACGGTGCCGTCGCGGCGCACCAGGTGGTAGCCGACCGGGGCGCCGGGCGCCGGGGTCTGGCCGGAGAGGCGGAGCACCTCCGGGTAGAGGTCGGCGAGGGCGACGTCCTCGGGGAGTGCGACGTCGACGCGGCCGTCGGGCGCGACGACGGTGATCCGGCAGAAGCCGGTGCCGCCGTGGAACACGGTGGTGGGAGCCGACTGGCCGGCTCCGCCGGCCGTGGCTGGGGCCGTCATACTCACCTGCTGCTTCCCCTCGTGGTGATCCTGTGATCCCGGTGCTCCTGCCGGCGGTCGGGCCGCCGGGTCCGGCCGCCGGGTCGCGGACGGTGGCCCGGGCGGGCCTTGGCCCTTTCGGGTCGTGACCTTTTCGGGTCGTGACCTTTTCGGGTCGTGGAGCGGCGGGGGGCGTTCCCCTCGCCGGACCGTGAACCCGGCCGGACGTGGCCCAGCCGGGCCGTGACCCTTACGGGTCGTGGAGCGGCGGGGGCGTACCCCTCGCCGGACCGTGGAGCGGCGTGGACGGGTGGTCCTCGCCGGACCGTGGAACGGCGTGTGGACCGTACCCCCCGCGGACCGTGGAGCGGCGCGTGGACCGGTGGTCCCCGCGCCCCGGATGTTGCGCTCCGAATGACCCGATTTTTGCGATAGTTCATGGCCACGCAAATATTTCGGGCCACCCTACCGCCCACCCGTGACCCCGCACCAAAGTAGGATCCCTCCCCGCGGATGGATCCTGTCGCCACGGGGGCGTCTGGAGGAACTTTCCGTCCGGCAACGGAAATTGGTGAGCTGTGAGCCAGATCGTCGTCAAGCGCCCACCGCGGGCCCTGCCGTCCGAAGTGCCTGACGAGCAGGTGCAGTTGCAACCTCCGCCGGAGCTGCCCCGGGGGCAGCAGGAGGGTGCCCTGATGCAGCTCCTGCCGATGCTCGGCATGGGCGGCTCGGTGGTCTTCTTCTTCATGACGCCGAACCCGATCATGCGGATCATGGGCATGGTGATGATCGCGTCGACGGTGGCCATGGCCATCGCGATGCTGGTCCGCTACCGCCGCGGCACCCAGGGGCAGCTCGCCGACCTGCGGCGCGACTACCTCAAGTACCTGACGCAGACGCGCCGCGCGGTGCTGCGGACGGCGCACCGCCAGCGGGACGCGCAGTTCTACCTGCACCCCTCGCCCGAGCAGCTGTGGGCGCTGGTCGCCGAGGGCAGCCGGATCTGGGAGCGGCGGATCGGCGACGGCGACTTCGCCCAGGTCCGGGTCGGCCTGGGCAGCCAGCAGCTGGCGACGCCGCTGATCGCGCCCGAGACGGCGCCGGTGGACGAGCTGGAGCCGCTGACGGCGGGGGCGATGCAGCAGTTCCTCAGCGCGCACAGCACCCTCGACGGGCTGCCGATGGCGGTGTCGCTGCGCGCCTTCTACCACCTGACGGTGGGCGGGGACCCGGAGGCGGCCCGGTCGACGACCCGCGCCATGGTGGGGTCGCTGGCCGCGCTCCACTCCCCCGAGGACATGGTCATCGTCATCGCCACCGGCGACGGCGCCGCCCCCGAGTGGGAGTGGGCGAAGTGGCTGCCGCACGTGCAGGCGTCGGGCCCCTCCGACGGCGCGGGCAGCCGCCGGCTGATCACGACGGACGCGCGGGAGCTGGAGGACCTGGTGACGGGCCGGCTGGAGGGCCGCCCCCGCTTCCAGGGCCCGAACCACCCGCTGCTCGACTTCCCGCACCTGGTCGTGGTGCTCGACGGGCAGTCCGTGCCGCAGACCTCGGCGCTCGCCACCCCCGAGGGCATCCAGGGCGTCACCATCATCGAGGTCGTGCAGGGACGCGGCCCCGGTACGAGGGGCGACCTGTCGGTGGTCGTCGAGGGCGGGGAGCTGCGCCTCGAATCGGGGCACGGGCACGTGTACGACGGCAGCCCGGACGAGCTGAGCCTGGACGCCGCCGAGGCGCTGGCCCGGCAGCTCGCGCCGCTGCGGGTGGCGGGCGGTTCGGACGACGACGAGCCGCTCCTCGCCAACCTGGACTTCACCGACCTGCTGAACCTCGGCGACGCGGCCTCGATCGACGTGGGCCGCACCTGGCGTCCCCGGTCCCGGTCGGAGCGCCTGCGCGTCCCGATCGGCGTCGGCGAGGACGGCGTCCCCGTGATGCTGGACCTCAAGGAGGCCGCGCAGGAGGGCATGGGCCCGCACGGTCTGTGCGTGGGCGCGACCGGTTCCGGCAAGTCGGAGCTGCTGCGCACCCTGGTCCTCGGCCTGGCGGTGACGCACTCCTCGGAGACGCTGAACTTCGTCCTCGCGGACTTCAAGGGCGGTGCCACCTTCGCCGGCATGTCGCAGATGCCGCACGTGGCCGCCGTGATCACCAACCTGGCGGACGACCTGACGCTGGTGGACCGCATGGGCGACTCCATCCGCGGTGAGCTGAACCGGCGCCAGGAGATGCTCCGCGACGCGGGCAACTACGCCAACATCCACGACTACGAGAAGGCGCGCGCGGCCGGCGCCCCGCTCCAGCCGATCCCGTCGCTCGTGCTCGTCATCGACGAGTTCTCCGAGCTGCTGACGGCGATGCCGGACTTCATCGAGATGTTCGTGCAGATCGGCCGCATCGGCCGGTCGCTCGGCGTCCACCTGCTGCTGGCCTCGCAGCGCCTGGAGGAGGGCCGGCTGCGCGGCCTGGAGACGTACCTCTCGTACCGCATCGGTCTGCGGACCTTCTCGGCCGCCGAGTCCCGGGCGGCGATCGGCGTGCCCGACGCGTACTCGCTGCCGAACGTGCCGGGCTCCGGCTACCTGAAGTACGGCACCGACGAGATGGTGCGGTTCAAGGCCGCGTACGTCTCCGGCACGTACCGGGTCAACCAGCACGCCGTGACGCCGGGCGGGCCCCTGCCGGTGGACCGGCGGCCGGTGCCGTTCACCGCGGCGCCGGTGCCGGTGCGCTACCTGGAGCCGACCGAGCGGCCGCTGGTCCCCGAGGCCCGGGCGGCCGAGGACGACGCGCTGGCCGACACGGTGCTCGACGTGATCGTGCGCCGGCTGGAGGGGCGCGGCGTGGAGGCGCACCAGGTGTGGCTGCCGCCGCTGGACAACCCGCCGGCGCTCGACTCGGTCCTTCCGGGACTCGCGGGTGTGGAGGGCCGGGGGCTGACGCAGCCCGGCTACGAGGGCGCGGGCCGGCTCGTCGTACCGCTCGGTGTGGTGGACAAGCCGTACGAGCAGCGCCGCGACACGCTCTACCGGGACTTCTCCGGCGCCGCCGGCCACATGCAGATCATCGGCGGCCCGCAGTCCGGCAAGTCGACGCTGCTGCGCACCCTGATCTCGGCGTTCGCGCTCACCCACACCCCGCACGAGGTGCAGTTCTACGGGCTGGACTTCGGTGGCGGCGGCATGGCGTCGGTCGCCGGGCTGCCGCACGTCGGCGGGGTCGCGTCCCGGCTCGACCCCGAGCGGGTCCGGCGGACGGTCGCCGAGGTGTACGGCATCCTGTCGCGGCGCGAGGAGTACTTCCGGGCCGCCGGCGTCGACTCCATCGCGACCTTCCGCAGGCTGCGGGCCCGGGGCGACATCTCGGTGACCGACCAGCCGTGGGGCGACGTCTTCCTGGTGATCGACGGCTGGGGCAACTTCCGCACCGAGTACGAGGGTCTCGAGCCGGCCGTCGTGGACATCGCGGCCCGCGGTCTGGGCTACGGCATCCACGTGATCATCACGGCCTCCCGCTCCATGGAGGTCCGCGCCAACCTCAAGGACCACCTGATGAACAGGCTGGAGCTGCGGCTGGGCGACACGATGGACTCCGAGCTGGACCGCAAGATCGCCGCCAATGTCCCGACCGGGGTGCCCGGCCGCGGTCTGACGCCGGAGAAGCTGCACTTCATGGCGGCCGTCCCGCGCATCGACGGGATCAGTTCCGACAGCGACCTCGCCGAGGCGACGGCCGCGATGACGCAGGAGGTCACCCGGCACTGGACGGCGCCGGGCGCGCCGGAGGTCCGGCTGCTCCCGCGCGAGCTGGACGCGCTCGCGCTGCCGGCGGGCCACGCGGAGCCGCGGCGCGGTGTCGCCTTCGCCATCGACGAGAACAACCTGGAGCCGGTCTTCGTCGACTTCGACCGCGACCCGTTCTTCCTCGTCTTCGGCGAGAGCGAGTCCGGCAAGTCGAACCTGCTGCGGCTGATGATCAAGCAGATCACGGAGCGGTACGACGGGGCCTCGGCGAAGTTCTTCGTGATCGACAACCGGCGCGCGCTGCTCGATGTGACGCCGGCGACCCACCTGGCCGAGTACGTGCCCATGTCGAACAACATGGAGCACCACGTCGACGCGCTCGCCGACCTGATGCGCCGCCGCTCGCCGTCCGCGGACGTCACGGCGCAGCAGCTGCGCGACCGCAGCTGGTGGTCGGGGCCGAACCTGTTCGTGGTCGTCGACGACTACGACCTGGTGTCCACGTCGAGCGGCAACCCGCTCGCCAAGCTGACGGAACTCCTGCCGTTCGCGCGGGACGTGGGCGTCCGCTTCATCATCGCCCGCAGCGGGGCGGGCGCCAGCCGCTCGGCGTACGAGTCCTTCATGCAGCGCATGATGGAGCTCGGCGCCCAGGGCGTCCTGCTCTCCGGCGACCCGCAGGAGGGCGACGTCCTCGGCGGCGTCCGCATGCGCCCCATGCCGGCCGGCCGCGGCGTCTTCGTCTCCCGCCAGCGCGGGAACCCGCTGGTGCAGACGGGACGGATGCCGGAGCTGTAGGGGTTCGGGGGGACGGCGGTGGGGGGCCGTGCTGGTCACCTCACCGCCTGTGCGGTGCTTGCGGAGGAAAGGGCGGAGGTCCTTGCGGGCTCCTGACGGGCTCTCCTTACGGGCTCCTGACGGGCTCTCCTGACGGGCTTCCCCGGTCGGCGGTCGGCGGTCGGCTGACCGGCCGGTCGGCCGGAGACCGGTTCGCCCCCGCGTCCGCCTGGAACGCGTTCGGGGCGCCCCCCATGAGGAGGCGCCCCGAACGCGCGACAGGGTGGGCGTCTCCCGCGCACGCCCACCCTGTGTTGCCTCGTACGGCTACGGCTTAGAAGAAGCCCCTCGTACGGCTACGGCTTAGAAGAAGCCCGCGGCCCGCTTGTCGCCCGCCTGGTAGGCCGGGGCGGCCTGACGGACGGCCTTGGAGATGCCCTGCAGGGCCTGGTGGATCGCCCGCGTCTCCTTGTCCCACTTGAGGTGGGCACCGTCGGCGGCGGTCTTCGCGTCACCCTCCCAGGTGCTGGAGACCGAGCGGATCTTCGTCTGGATGGCCTCGAGGGCCTCGTCCAGGCGCTTGGCCTGGGCGTCGATCTGGTTCGCCGCGTCGTCGAGCGAGGCGTACGTGACGAGCATGATGCCGTCGTTGGCAGCCATGGTCCCTCCGGGTGTCGGTGGTGTCGTTCAGGTGGTTGTGGTGCGTGGCTCCGACCCGGGGGGTCAGAGACCGGCGATGCCCGAACGGGCCTGCTTCTCGGCGCCCGCGTCGCCGGAGAAGCCCGCGGTGACGTCGACGCCGCGCAGGGCCGCCTCGACCTCGTCGTCGGTGTTGCTGGACGTGGTCCGGGTGACCTGGATGGCCTCCTGGAAGTTCAGCATCAGCTTGGCGATCCGCACCATGCCCTGGTTGATCTCGGTCTGCTTGGCGTCGAACGCGCCGGCGCCGATGCCCTTCCAGCGGCCTTCGAGGCTGTCGATGACGCCCTGGAGGGCCGACAGCTGGCCCTTCACGTCATCGAACTTGCGGGTGAGCTCGTCCTGGAAATCCTTGAGACTCTGATCGCCAACCTTCAAGACTGACATGTGTCGCTCTCCCTTTCTCGGGTTCTCTGTTGAGCCTGCGCCCGCAGGTTCTCGCGGGTGCAGTGTGGTGTGGGTCCTGTCAGGCGGTACGCCGGCGGCGTGCGACGACGACACCCACGCCCGCGAGGATGATCACGGCGGCCACGGCGCCGATGATGATCCCCGTGCTGCCGCCGCCGCTCTCGGCGCTCGCCCCGCTCTCGCTGGAGCCTGCCACAGGTGCGCCCGACGCCGACTTGCCGTCCGGGGCTTGTGTCGAAGCTGTTGCGGAGGGGGCGGAGGACGCGTCCGCGGACGGGGACGCCGCCCCGGAAGCGGTGGCCGAGGGTGCCGTCGACGGGCTCGCGCCGCCGGCTGCGGCTCCGCCCGTGGGCTTGTTGGTCAGGGGGCTGATGTTCGCGTCGCCGGGGTTGCCCTCGTTGCGCGAGATGTTGGCGTTGGGACGGACGATGCCGTGACCGAGGTAGTTGCTGACCGTCCCCGGCTCCCAACCGTCGCCCCGCGCGGCGGAGTCGAACATGACGCGGAGAACCTGGTTGCCGGTCCAGTCGGGGTGCGCCGACCAGATGAGGGCGGCGGAGGCGGAGGCGATGGCGGTGGCGTAGCTCGTGCCGCTGTCGACGCAGTACTTCTGGAGCGCCTTGTCGCAGTAGCCGGGAATCTTGCTGCCCGGTGCGGCGAGGTCGATCGCTGCGCCATGCTGTGAGTAGGCGGCCACGGCGCCGTCGCGAGTCGTCGCCGCGACAGCGACAACTTCGGGATAACTAGCCGGATACTGCTTCTTGTTGCCCTTCTCGGCGTTGTTTCCCGCTCCCGCGAAGACCAGCTTGCCCTTTTGCAGGGCGTACTGAACGGCTTCGCGGCCTTCCTCGCTGTAGTAGTCGCTGGCCATTGAGACATTGATGATCTGGGCGTCGCTGTCCGCCGCGGCCTTGATCGCCTCCGCCATGTCGAAGGCGTTGACGGTCTGCTCGTTCTGCCGCTCGGTATCGGCCACGCGATACGGAATCACCTTGGCGTCCGGCGCCAGCCCTCTGAGGCCTCCACTCGCGCCTGATCCGACGATGAGTTCGGCGAGGGTCGTGCCATGGCCGGTGTAGTCGTCCGTCTCGTCGCCCTGGCTCTCGGACGCGTCCCAGCCCTTCAGGACCTTGCCCTTGAGCGAGGGGGTGTCCGGATCGACGCCGGTGTCGACAACGGCGACGGTGATGCCCTTGCCGGTCGACTTCTTCCAGATCTCCTCGGCCTTCATGGCGTCCAGGTACCACTGCTGCGACCGCGCGTCGGCAGCAACCGCCGTCGGAGCGACCCCGACGAGCGCCGTCGCCAGCACCACGGTCGCCGTGGTGCCGAGCAGCGCTCGGCGGAGCCTGCCGCCCTCGATCATTCCTGCCGTCATCCTGACTTCCGAGCCTTCCGCGTGGTTAGTCGATCACCGGCGGCACGGCGCCGCGCCGACGGTTGTTCCAGGTCTCTTCGTCTTCCGTCAGGTAGTCGGGACGTGAGGAGCCCTCACGCTCCTGCTCCTCACGGCCCGGGCGCTGAGTGCCACGGCCGCCCATGCCACGGGGGGTTCCGACCACTCCGTTGGTGCTGGGGGTGCCCCGTCCGGCCGGACGCGGCGTCGCCTTGGCGTTGTTGGCTCCGACCACGCCGGACTGGCTGGGGCGTGCCCCCGCCGTGCGTCCCGCGGCAGCGCCCTCGCTGCCGACGACGGTGCCCCTCGGGATCCGCGACCCGGTGCTCCCGCCGGTGGCGCGCTGCGGAGTACCGCCCATGATGGGGTTGGTCCTTCCGCCCGCCGTACGACCGGTGGCGGGCTGGCCGGGACGGCCCGTCTGCGGCGTGGCGCGCCCCGCCTGAGCGGACTGCCCGGTGGACGGCGGACCGCCAGCGCGACCCATCGGACCGGTGTTGCGGCCCGCCGCCGGGGAACCCGTGGGGCCGCCGGGGCGACCCACCGCCGGGGAACCGGTCGGACCGCCCGGACGGCCCACCATGGGTGAGCTCGTGGGGCTGCCCGTCCGGCCCAGCGCCTGCGGGCCCTTCGGGCCTCCGGCGCGGCCGACGGCCGGCTGGGTCGTCGGTCCGACCGGGCGGCCGGTGCCGGTCCGGCCGGTTGCGGTACGCGGCACGGCCGGGTTTCCGGTGATCTTGGGCCCACCGGCGCGCGGCTGAGTGCCGAGCGTCAGCGGCGGAGGCATCCCGGGCCCGGTCGGGAGCGGGGTGTTGGTGGGCGCCGTCGGGGTGATCGGGCCGTTGGGCAGTTGCGTGGGCGGCGGAGGGGTCCGGACCGTGTCGATCTGGACCTTCGTGTCGTCCGTGGGCTGCTCGCGGATCGGGTCGGAGCCGTCGAGCTGGTCGCCGGTGCGGGGCACGACCTGAGTGGTGCGGTCCTCGACAGAGCTGATGCGCCCGGACGACTCCCTCGAAAGACCGTCGCGAGAGGAACCGGAACCGGAGACCCCGCCTTCCTCCGCGCCGCCGACACGACCGGTCGGCATCGGCACCCCCGCCTTGTAAGCCTCCGGCGGCTTAGGCATCTGCTGTCCCTGCAGCGTGCTCTGCGAGACCGCGTAGAACGACGCCAGACGGTTCATCTGGTTGATGGCCTCCTGGCGGTTCTTCTCCGCCTGGACGGCCTTCTGGTAGTCGTCGTTCTTCTCGACCTTCTCGACCTCGGTGAAGTCCGCGGGCTTCTTCTGGACGAGGCGGTTGTCACGCGGCGGCCGGGCGTTGCGCACCGAGGTCAGGCCGGTGCTGGCGACCTTCATCTGGGAGCCGACCGCGTTGGCGACCTTGCCGATGTCCCAGGCGTAGGTCACGACCTCGGAGCCGTACCGCTGGAACTCGACGGCGGCCTCGCCCTTCCACTCGACACCGGCGACGAAGCTGTTGAGCTCCTTGGCGGCCGCGTTGAGGGACTTCGTGGCGTTCTCCAGGGCCTCGCCGGCCTGCTCCAGGTCGGAGGGGTTGGAGCTTTCGAGGAGGTCGAGCATGTCGTTGAGCCGGGCGCCCTCGAAGGACGTCTCGCCGTAGACGCTCCCCTTGGGCCTCAGGCGGAAGTCGCCGCCGAAGGGGAAGGGCAGCTTGATGTCGTCCAGCTTCTCCAGGAAGTCCGTCGCCTGGTGCTGGGCGTTGATCTGCTCCGTATCCTTCGCCTGCGCCTGCTCCTGCGGCGTCAGGTCGGAGGTAGGGGGCGTGCTCGGGTTGGGGGTGGTCTTCTCTTCACTCATCGTTCGTCACCCGATCCCTTCCGTCGCCTTGCCGGTGTCGCCGCGCCGGTCGGCCGGCTGCGCCGGGTCCTTGCTCCGCTTCTGCTCCTCGGCCTGGATGGCCTCGGCGCGCTCCTCGCTGAGGCGGGAGCGGATCTCGTGGAAGCGGCGGCGCTGGTCGTCCTCCACGTTGCCGTAGCCGACGTCGGCGGCGTGGACGCCGATCTGGAGGAGTTCGATCTGCCCGCTGAGGGACTTCGAGAGGGCGACGAGCGAGGAGTGGACCCGCTCGTACTCCGTGAAGAAGCCGTCCGCCTCGGCGAAGGCCATGCCGGTGCCGAGCGAGGCCCGCGTCACGCGGTTCTGCCCCAGGCTCGAGGCTCCGCCCGCGCTCGCCTCCAGGTCCGAGATGACCCCGTCGACCTTGTCACGGAACTTCTTCAGCTCGCCGACGCCGAGCTCCAGGTTACTCGCCACCGTCGCCCCCGCCCCCGTCACCCGTTACCTCGAACACGAGCCAATCCTCCCCGTTTGCTCCTGCTGTCCTGCATTGCGATCGTGGCGACTCGCCATCCACCGATCACGCGCGTACCACTCTAGTGATTGCGACTGACAGGCCCAAGTCTCTTGTTCGTCACGAGACTTCTACAGTTCGTTTGTCATGATCGACGCTATCAGCGTGTGCGTCTGCAATGATCACCGGCCCGCCACCGCGGCCCGCCGTCTCCGGTGGTCCCGCAGCGCCACCGCCGTGCCGGCGATCGCCGCGACCAGGACGCCTCCGCTGACGACCACGTAGGTGCCGAGGCGGGCGGCTCGCTGCTCGGGGGTCTCGCCGAGGTGGAGGGCGGCCGGGGTCGGGGCCTCGGCCCGGGTGACGCCCTCGTGGGCGACGGGCTTCTCGATGGGCTTCTCGTCCTCGGTGAGGGCCCTGACCGGGTCGGCCACGCCCCAGCCGACCAGGCGGTCGTGGCCGGCGACGGAGCGTTCGGCGGTCTGCTGGATCTGTGCGACGACCTGCTCCTGCGTCCAGTCCATGTGCTTGCTCTTGACGAGGGCGGCGAGTCCGGCGACGTACGGGGCCGAGAAGCTGGTGCCGTTGTCGGCGCAGTGGCCGCCGGCGGGGACCGTGGAGATCATGTCGACGCCGGGCGCCGCGACGCCGACGAAGTCGCCGGACTGGGAGAACGGGGCGCGTTCGTTGTTGCGGTCGGAGGCGGCGACGGCGAGGACGCCCTTGTACGAGGCCGGGTAGGTGGCTTTGACGTTGCCGCCCAGGCCGTCGTTGCCGGCCGAGGCG
The DNA here is from genome assembly GCF_043081625.1 of Streptomyces sp. NPDC014861. Taxonomy (NCBI): domain Bacteria; kingdom Bacillati; phylum Actinomycetota; class Actinomycetes; order Kitasatosporales; family Streptomycetaceae; genus Streptomyces; species Streptomyces sp. NPDC014861. Next base: position 22,189 of record NZ_JBIBWV010000007.1, read on the forward strand.
ACGACGACGATCTCCTGGTCCAGGGCGGCCTGGACGGCCTGTTCCAGGAGGGGGGTCGGCTTGACCGCGTTCGCCGTGTCCTGGGAGATGTTGATGACGTGGGCCTTCTTGGCGATCGCGTGGCGGATCGCCGCCGCCAGCGTCGTCGTGGTGCCGTTGCCGTCGGCGTCGTTCTGCTGGATGGGGATGATCGTGGCGTCCGGGGCCAGGCCGACGAAGCCGGTGCCCCCGGCCGGGCGGGCGGCGATGATGCCGGCGACCTTGGTGCCGTGGCCGACGGTGTCGGTGGTGCCGTTCTCCTTGCCGCGCTTGATCTTGTAGCCGTTGGCGTCCTTGGCGCTCTTCGGGATCAGGTTGATCCCGGCCTTGGCGTCGACGGCCTTGGCCAGCTGCGGGTTCCTGACGTCGACGCCGGTGTCGATGACGGCGACGCGGACGTTCCTGCCGGTGGACTGCGCCCAGAGTTCGTCGAGTTGGACCCGCTGGAGGGACCAGGGCCGGCCCTCGTACTTCTTGTTGGGGAAGGTGCACTGGCCGCCGTCGTCGGCCGCCGCCGTGGAGAGCGGGAGACCGAGGGCGCAGAGCGCCGTCGCGGCCAGGACGAGCGGAGGGCGCGCCGCGCGGCGCGTGGGCGTCCTCATGAGCCCTGGGGCTGGCGGGCGCCGCCGGTGGAGAGGCGGGGGCCGGTGGGGAGGAAGGTGGACCACTCGGCGGGGATGGGCAGCGGCTCGATGTTCTTGTAGCCGAGGCGGTTCTGCGCCTGCTGCGCCTCGGCCTGCCGGGCCTGCTTCTCCTCCTCCGAGCCGGAGGAGCCGATGCCGGAGTCGTCGGTGGCGGAGTCGCCGTTGGACTGCATCGCGTAGCGCAGGCCGGTGTCGGTGACGAGGAAGAGGAAGCCGCTGGAGGTCGTGGCCCCCTTGAACTGGCGGAAGAGCTGGCCGGAGCCGGGGGTGACGTACGCGCTGCTGGAGCCGGTCGGCAGGGTGGCGGGGAAGTCCGTGCCCGCCCAGGTGCTCAGGGTGGTGGTGCCCTTGTCGGCGTCGACCGCGCGGAGCACGTTGCAGACGGTGTTGCGGCTGCCCTTGTCGGTGCCGGCCTCGTTGACGGGCACGGGCGCGGCCGTCGGCCACTTCTTGTCGCCGTTGAAGGTGTCGCCCGGTGACAGGAAGGCGCCGCCGCTCTGCGCGCTGGGCCGGCCGGCCTGGCCGAGGGAGACGAGCTGACGGCTGTTGAGGAGCAGTTTGGCGGTGAAGTCCGAGACGGGGGCGACCCGGTCCTGGAGCACCACGTACATCTGCCGCCGGGTGCCGTCGGTCGCGGAGATGACCATGCCGACCTTGGCGACCGACGGCAACAGGCCGTCGGCGACGGAAGGGGTGCCCGGCTCGCCGGGGACGCGGGGGAAGGAGATGGTGTCGCCCTTGTGGAGGGTGTTCAGCCACGCCTCCGAGACGCGCTGGGCGACGCGGTTCTGTCCGACGAGCTGACGCAGCAGCAGCTCGTCCTTCTCGACGGGGTACGCGGTCCCCTCGGCGTCGACCAGGTAGCGGGTGCGGTCCGGGGCCGGGCCCTCGACGTAGAGGAGCCGGCCGCCGGTCAGGCGCTCGGGGCCGTCGGTCTTCGCCTCCTCGCGGGCGGCGAGGACGAAGGCGGCCTTCTGGATCGCGCGGCCTCCCTCGCCGGGTCGCTCGCAGACGGCCCAGCGCTTGGCGGTGCCGGCCTCCGTCTCGACCGGGAGGCGGTCGGGGGCGTACGGGATGCCGAGGGTGGCACCGTGCGGGATCTTGCCGCTGTCGAGCACGGACTCCGCGACGGTGATGATCTTGTCCTTGTCGGGATCGAGCAGGAGCTTCGCCGACGACATGTTGAGGACGGGGTGGAGCTGGACCTTCTCGCCGGTCTTGAGGACCACGTACCGGGTGGTCGACTTGTCGGCGATGATCACGTTCTGGCCGGGCTTGTCCCAGTCCTTGGGGGCGACGGGTTTGAACATGCCCCAGGCCCCGAAGACCGCGAGGACCACCACGCCGACGATGGCGCCCGGCACCACCGCGCGCAGCGGGCGCGGCGCGCCCTCCTCGGAACCCGTCGAGTTCGGCTGCACGAACTGCGCGACCAATCTCCGCTTCGCGAAGGTGTAGGCGTTCAGTTCGTCCCGTCGTGATGCCATCTGATGTGTCGTCCCTCTCCCCGCCGGCCGACCAGGTTGCCACACTCGGCGAGTCCGTCAGCCGTCCCGCCGCCCCCTACTATGCCTGGCGGCACCCGTGTCTCACCGCTCAGGTAGGGTGATCGCCCGGTCAACGCCCAGGGGAATTCGGCTATTACGGACACGAGGGGGCAACGCGGCGATGGGTACGGCGACGCGTGCGCGCGACGGGCGGCGGACCAGCGGCCGAGCGCCTCAATCTTCCCGACGGCAACGCAGCAACGAACGCGCCGGGGCACCGGCCGCGGGCGGCGCGCGGGCCGTCCCCGCGACGACGACGCTCCGGCCGCTCTCGCGCACCGGCAGGATCGGTCCGGTGCAGCTCCGTCAGCTGGTGCTGGTCGAGTCGGCGCTGGCCCTGGTGGCCGTCGGCTTCGTGATGGGCGGCCTCTGGCTGGTCCCGACCTGCGTCGCCGCCGGCGTCCTCCTGCTCCTCGCGGTGATACGCCGCCGCGGCCAGGCCGTGCAGGACTGGATGGGCACCGCGCTCGCGCTGCGCTCCCGCCGGCGGGACACCGCGCCCTCCGCGCCCGACGCGGACCCGTCCCTCGCCCCGGTGACCGAGAGCGTGCGGGGCTTCGGCGCGCAGCCGTACGTCGACCGGAACCACCGCACCGTCGGCATGCTCGGCGACGGCTCCTTCCTGACCGCCGTGCTGCGGGTCGAGGCGAGCGGTTCGGCGCTGCGGCCGGTCTTCGGCGCCCGGGCCTTCCCGATGACCCTCCTGGGTGACGCGCTGGAGGTCGACGACATCGTGGTGGAGTCGGTGCAGCTGGTGCAGCAGGTGCGCCCGGCTCCGGCTCCGCACCTCCCCCAGCAGTCGGTGGCCCGGCTCTCGTACACCCCGCTCCAGGAGCGGACCGGGGCGCCCGCCCTGCGGCTGACCTGGGTGGCGGTGAAGCTGGATCCCGAGCGCTGCCGGGAGGCGGTCGCGGCGCGGGGCGGCGGCCTGGAGGGCGCGCAGCGCTGTCTGGTGCGGATCGCGGACCATCTGGCGAGCCGGATCACCGGCGCCGGTTTCCAGGCGGTCGTCCTGGACCAGGAGGAGGTCAACTCGGCCATCGCCACGGCGGCCTGCACGAGCCCGCACGCCGCGGCGCGGGCGGGCCGGGCCGGTGCCGCGCCGCAGCGGCGGACGGCCGAGACCTCCCGCGTCTGGCGGTGCGACGACCGCTGGCACACCACGTACGCGATCGGGCGCTGGCCCGAGCTCGGCCGGGGCGCGGCGCCGCTGCCGCGGCTGGTCTCGCTGCTGACGTCGGTGCCCGCGTACGCCACGACGTTCAGTCTCACCGTCCGGCGCGGGACGCGGCAGGGCGCGATGGAGGTCGGCGGTCACCTCCGGGTCACCGGCGGCTCCGACAACGAACTGGTGCGGGTGCGCCGGACGCTGGAGCAGGCGGCGCGCACCGCGAAGGTCGGTCTGCTGCGCCTGGACCGCGAGCAGCTGCCGGGCGTACTGGCGACGATGCCTCTGGGAGGTGCCCGATGAGGGGACGCGGTGGAGCCGCGGTGAAGGGGCTGCGCGGCCTCCTCGGCCCGCGGCACGCGGGGCACACCGTCCCGACGGCCGAACTCGGCACGCTGTCGCTCCCGGTGGGCGACGACGGGGTGGTCATCGGCGAGGACTCCGAGGGGCGTTCGCAGCTGGTGGGCTTCCACCGCTCGACGCCGTACGACGTCCTGCTGATCGGCGGCCTGTGGACGGCGCAGGTGCTGGCGCTGCGCGCCGCCGCGACCGGGTCCCGGGTCGTCGTGGAGACCGGCCGTCCGCACGCGTGGGTGGGTCTCGCCCAGGCGGCCGGCGCGGGCCTGGAGTGCATCACCCTCCACGAGGTGGGCCGGGTCCCGCCGCTGGGCGCGACCGTCGGCAGCCCGGCCGTGGTGGTGCGGGACTGCGGCATGCGGCCGCCGCGCGGGCGGGTCGTCTCCTCGCCGTGGCAGTCGGTGCTGACCCTGCTGCCGTACCTCAGCCCGGTCGCCCCCCGCCTGATGCGCGCGGCGACGCTCGTCGGCATCCAGCGGGTCTCGCCGCAGGAGGCCCAGCAGACCGGCCGGATCCTGGGCCTGTCGCAGACCGAGGTGGACGCGCTGCCGACGCTCGCGGACGGGGTGACGCTGTGGTGCGCGGGCGGCGACCGGCACTGGGTCATCACCAACGCCACGGACGCGGAGTCCGGCCTCCTCGGCACGGCCCGCCGGATGGACTGAGGGCCGGACGGCACCGGCCCGCCGGGGGGGCCTGGTCCGGTGGCGGCACCGTGGCGTGCGGCGGCACCGGGGCCGGAGGCCTTGGCGGGACGGCGTCTCGTCCGAAGCGGCCCCCGCGCGGGGCCGGTTTCCCTAGTATTTCTCCTGGTGGCGCGGGGCGGGCCCAACTGCCCGGCGCCACGGGACACATGGTCCGCCGACAGGCCGTGAGCGAAAGGAACTCCCATGGGGAGCGCGCAGGAGAAGGACGAGTTGTACGCCCTCGACATCTCGGGCGTCGAGTGGATCGGCGCCCCCGGCACGAGCCCGGACGAGGAGCGGGTCGAGATCGCCCATCTGCCGGGCGGCGCGGTCGCCATGCGCTCCTCGCTGGACCACGGCACGGTGCTGCGGTACACGGAGGCGGAGTGGACGGCGTTCGTCCTCGGCGCGCGGGACGGCGAGTTCGACCTGAACTGAGGAAGCGGCCCCGCCCGTACGCGGCGGGGCCCGCGACCGGAACCGGCGGTCACGCGCCCGCAGGGGGACGCGTGACCGCCGGTCCGTCGTGTCACCCGTTCGGGCCACGGCCGGAGCGGGTAGGACGACGGTGAACCCTTTCGGACGGGCAACCCTCCCGCACGAGAGGGGGACGCTTCCGCATGGGAGGGGGATCCGTCCGTTTCGGGAGGGAGTCCGTACTGACGAGAGGCGAACCGGTCCGCACGGGAGGGGGCTCGTCCCGCACAGGAGAGGCACTCCCCCGCACGGGAAGAGGTCCGTCGGTACGGGAGGCGGCTCGTCCCGCACGGGCGGGCTCGTCCGCGCGGAGGTGAGCAAGGGCACGGGGATTCCTCCGTGTTGCTCCTTCTTGTACGGTTTCGCCCCGCGCGCTTCCTCACGCTCCGCCGCTCCGGCGTCACCCGGGCCCCGCTCCCGTCCCGGGGGAGGGACGCGGGGAGAGGACGGGCCTGCCGCGGTGGCGTTGCGGACGTTTAGGGTGGGTGGGGGCGCGGCGGAGGATCCCTCGGAGGGTCCGCCGGGCCCGAGGGGAGAGAGCCGGCCCGATCGGCAGTGAACGGTGGCCCCGACGCACGACGGCACAAGGGTGCTCGACCACACCAGGAGGCAAAGTGAACGGCGATCGCGACGACATCCGCGGGGGCTGGAACGTGCCCGCCGACGAGTCCGACGCGGATCCCGCCGAGATGACGGGTGAGTTCACCATCGACTACACCCCGCCGGCCTGGTACACGCAGAGCGCGCAGGGCGGTCCCGGGGGCGCCGGTGTCACTCCCCCGCCGCCGACGGGTGCGCCGGTCCCGGTGCCCGGGGTGCCGCCGAGCGGCTTCCAGCAGCCCGGCTGGTCGCACACCCCGCAGCCCGCGCCGGGCCAGGTCCCGGCCCAGCAGGCCCCCGCGCCCGGGCCGTACGGCGGTTACGGCCCCGGAGCCGGCGCTCCCGGCACGCCTGTCGCGCCGCCCGCCTACCCGACCCCCGCGCCCGCGCCAGTACCGGCTCCCGCCCCGGCCCCCGCTCCCGCTCCCGCCGCGCCCTTCGGCGGCGGCGAGGTGGAGAGCGGCGCCACCATGCGCTTCAACCCCGCCCAGCTGCGCCCGGACGCGGCCGGGCAGCCGGCCCCCGCGCCGGCGGACGGTCCCGCGCCGGGCTCCCCCGAGGCCGCGGGCCTGGCCCGCGCCGACCTCCCCCCGGTGCCCGCCGAGAACGAGCCGGGTGGTGAGCCGGAGGCCGCCGGGACGACCACCGCGGACCCCCGTACGGAGTCCACCGCACCGGCGCCGGAGGTGGCGGAGGCGGCGGTGACAGAACCGGTCGTCGACACCACGGAGACCGGCGCCGGGGCCGACGCCGACGCGACCGTCTCCGGTGAACCGGCCGAGGCGACCGCTGAGGGCACCGCCGTTGTCGACGAGGACGACGCGCGCGACGCCGTCGAGGACGCCGCCGTCGAGCACGAGGCCGAGGTCGCCGCGGAGGCAGAGGTCCCGGCGGTGCCCTCGGACGCCGTCCCCGCCGACGCCGTCCCCACCGCACCGCCCGCCGCCGCCCCGCTGCCCGCCGAGGGCACCCCGGCGGACGCGGGCACCGCGCCCGGCGCCCCGGCGGCCTTCCCCGGAGCACCCGGAGCACCCGGAGCACCTGGAGCGCCCGCGGCACCCGCCCCGGGCGGCGCGCTCCCGCCGCTGCCGCCGAACTTCCCGCCCGCCTCCCCGGACGCACCGCAGGCCCCCCAGGCCCCGCAGTCCCCGCAGCCCGCGCCGCAGTGGCCCGGGCAGCCGGTGGCCGCCGCCCCCGGGGCCGTACCGCCGCAGGGCGGATACGGGTACCCGCAGGGCCCGGGCGCCCCCGGCCTGCCTCCGCAGGCCCCCGCCCCCGCGCCGGCGCCCGGCGCGCCCGCCGGATACGGCTACCCGCAGCCGCCCGCGGCCGCCCAGGCCGGATACGGCTACCCGCACCCGGGTCACCAGCCACCGCAGTCCCAGCAGCCCGCCGAGCAGGCGCCCGGCGCGCCCGCCGGGTACGGACTCCCGCCGCAGGCGCAGGGCGGCTACGGCTACCCGCAGGGCCCCGGCGGGCCCGGCGAGGCGCCGCAGGGTCAGGAGGGGTACGGGTACCCGGGCGCCGTCGACCCGCGGACCGGGGCGGCCTGGCCGCAGTCGGTCACGCACGACCAGCGCGAGCGTTCGGTGCCGGGCGCCCCGCTCGGCTACACGGCGGCCGTCGAGCTCTCCTCCGACCGGCTGCTGCGCAACAACAAGCAGAAGGCGAAGTCCAGCCGGAACCCGGGCGCGGCCTCGCGGTTCAAGCTGGGCGGCAAGAAGGAGGAGCAGGAGCGGCAGCGCAAGCTGGAGCTGATCCGCACCCCCGTCCTCTCCTGCTACCGGATCGCGGTCATCTCCCTCAAGGGCGGCGTCGGCAAGACGACGACCACCACCGCGCTAGGCGCGACCCTGGCCACCGAGCGGCAGGACAAGATCCTGGCGATCGACGCCAACCCGGACGCCGGCACGCTCGGCCGCCGGGTGCGGCGCGAGACCGGCGCGACCATCCGGGACCTGGTGCAGGCGATCCCGTACCTCAACTCGTACATGGACATCCGCCGGTTCACCTCGCAGGCGCCGTCCGGCCTGGAGATCATCGCCAACGACGTGGACCCGGCCGTCTCGACGACCTTCAACGACGAGGACTACCGGCGCGCCATCGACGTGCTCGGCAAGCAGTACCCGGTCATCCTCACCGACTCCGGCACGGGGCTGCTGTACAGCGCCATGCGCGGCGTGCTGGACCTCGCCGACCAGCTGATCATCATCTCCACGCCGTCCGTGGACGGCGCCTCCAGCGCCTCGACGACGCTGGACTGGCTGTCGGCGCACGGGTACGCGAATCTGGTGCAGCGCTCGATCACGGTCATCTCCGGGGTGCGCGAGACCGGAAAGATGATCAAGGTCGAGGACATCGTGCAGCACTTCCGCACGCGGTGCCGCGGGGTGATCGTGGTGCCCTTCGACGAGCACCTGGCGGCCGGCGCCGAGGTCGACCTCGACATGATGCGGCCCAAGACCCGGGAGGCGTACTTCGACCTCTCGGCGATGGTGGCCGAGGACTTCGCGCGGGCGCAGCAGGCGCAGGGCCTGTGGACCGGCGACGGCCAGGGCGGCCTGCCGCCGCACATGGCGCCGCCGATGCCCGGGCACCACACCCCGGGCCAGCCGATGCCGGGCCAGTACGCGCCCGGTCAGCCGATGCCGGGCCAGCCGTACGACGCCCAGCCCGCGTCGCCGGGCCAGCCGGCCCCCGGCCAGCCGTACGGCGCCCAGCCCGTGCCGGGCCAGCCGTACGGCGCTCCGCCCGCGCCGGGTCAGCCCTACGCCGGGCAGGCGATGCCCGGCCAGTACGCCGCCCCCGGTCAGCCGGCGCCCGGCGGGGCCTATCCGCCTCAGGGCCCGCCTCAGCCGTACCCCCAGCCGGATCAGCCGCACCCGGGGCAGCCGTATCCGGGGCAGGCGTACCCGGGTCAGCAGTACCCGGGGCAGCCGAGCCCCGACCAGCCTTATCCGGCTCAGGCCTCCGCGGAGCCGGCCCCGGGTCAGCCCCACCCCGGCCAGCCCCACCAGGGCGGCCAGCCCCACCCCGGCCAGCCGTATCCCCCTCAGCCCGGCGAGCCGATGCCGGGTCAAGCCGGGTATCCCGGACAGCCGTACGGGCAGCAGCCCTATCCGACGGCGGCGGCTTCCGGTCAACCAGGTGAACCGGGGCAGCCCGCGCAGCCGTACGGGCAGCCGCCGGCGGCGGGTCAGCCGTTCGGCCTTCCGCTGCCTCCGCAGGCCCCGCCGCAGACGCCCCCGCAGGCGCCGCCAGCCCCTCAGCAGTAGGGCGTCACAGGAGTAGACCAATGAGGCTCCGTACCGGTTCACCGGTACGGAGCCTCCTTGCGTTCCCGCAGCCCACACGGGGTTTGAGTCATCGTTGACGACGGCAGACCACCGCTGATACATCTTCGCTTCACTTGACGTCAGCCCAAGATCCACGACTCCACGACAGATCCCCCGACGCGAGGTCACGTCCCATGGTCATGGTCACGAAGGTTCCCTCCAGTCCGCTCCCCCGCCGGGGCCGGCGGCCCCGGCGGACCGCCCGCCTGCTGCTCGCCGCCGGCCTCGGCACCGCCTCGCTCGCGGCCCTCCCCGCCACCACCGCCGCCGCCGAGGACGACAAGTCCGGCGGTACGACGCTCACGGTGGCCGTCTCGCAGAGCATCGACTCGCTGAGCCCGTTCCTGGCCCAGAAGCTCACCTCGACCAGCATCCACCGGCTGGCGTACGAGTACCTCACCAACTACGACGCGAAGGACGCCAGGACCGTCCCCGCCTTCGCGACCGAGTGGTCCGCATCGGCGGACAAGCTGACGTGGACGTACACGATCCGCGAGGACTCCACCTGGTCCGACGGGAAGCCGGCCACCGCCGAGGACGCGGCCTGGACCTTCAACAAGATGATGACCGACCCGAACGCGGCCACCGCCAACGGCAGCTTCACCGCCAACTTCGCCGAGGTCACCGCGCCCGACGCGAAGACCCTCGTCATCCGGCTCAAGAAGCCGCAGGCAACGATGACCGCGCTGGACGTGCCGATCGTGCCGAAGCACGTGTGGGAGAAGGTCGGCGACTTCTCGAAGTTCAACAACGACCGGCAGTTCCCGATCGTCGGCAACGGCCCCTTCGTCATCACCGACTTCAAGGTCGACCAGTACATCAAGCTGAAGCCGAACAAGACGTTCTGGCGGGGCGCACCCAAGTTCGACGAACTGGTCTTCAAGTACTACAAGGACGGGGACGCGGCCGTCGCCGCACTCCAGAAGGGCGAGGTCTCCTTCGTCCCGAACCTGACGCCCGCCCAGGCGGCGGCGCTGAAGACGCAGAAGAACGTCAGGGTCAACGACGCCCCCGGCCGGCGCTTCTACGCGCTCGCCACCAATCCGGGCGCCCGCGCGAAGGACGGGAAGACCTTCGGCAACGGCCACCCGGCGCTCCTCGACCCGGCCGTGCGCAGGGCACTCTTCCTCTCCGTCGACCGGGCGACCCTCGTCGACAAGGTCTTCCAGGGGCACGCCGTCGAGGGCGAGGGGTACATCCCGCCCCGCTTCGGCTCGTACTACTGGAAGCCGGAGGGCGCGCAGAAGCGGTCCTACGACCCGGCCGCCGCGGCGAAGGCCCTCGACGCCGCCGGGTACCGGAGGAACGGCGACGGCAAGCGGCTCGGCAAGGACGGCAGGCCGCTCGCCTTCCGGATCCTCTGCCACGCCACCGACCCCAACGACAAGGCGGTCGGCAAGTACCTCCAGGAGTGGTGGGGCGCGCTCGGCATCGGGCTGACCGTCGAATGCCTGGACAGCGTCTCCGACCCGTGGGTCAAGGGCGACTACGACCTCGCCTTCGACGGCTGGTCGGTCAACCCCGACCCGGACTACGTCCTGTCCATCCACACCTGCGGCACCCTCCCGGCCACCCCGAAGGACACCGGCGCCACCGACAACTTCATCTGCGACAAGGAGTTCGACACCCTCTACGCGCGGCAGGCGGTGGAGTACGACACCGCCAAGCGGGCGGACCTGGTCAAGCGGATGCAGTCCCGGCTGTACGACACGGGGTACATGAACATCATGGCCTACCCCAACGCCCTGGAGGCGTACCGCACCGACCAGATCGCCTCGATCACCACCATGCCCGAGGCCGCCGGCAACCTGTGGGGACAGGACGGCTACTGGAGCTGGTGGTCCGCCGTGCCCGCCGGGTCCGCGTCCGGGTCCGGGGGCGACTCCGGCTCCTCCTCGACCGGGATCGCGATCGGGATCGGGGCGGCCGTGGTCGTCGTCGCCGGCGGACTCCTGCTCCTGCGGACGCGCCGGCGCGCCACCGCCGACGACCGCGAGTAGCGATGACGACGGCAAGCACCCCCGCCGGCGTGGCGCGGGCCGAGGAGGCCCGCGCCACGGACGGCGCGTCCCGCACCGCGGTCGCCTCCGGCTATCTCCGCCACGCGGCGGGGAAGCTGGGCGGCGCGCTCGTCTCCCTCCTCGCCGTGCTGGTCACCAGCTTCTTCCTGTTCCGGATCATCCCCGGTGACCCGGTGAAGGCGATGACCCACGGCGTCCCCACCTCGGCGGAACAACTCGCGACCCTGCGGCGCCAGTTCGGTCTCGACCTGCCGCTGTGGCAGCAGTTCGCCGACTACTGCGCCAAGGCGCTCGGCGGCGACCTCGGCACCTCCTTCCAGTTCCGCGCCCCGGTCGGCGAGCTGATCGCGGCGAAGCTGCCCGCGACGCTGCTGCTCACCGGGGTCGCCGTGGTGCTCTACTCGGCCCTCGGGCTGTGGCTGGGCACCCGCTCGGCGTGGCGGCACGGCCGGCTCGGCGACCGGGTGAACACCGGCGTCGCGCTGACCCTGTGGTCGGTGCCGTCGTTCTGGCTCGGACTGCTGCTGATCATCGTCTTCTCGGTGGGCGTGGGTCCGATCCCCGGGCTCTTCCCGACCGGCGGCATGGAGTCGGGCACGGGCGAGACCGGCTTCGCGTACGTCCTCGACGTCGCCCACCACCTCGTGCTGCCGGTGGTGACGCTGGTCGCGGTCGGCTACGCGCAGACGCTCCTGGTGATGCGGTCCTCGCTCCTCGACGAGATGGGCGGCGACTACCTGACCACCGCCCGGGCCAAGGGGCTCAGGGACGACGAGGTGCGGCGCCGGCACGCGGTGCCGAACGCCCTGCTGCCGACGGTCACCATGGTGTTCATCAACCTGGGCCATGTGGCGGCCGGTTCGATCCTGGTGGAGACGGTCTTCTCCTGGCCGGGCCTCGGCGGCCTCTTCTACCAAGCGCTCAGCGTGCCCGATCTCCCGCTCGTCCAGGGCCTGTTCGTCGTCTTCGCCGGAGCGATGATCGTGATGAACCTCCTCGCCGACCTGCTCTATCCGCTGCTCGACCCCCGGGTGGGCCGATGACCTCTCTCGCATGGGAGCGCCGCAGGGGCTCCGCGGCGCGCTTCTGGAAGGCGTACCGGACCCACCGGGCGGGCCTCTACGGGCTCGCGGGCCTCGCCCTGATCGCACTGCTGGCGCTCACCGCGCCGCTGCTGGTCGGCGCCGACGTGCAGTCGGTGACCAACGCGCCGGGTACGGCCCTGGAGTCGCCGAGCGCGGAGTTCCCGCTCGGCACGGACCAGTTCGGGCGCTCGCTGCTCGGGCTGCTGATCTGGGGCGCCCGGATCTCGCTGCTCGTGGGGCTGCTCGCGGCGACGCTGTCGGTCGCGATCGGCACCCTGGTCGGGATCCTCGCCGGGCACTACGGCGGGTGGCTCTCCACCGTCGTCATGCGGATCACCGACTGGTTCCTGGTGATGCCGGCGCTGGTCCTGGCGATCGTGCTGGCGACCGTGCTGTCCCGGTCGATGTGGACGGTGGTGCTCGCCATCGGCGTCACGTCCTGGCCGACGACCGCCCGGCTCGTGCGGGCGCAGACGATCGCCGTCGAGTCCCGCCCGTACATCGAGCGGGCGACGGCGCTGGGCGGCGGCCACCGGCACGTCATGGCCCGGCACGTGCTGCCGAACGTGATGCCGCTGGTCCTCGCGCAGACCACGCTCGGCATCTCGACGGCGATCCTCACCGAGGCCACCCTCGCCTTCCTGGGGCTCGGCGACCCGACCGTGGTGTCGTGGGGCGGGATGCTCCAGGACGCCCGCGAGGCCGGCGCCGTCTCCTCCGGGCACTGGTGGTACCTGGCGCCGCCCGGCATCGCGATCGCGCTGGTCGCGCTCGCCTTCACGCTCTGCGGCCGGGCCGTCGAGTCCGTGCTCAACCCGAGGCTGGGGGTGGGGCGTTGAGCCTCCTGGAGATCAGGGACCTGCGGGTGACGTACGGCTCGGGGGCGGGTGCGGTGCCCGCCGTGCGCGGGGTGGACCTCGCCCTGGAGGCGGGGTCGAAGCTGGGTGTGGCGGGCGAGTCCGGCTGCGGGAAGTCGACGCTGGCGCTCGCCCTGCTGCGGCTGCTGCCCGCGAGCGCCCGCCTGGAGGGGGAGATCCTCCTCGACGGGGAGGACGTCCTCGCCATGAAGTGGGGGCGACTGCGGGCGGTCCGCTGGGCGGGTGCCTCCATCGTCTTCCAGGGCGCGATGCACTCGCTGAACGCGGTGCGCCGGATCGGCGAGCAGATCGCCGAACCGCTCCTGGTGCACCGGCGGGCCACCCCCGCCGAGGCCCGCAAGCGCGTCGCCGACCTCCTCGAACAGGTCGGGCTGCCCGCCTCCCGGGCCGCCGGCTACCCGCACGAGCTCTCCGGCGGGCAGCGGCAGCGCGTGATGATCGCGATGGCGCTCGCCTGCGAGCCCCGGCTGATCGTCGCGGACGAGCCGACCACCGCGCTCGACGTGATGATCCAGGCGCAGATCCTGCGGCTGATCGAGCGGCTGGTCGCCGAGGAGTCCATCGGCCTGATGATGATCAGCCACGATCTCGCGGTGCTCGCCGACACCTGCGACCGGCTCGCCGTCATGTACGCGGGCCGGATCGTCGAGGAGGGACCGGCCCGCGAGGTGTACCGGTCGGCCGCCCACCCCTACGGGCGGGCGCTGTCCTCGGCGTTCCCCCGGATCGGGGACCCGGCCTCGCGGCGGGCGCCGCGCGGCCTCCCGGGCGACCCGCCGGACCCGGCGGCGCTGCCCGCCGGCTGCGCCTTCCACCCGCGCTGCCCGGTGGCGGTCGCGGAGTGCTCCGAGGACGACCAGCGACTGCGGGCGGCGGGCGCCGGACGGCGGGCCGCCTGCGTCCATGTGGGGAGTGATCGCCGATGACCTTGCTCACGGCCAGCGGGGTGCACGTCACCTTCCCGGGACGGCGCGGCGCACCGCCGGCCCGGGCGGTCGACGGGGTGGACCTGGAGATCGGCGCGGGCGAGATCGTGGCCCTGGTCGGCGAGTCCGGCTGCGGCAAGACGACCCTGGCCCGGACGCTCCTCGGCCTGGTGAGACCCGGGTCGGGCACGGTCGCCTTCGCCGGCGAGCCCCTCGCGTACACCTCCCGGGCGCTGAAGGCGTACCGCCGACGCGCCCAGCTCGTCCTCCAGGACCCCAGCGGCTCCCTCAACCCGCGGCACACCGTGTACGAGGCGGTCGCCGAGGGGCTGCGGATCCACGGCTTCGCGGGGGACGAGCGGGCGGCGGTCGCGGAGGCACTCTCCCGGGCCGGACTGCGACCGCCCGAGCGCTTCTTCCTGCGCTACCCGCACGAGCTGTCCGGCGGGCAGCGGCAGCGGGTGGTGATCGCCGGGGCCCTCGTCCTGGAGCCCGAACTGATCGTCGCGGACGAGCCGGTGGCCTCCCTGGACGCGTCGGTGCGCGGCGAGATCCTGGCGCTGCTGCTCCGGCTCCGCGACGAACTCGGGCTCTCCGCCCTGGTGGTGACGCACGATCTGGGTCTGGCCTGGAACATCGCGGACCGGGTCGCGGTGATGTACCTGGGCCGGGTGGTGGAGACGGGCCCGGTCGAGTCGGTGCTGACGGCGCCCCGCCATCCGTACACCCGCGCGCTGCTGTCGGTGCTGCCCGAGTCGTCGACACCGCCGGTGGTCCTGGCCGGCGAGCCGCCGGACCCGGCCCGCATCCCCGCCGGCTGCCGCTTCCACGCCCGCTGCCACGTGCTGGCCTCGGGCGAGGCGGCCCCCTTCGCCGACCGCTGTCGGACGGAGGCCCTGCCGGTGCTCCGCGCGGGTGGCGGGGAGCGGGGGGTGGCCTGCCACTGGGCGGTGGCGCGGGAGGAGTGAGGACCCGCCGGGAGGGGTCACGCCCTCCCGGCGTCGTACGCGGCCGTCAGCGCCCGGCACTGCTCGACGTCGCCGGCCATGGCCACCAGCAGGTCGTCGAGGGTGTCGAACTTGAGCATGCCGCGCACGTAGGCGAGGAAGTCGACGGTGACGTGGAGTCCGTACAGGTCGAGGCCCTCGCGGTCGATCGCGTACGCCTCCACCGTCCGCTCGGTGCCGTCGAACTGCGGGTTGGTGCCGACGGAGATCGCCGCCGGCATCCGCTCGCCGTCCGCGGTCAGCCAGCCGGCGTAGACGCCGTCGGCGGGGATCGCGGTGTGCGGCAGGGTCTCCACGTTGGCCGTGGGGAATCCCAGCTCGCGGCCGCGCTGCGCGCCGCGCACCACGATGCCCTCGACGCGGTGCGGCCGGCCGAGGATCTCGGCGGCGCCCGCCATGTCGCCCTCGGCGACCAGCCGTCGGGTGAGGGTGGAGGAGAAGGGCTGGCCGCCGCCGGCGGCGCCGCTCACGTACAGGTCGATCACCTCGACCTCGTAGTCGTAGGTGGCGCCCAGCTCGGTGAGGAAGTCGACGTTCCCGGCGGCCCGGTGGCCGAAGCGGAAGTTCGGGCCCTCGATGACGGCCCGGGCGTGCAGCTTGTCGACGAGTACCTTGACGATGAAGTCGGCGGGCGACAGCTGCGAGAACTCGGCGGTGAACGGCAGCACGAGCACCGCGTCCACGCCCAGTTCGGCCATCAGCTCGGCGCGCCGGTGGTGCGGGGCGAGCAGCGGCGGGTGGCTGCCGGGGCGCACCACCTCGGAGGGGTGCGGGTCGAAGGTCACCACGACGGTGGGGACCCCGAGCTCGCGGGCGCGCTCGACGGCCCGTCCGATGATCAGCTGGTGTCCGCGGTGCACACCGTCGTAGGAGCCGATGGTGACGACGCTGCGCCCCCAGTCCTGGGGGATGTCCTCCAAGCCACGCCAGCGCTGCACTGTGACCGCTCCTCGTCCGCCTGTTCGCCCTGTGCGCCCATTACGCAGGTCTAAGACTGCCATGCCCGGGCCCGACGGTTCGCATCGGCATGGAGAGTGCCCGATGTTCGCGGCGCGGGCGGGGTCTGTGCGAGCAGCGCGGCGAAGGCGGGGTGGTCGGCGGCGAGCACGGCGAGCAGCCGGTCGCGGTGGGCGGCGCCGGCCGGGTCGCGGGTGTAGAGGGCGGTGGTACGGGCCAGCAGGGCGCGGTTGCGCGGCGGCGGGCGGCGCGCGGCGCCCTCGGCGGCGGCGGTGAGCAGCGCGTCCGGCACGGTCCTCTCCCCCGGTTCGGCCGCGTAGGTCTCGTGGTCGACGAGGACGTCGAGGAGTTCGGCGCGCAGGTGGCGGGAGGCGCCGGTGCCGGGGGCGGCGAGGACGGGGGCGAGGGCGCGCCGGACGGCGGCGGGCCGGCCGTGGATCAGGCCGACGACCAGGGGGAAGAGGACGGCTCGTGCGGTCGGCCCCTCCTCGAACCGGAGGTCCACGTAGGCGGCGGCGTGCCGGGCGCCCCCGGGGTGGCGGGTGACGTACTCGCGGACGAGGACGGCGATCCGGCGGGTGAGGGCGGGCGTGTCGACGGCGGCGAGGGCGCGCAGCACGGCGCCCGTGTCCGGGCCGTCGCCCAGCCGGTCGCGCAGCGCGTCGAGGACGGCGTCGGGGTGGTCGGGCAGTGCGCTGACGAGGGCGTCGGCGGGCACCCGGGGGTCGGCGAGGGCGCGGGCCAGGTACGGGTCCCGGGTGTGCGGATCGCGGACGAGGATGCCCAGCGCGGCGGCGTGCAGCGGGCGGTCGCCGGGCCGGGCGAGCAGGGCGCGGGCCGCGTACCGCAGCGGTTCGCGGTCCTCCTCCGGCCGGTCGCGCGTGGCGAGGAGGCTGCCGTACACGGCGGCGGCGAGCCGTCTCTCCGGCCTGAGGTCGTCGTGCGCCCACCGGTCGACGGCGCGGCACAGCGCGGACGGCTCGTCGTCGACGAGTGCGCCGAGCAGTCCCTCGGCGAGGGGGTGCGCGGTGCCGGCCAGCGCCTCGCACAGGTCGTCGACGGCGCCCGCCCGGTGGGTGTGGAGCAGTTCCTGGGCGAGCCTGGCGACGGTGGTGCGGGGGCGTGCGGAGAGGGCGCGTCCGTCGGTGAACCACCGGCAGAGCAGGGGCTGGACGGCGCGGGGTTCGGCGGCGAGCAGTTCGACGACGGCGTCCAGGTAGCCGGGGTCGCCGGTGACCAGTCGCCGCAGCAGGTCGAGTCGTTCGTCCTCCCCGACGGCCGCGTCCCGCCACCAGGCCGGGCCGAAGGCCGCGGCGAGCCCGCCCGCCGGGTCCGGGCCGGCCCCGATCCGGTCGGCGAGCCGCCGCAGCACGGGGAGGTAGGGGCGGGGGTCGCGGACCCCGGCCAGGGCGCGGATGAGCAGGGTGCCCGCCCACCAGACGGCGTCGTCGGGCGTCCGCGGCCCGGCGTCGGCCAGGAAGTCGACGAGCGCGGTCAGCCGGGCCGCCAGGGCTGCGGGTCCGCCCTCCCGCGGGGCGAGGAGCAGCGCCTGCGCCACCGTCCCGGCCCGGTATCGGGGTACGGAGACCGGCCCCGCCCCGGGCTCGGCCGCGTCGCCCCCGGTGTCCCCGCCGCTCCTGTCCCGGTCCGCCGCGCGCCGCCCGCGTCCCCGGGCCGCGCCGGTGCGCGGCGGCTCCGCGGCCGGTCCGGCGCCCGGGCCCTCGGTGGGGTCCTGGCCCGGGGGGCGACCGCGCCTGCCCCGGCCGCGCGGGCGGGGAGCGGCGTCCGGCCGCTCCGCCTCCGGGTCGGGCACCCGGTCGGCGGGCGGGGTGGCGGCGGCGGGATCCGGGGCGTCGGCGGGGCCGGTGTCCCCGGTCGTCGGGGCGGGGGGCCGGTGGGTGTGGACGAGGGCGTGGAGGGCGGTGTCGAGGTCGAGGTGGGCGGCCTGGAGCCAGTCGGAGAGCTCCTCGTGGGCGAAGCGGTAGCCGGAGCCGGCGGGGGCGAGGAGCCCTTCGGTGAGGACGGCGGAGGCCCAGCCGTCGCGCCACGGGAAGAGCTCCTCGAAGGAGGCCCGGTCGAGGAGGCCGTGGCCGGGGCCGAGGCAGCGCCGGGCGGCCTCGTGGACCTGGCCGGTGACGCGGGCGGCGAGCCGGCGGACGGCGGGGCCGGCGGGCAGCGGGCGGGTGCCCGCGGCGATCCGGACCGCGATCCGCAGGCACATCAGGTCCAGGTGGGCGGTGAAGATCTCGGCCCGTCCGGGGCGCCCGGGCACCTCGCCGGGGAGCGCGGCCCGCACCTCGGCGAGCAGCCGCAGGGCGAGCGGGTGCCGGGCGTCGGCCTCGGCGAGGTCCTCCGCGCGGAGCCCGTACCCCCGGCGTACGGCCGCGGCCTCGGTCTCGGTGAGGTCGCCGAGCGGCAGGACGGCGGGCGCGGCGCTCCACAGGGCGGCTGTCTCCTCGGCGTACTCGGGGCGGCAGGCGAGGGTGAGCCGTGCGCCGTGGGCGCGCAGCCACCGCTCGGTGGCCGTGGTCCACCCGGCGAGCCGCGGGCCGAGGCGCGGGGGCATCTCCTCGGGTCCGTCGAGGACGACGAGGAGCGGCTGTCCGGCCTCTCCGGCGAGGCCGGCGGCGCGTTCGGCGGTGACGGCGTCGCCGGTGTCCCCGGACGCCGCGGCGATCCGCGCCGCCCGGTGCAGGACCCGCCCGATCGCGTCCGCGAGCGAGCCGTCCTCCTCCCGCAGGTCGGCGCCCCGGAGCCGGACGGTCGGCGCGGCCCCGCGCGCCCGCTCCCGGCAGACCGCGCCGAGCAGGGTCGTCCGCCCGCTGCCGGGCTCGCCGACGACGGCGAGGACGGGGCCGGTGGGCTCCGGGCCCGCGGCGAAGCCGGTGAGGGCCGCGAGGGCGGCGGGGCGGGGGACCGGGTCGGGCCAGGGGGACGGGTCGCGGTCCGGGAGCGCGGTGGGGGTGGTGAGTTCGAGGACGGCGGCCAGGTTGAGGTCGGGGCCGTACGCGGGGACGGTGGCCGCGTTGCGGCGGAGCAGGTCGCCGAGGGGGCCGTCCGGGCGGAGGGGCACGGCGTGCCCGGCGGCGCGCGGGTCGCCCTGGAGGGCGGTGCCGACGACGCCGAGGACGGTGCCGGTGACGCTGTCGAGGACGGGCCCGCCCGCGGCCGGGCCGCCGAGGCGCAGCGCCTCCGCGCCCTCGGTGCCGATGGCGAGTTCGAGGGCGTCGGCGAGGACGTGGAAGCGGTCGGTGGCGGTGTAGGTGACGGCGGCGGGGCCGAGGACGCGGGCCTCGCGCCAGCCGTGCGCGGCGAGCCGGACGTAGGTGCCGGGCTCGACGGCCGGGCGGGTGGCGAGCGGCAGCGGGCGCACGCCGAGCCCTTCGGTGCGGATCAGGGCGAGCCCCTGCTCGGGGAGGGGGGTGACGGCGTCGGCCTCGGCGAGCCAGGTGCGCTCGCCGGGCGCGTGCAGCACGACGCGGCTGAGTCCGTCGACGGCCTCGTGGCTGGTGACGAGGGTGCCCTCGTGGTCGGCGAGGAATCCGGTGCCGCGCGGCCGGCCCGCCAGATCGCAGATGCGCACCAGCCCCACCGGCTCCGCCAGGTCCCCGCGTCCCATGGTGGGGAGGTTAGGTCCCGGTGGGCGCCGGTCGGTGCCGTTCGGCGAACACGCCCCCTCGCACTCCCCCGGTTCGCTTCGGGCGCTTCCCCGATGGGGTGAACCAATGCGGAAAGGCGGGCGCGCCGCGCGCACCCGCCCTCCTGTTCCCGCCGATCAGCCGATTAGCCTAAGCCGCATCAGCCGGAGCAGCATCGGCCGGAGCCGTCTCGGCCCGGCGTACTCCTCAGCCGAAGACCGCCAGGCTCTTCGCCTTGCCCCGCTGGTCCTCGACCAGCGCGAGCAGCTGCCCGCCGGGCCCGAAGACCGCGACCGGGCCCTTCGGGTACTCCGGCATCTCCAGCCGGACCCCGTTGAGCAGCAGCCGGGCCCGCTTCTCGTCGACGTCCCAGCGCGGGAACGCCGCCGTCGCGGCGTCGGCGACCGGCATCACGGTCAGCTCCTCCTGGAGCTGGTCGAGCGTGCGGGCGCTGTCCAGCTTGTACGGGCCCACCCGGGTGCGCCGCAGCGCGGTGAGGTGGCCGCCGACGCCGAGCCCGGCGCCGAGGTCCCGGGCCAGCGCCCGGATGTACGTGCCGGAGGAGCAGACCACCGAGACGACCAGGTCGACGACGGGCGTCCCGTCCTCGGCCGTCGCCTCGCGCACGTCGTACACGTGGAAGGAGGAGACGGTCACCGGTCGGGCCGGGATCTCGAACTCCTCGCCGCCGCGCACGCGCGCGTAGGACCGCTTTCCGTCGATCTTGATCGCGGAGACCTTGGACGGGACCTGCATGATGGCCCCGGTCAGCTCCGCGACCCCGGCGTCGATCTGCTCGCGGGTGACCTTCGAAGCGTCGACCGACGCCGTGATCTCGCCCTCGGCGTCGTCCGTGATCGTGGTCTGGCCCAGGCGGATGGTGCCCAGGTACTCCTTCTCGGTCAGCGCGAGGTGACCGAGCAGCTTGGTGGCCCGCTCCACGCCGAGGACGAGGACGCCCGTGGCCATGGGATCGAGCGTGCCGGCGTGGCCGACGCGGCGGGTCCTGGCGATCCCCCGCATCTTGGCCACGACGTCGTGCGAGGTGAAGCCCGACGGCTTGTCCACGATGACCAGGCCGTCGGGCGTCGGGGTTGCGTTGCTCATTCGGCGGCTTCGTCCTCGCCCGGCTTCTTGTACGGGTCGGCTTCGCCCGCGAAGGCGGCGCCCGAGGACGCCTCCCGCACCTGGGCGTCGGAGGCCCGCGCCTTGTCGAGGAGGTCCTCGATGGTCCGCGCGTTCTCCGGGAGGGCGTCGGCCACGAAGGCCAGGGTGGGGGTGAACTTGGTCCCCGCCGCCCGGCCGACGGCCGAGCGGAGGATGCCCTTGGCGCTCTCCAGGCCCGCCGCGGCGCTCGCCCGGTCCTCGTCGTCGCCGTAGACCGTGTAGAAGACCGTGGCCTCCCGCAGGTCACCGGTGACGCGGGTGTCCGTGATGGTCACGTGCGTACCCAGGCGCGGGTCCTTGATGCCGCGCTGCAGCTTCTCGGCGACCACCTCCCGGATGAGGTCCGCCAGCTTCTTCGCCCGCGCGTTGTCGGCCACTGGTCCGTCTCCTTCTTTGCCTTGCTCATTCAGTCTTCATCAGTGTGGAGCCTTCGGCGCACCGAGAGCAGTTCCACCTCCGGCCGCGCGGCGACCAGGCGCTCGCAGCGGTCCAGGACACCGTTCAGGTGCCCCAGGTCGCCCGAGACCATGGCGACGCCGATCTCGGCCCGCCGGTGGAGGTTCTGGCCGCTCACCTCCGCCACGCTCACCGAGAACTTCCGCTGGAGCTCGGCGACGATCGGCTTCACGAGGGAGCGTTTCTCCTTGAGCGAATGGACGTCGCCGAGGAGCAGGTCGAAGGACAGAGTCCCCACATACATGTATGTCCGGATGTCCCGCCGGTTCGGGGTCAGTGGCCCCGTCCACCACTGGACGGGAACACCGAAACCGTACACGGAACGGCCGGGGCCGATCGACGGAATAACCTCCGCCGACCGGCCCCGGCACTTCACCGCGTGTTACGCGCGCGGCTTCTCGCGCATCTCGTACGTCGCGATGACGTCGTCGATCTTGATGTCGTTGAAGTTTCCGAGGTTGATACCACCCTCGAAGCCCTCGCGGATCTCGGTGACGTCGTCCTTGAAGCGGCGCAGGCCCTCGATGTTGAGGTTCTCGGCGATGACCTTGCCGTCGCGGAGGAGGCGCGCCTTGGTGTTGCGCTTGACCTCGCCGGAGCGGATGAGGACACCGGCGATGTTGCCGAGCTTGGACGAGCGGAAGACCTCGCGGATCTCCGCGGTGCCGAGCTCGACCTCCTCGTACTCCGGCTTGAGCAGACCCTTGAGGGCCGCCTCGATCTCCTCGATCGCCTGGTAGATGACCGAGTAGTACCGGACGTCCACGCCCTCGCGCTCGGCCATCTGCTGCGCACGCCCGGCGGCGCGCACGTTGAAGCCGATCACGATGGCGTCGGAGCCCATCGCCAGGTCGATGTCGGACTCGGTGACGGCACCCACGCCGCGGTGCAGGACGCGGATGTCGACCTCCTCGCCGACGTCCAGCTGGAGCAGGGAGGACTCCAGGGCCTCGACGGAACCAGACGCGTCACCCTTGATGATCAGGTTCAGCTGCTGGATCTCGCCGGCCTTGAGCACCTTGTCCAGGTCCTCGAGCGAGACACGGCGGACGCGCTTGGCGAAGGCCGCGTTCCGCTCGCGGGCGGCACGCTTCTCGGCGATCTGGCGGGCGGTGCGGTCCTCGTCGACGACGAGGAAGTTGTCACCGGCACCCGGGACGTTGGTGAGGCCCAGGACGAGGACGGGGGTCGACGGGGTCGCCTCCTCCACGTTGTTGCCCTTGTCGTCGAGCATGGCCCGGACTCGGCCGTACGCGTCGCCCGCGACGATGGTGTCGCCGATGCGCAGCGTTCCGCGCTGGACGAGGACGGTCGAGACGGCACCGCGACCGCGGTCGAGGTGGGACTCGATCGCAATACCCTGCGCGTCCTGGTCCGGGTTGGCCCGGAGGTCGAGCGAGGCGTCGGCGGTGAGGACCACGGCCTCCAGCAGGGAGTCGATGTGCAGACCCTGCTTGGCGGAGATGTCGACGAACATGGTGTCGCCGCCGTACTCCTCGGCCACCAGACCGAACTCGGTCAGCTGACCGCGGACCTTGACCGGGTCGGCACCCTCGACGTCGATCTTGTTGACCGCGACGACGATCGGGACGCCGGCGGCCTTGGCGTGGTTGAGCGCCTCGATCGTCTGCGGCATGACGCCGTCGTTGGCCGCGACCACGAGGATCGCGATGTCGGTCGACTTCGCACCACGGGCACGCATGGCGGTGAACGCCTCGTGACCCGGGGTGTCGATGAAGGTGATGCGACGCTCTTCGCCGTTGACCTCGGTACCGACCTGGTAGGCACCGATGTGCTGGGTGATGCCGCCGGCCTCGCCCGCGACCACGTTGGTCTTGCGGATCGCGTCGAGAAGGCGGGTCTTTCCGTGGTCGACGTGACCCATGACGGTCACGACCGGCGGACGGGAGACCAGGGCCTCTTCGCCGCCCTCGTCCTCGCCGAACTCGATGTCGAAGGACTCGAGCAGCTCGCGGTCCTCCTCCTCCGGGCTGACGACCTGGACGACGTAGTTCATCTCCTCGGCCAGCATGACGAGCGTGTCGTCGGAGACGGACTGCGTGGCGGTGACCATCTCGCCGAGGTTCATCATGACCGCGACGAGCGACGCCGGGTTGGCGCCGATCTTCTCCGCGAAGTCGGTGAGGGACGCACCGCGCGACAGGCGAATGGTCTCGCCGTTGCCGCGAGGCAGCATCACGCCGCCCACGGACGGGGCCTGCATGGCCTCGTACTCCTGGCGCCTCTGCCGCTTCGACTTGCGACCGCGACGCGCGGGACCGCCGGGGCGACCGAAGGCGCCCTGCGTGCCACCACGGCCACCCGGACCGCCGGGACGGCCGCCGAAGCCGCCGGGACGACCGCCGAAGCCGCCGCCACCGCCGCCGGGACCACCCGGACGACCGCCGCCGCCACCGGGACCACCGGGACGGCCGGCGAAGCCGCCGCCACCGCCGCCGGGACCGGCCGGACGACCGGTGAAGCCGGGACGACCGCCGCCACCGCCGCCGGGACCGCCCGGACGACCGCCGGGGCCACCGGGGCCACGACCGCCGGGACCGGGACGCGGGCCGGCAGCGGGACGCTGCGGCATCATGCCCGGGTTCGGACGGTTACCGCCGGGCGCGCCGCCCGGACGCGGCGCCTGCGGACGAGGCATGCCACCGGGGGTGGGACGGGCGCCGCCCTGACCCTGCGGACGCGGGGCGCCACCGGGGCCGCCCTGCGGACGCGGGGCACCCGGAACGGCACCGGGGCCGCCGGGACGCGGAGCACCGCCACCGGGACGGGGCGTCTGCGGACGCGCCATGCCGGTGGAGCCGCCGGAGGTGAAGGGGTTGTTGCCCGGACGCGGGCCGGCCGGACGCGGGGCGCCCGGACGCGGGGCCTGCTGGCCGGGACGGGCGGCCTGCTGACCCGGGCGAGGCGCCGACTGGCCCGGACGGGCACCGGTCGGACGCTGGCCGGGGGCGGAACCGCCGGGGCGCTGGTTGGCGGCCGGGGCCGCCGGAGGCGCGGTGAACTCCGGGTTGGTCGGAGCCGGGGCGGCGGGGGCCGGCTTGGGGGCCGGGGCCGCGGGCTTCGGACCCGGGGTCGGACGCGGGCCGGAGGCCGGCGTCGAGGGCTTCTCGGCCGCCGCGGGCTTGGGCGCCGGGGTGGGCGCTCCAGGCTTCGGGGCGGCGGGACGGGCGGCCTGCGCCGGGGACGGCGCCGGGGCACCCGGCTTGGGGGCGGGCGCCGCCTTGCGGGGCGCGCCGGGCTTGGCAGCGGTCTTGCCGGCGGAACCGCCGGGACCCTGCAAAGCGTCAGTCAACTTGCGCACGACCGGCGCCTCGATCGTCGAGGACGCCGAACGGACGAATTCACCGAGTTCTTGGAGCTTGGCCATGACGACCTTGCTCTCCACACCGAACTCCTTGGCGAGTTCGTATACCCGGACCTTAGCCACTTCGCTCCTTTGTAGGTCCGGATTACCGCCGGACCGTCGCTACTTCATGGGCGTACTCATCGCGTACTCATCGAGTGCTCATCGCAATCTCGACCTACTTCCGACTCGCGAGGTACCTGACCGCACGGTGTTCCGTGCCGTACTTCCTGTTCACTGCGGTGCCGCCTGCGCGGCCTGCTCGACGTGTTCCCGCAGAGCCGCCGTGTCGAACGGTCCCGGGACCTTGAAGGCCCTCGGGAACGCCCTGCGGCGGACCGCCAGGTCGAGACAGTGCAAGGCGGGGTGCACGTACGCACCCCGGCCGGGCAGCGTACCGCGACGATCGGGGACGCACTCGTCCTTGATCACCACGATCCGCAGCAGATCGCTCTTGGCCGCTCGCTCCCGGCATCCCACACAGGTTCGCTCAGGGCACGCGCGGGCATGCGTCCGGCCAGACACGATTAAGTCTACCTCCCCGTACCGACCTCACCCGTTTGGGGCAAAAATCGAACAGCTGTTGGCCAAAAACGATCTCCGACGTGGGACGGAGCCGCTCAGCCCTCCTCGGCCGGGACCTCGGTGTCCGGCCGGATGTCGATGCGCCAGCCGGTGAGGCGCGCGGCCAGGCGGGCGTTCTGGCCCTCCTTGCCGATCGCCAGCGAGAGCTGGTAGTCGGGGACCGTCACCCGGGCGGACCGGGCGGCGGCGTCGACGACCTCGACCCTGGAGACGCGGGCCGGGGAGAGCGCGTTCGCCACCATCTCCGCCGGGTCGTCCGACCAGTCGACGATGTCGATCTTCTCGCCGAGCAGCTCCGCCATCACGTTGCGGACGCGGCTGCCCATGGGGCCGATGCAGGCGCCCTTGGCGTTCAGGCCCGAACGGGTGGAACGGACCGCGATCTTGGTGCGGTGACCGGCCTCACGGGCGATCGCCGAGATCTCGACCGAACCGTCGGCGATCTCCGGCACCTCCAGGGCGAAGAGCTTCTTCACCAGATTGGGGTGGGTGCGCGAAAGGGTGACGGACGGACCGCGGACGCCCTTGGCGACGCGGACGACGTACGTGCGCAGCCGCAGGCCGTGCGTGTAGTCCTCGCCCGGCACCTGCTCCTGCACCGGAAGGATGGCCTCCAGCTTGTCGTCCAGCTTGACGAGGACGTTCTTGGGGTCCTTGCCCTGCTGCACCACGCCGGCGACGACATCGCCCTCGCGGCGGGCGTACTCGCCGAAGGTCACGTCGTTCTCGGCGTCGCGCAGCCGCTGCTGGATGACCTGGCGGGCGGTGCTCGCCGCGATGCGGCCGAAGTCCGACGGGGTGTCGTCGAACTCCTTGGGCTCCTGGCCCTCCTCCAGGTCGGCCGGGTCCTCCTCGGCCCACACCGTCACGTGTCCGGTGTGCCGGTCCAGCTCCACACGCGCGTGGCGGCGGGCGGACGGGGTGCGGTGGTACGCGATGAGGAGGGCCGACTCGATCGCCTCGACCAGCATCTCGAAGGAGATTTCCTTCTCCTGTGCCAAGCCCTTCAGGAGCTTCACGTCGATGTCCACGGCTACGCCTCCTCTTCCTTCTTGTCCTTGCGGTTGAACTCGATCTCGACACGCGCCTTGGCGATCTCGGCGAACTCCACGCGGCGGGCGGTGGCCTTGCGGCCCTTCACGCCCGGGACCTCGGTGTCGAGGCCGTCCTCGTCCACGGCCAGGATGCGGGTGACCAGCTCCCCGCCCTCGGCGAGCTGGAGCTTCACCAGCCGGCCGGTGGCCCTGACGTAGTGGCGGTGCTCGGAGAGCGGACGGTCGGCACCCGGGGAGCTGACCTCCAGGACGTACTCGCCGTCGCCCATGGCGTCGGTCTCGTCCAGTTCGGCGGAGATCGCGCGGCTCAGCTCGGCACAGGTGTCCAGCTCGACGCCCTCGTCGGAGTCGACGACGATCCTCAGCAGTCCGCGGCGGCCGGCCCGGGACACCTCGATCTCCTCCAGATCCAGGTTCTCCGCGCGGACGAGCGGCTCAATGAGTCCGCGCAGCCTGTCGCTCTGGGTGGTGCTCATCCGGGTGACTCCTCGGCCGCGTGTGCTGTTGTGGGTGCGTCGCTCGTCGCTGCTTGTCGCTGCGTGTCGGATCAAGGGTATCCGGTCGCGGAGGGTGTTGCCGTCCACGGCGGGGGCCCCCGCGGGTACGCTCGCCTGCGGTGATCTTCGACGGGCGGCCGGGAGGGGTCCGGAATGCTGAGGGAGAGAGCGTGACGACGACGGGCAGACGCGCCGTGCTCGTGGCGGGGGCCTCGGCCGCCGCCGCGGCCCTGACGGGCTGCACCTCGGACCCGGGCGGCCCGCGCCGCCCGAGCGCCGCGGAGGAGGCGGCGGCCCGTGAGGCCGAACGGACGGCCCGCGCGGAGGCGGCCCTCCGCCGCCGCGCGGCGGGCGCCTCACGGACCCTGCTGGAACGTTACGACGCCACCCTCGCCGCCCATCCCGCGCTCCACGCGCGCGTGGCCCCCCTGCGTGCGTCCGCCGCGGCCCACGCGAAGGCCCTCGGCGAGGGCGGCCCCACCCCGTCGGCCTCCTCGGCGCCGTCCGCCGCCGCCACCGGCGCGGCCGCCCCCACGGCCACCGCGACGCCCGCCGGGGCCGTACCCGCCGATCCGGCGGCCGCGCTGCGGGAACTGGCCGCCGCCGCCAGGACCGCTTCCGACGCGCACACCGCCGAGCTGCTCGCGGCGCCGCCCGAGTACGCCCGGCTGCTCGCCTCCGTGGCCGCCGCCGGCGCCGCCCACGCCTACCTCCTCACCGAAGGAGCCCGCGCATGAGCGCCCTCCCCGCCGCCCAGGCCGCCCTCGCCGCCGAGCACGCGGCGGTGTACGGCTACGGGGTCGTCGGCGGCCGGGTCGCCGACGACCGCCGGGCCGAGGCGGCCGCCGCCCACGAGGCGCACCGGGCCCGCCGGGAGGCGCTGCGCCGCACCGTCCGCGACCTCGGCGGCACGCCGGCCGCCGCGGCCGCCGCGTACGAGCTGCCGTTCCGGGTGGCCGACCCGGCCGGCGCGGTGCGGCTCGCGGCCGTCCTGGAGGACCGGGTGGCCGGGGTCTACTCCGATCTGGTGCGGGCCGCCGAGGGGCCGCTGCGGCGCGAGGCGGCGGCCGCGCTGCGGGAGGCGGCGGTCCGTGCGGTGCGGTGGCGCGGGAGCGACGTAACCTTTCCTGGGCTCGCCGAGCGGGTGTGAGTCCGGCCCCCACCAGCCCTGATCACCCCGCCCCAGCAGAAGGAACGACGCAGGCATGGGTTTCGAAGCACCCCGGCGACTGGTGACGGCGCTCCCCGAGCGGTACGGCGAGGCCGTCGCGGCCGACTGGCTCGGGCGGCTCCCCGGCCTCGCCGAGCGGGTGCCCGGGCAGGCCGGTCTGACCGTCGAGCGGGTGGTGGCCCCCGGCGGACGCGACAGCCTGGTCCTGCTCGTCCGGGACGCCGGCGGCGAACCCGCCGCGCTCAAGATCGCGCCGCCGTTCACCCGCCCGGAGCGGGAGCGGGAGGCGCTCGCGCACTGGAACGGCTGGGGTGCGGTGCGGCTCCTCGCGGAGGCGCCCGAGGACTCCCTCGTCCTCGAACGGCTGCACCCCGAGGTGTCGCTCCGCTCGCTGCCGGAGGCCAAGGCGCTGCTCGAAGCGGCCGGGACGGTACGGAAGCTGTGGGTGGACCCGCAGGCCGGGCACGCCTTCGAGACGGTGGCGGCGCGCACCGCCCGCCAGGCGTCCGCCGTGGAGCGTCACCGTGCCGACGCCGCCGCCGGGGAGCTGGCCGCCGCCGCGCTCGCCGTCCGCGCGGAACTGCTCGCGGACTCCTCCGAGGAACTGCTGCTGCACGGCGACTTCCGGCAGGGCAAGGTGCTCGGCGGCGACCGCGCGCCCTGGCTCGCGGTCGGGCCCGACCCGGTGGTCGGCGAGCGCGCCTACGACCTCGCGCGGCTGGTCCGGGAGCGGGTCGAGGACCTGGTCGCCTCCTCCGCGGGCGCCCCGGCGGCCCGGCGGCGGGTCAACAAGCTGGCCGACTCCCTCGACGTCGACCGGGAGCGGCTGCGCGGCTGGACGCTCTTCCGGACCGTCGAGTCCGGCACGCGGGCGCTGGCCGGCGGGCGGCGGCAGGAGGCCGAGTGGCTGCTGGAGTTCGCGAGCTGGCTGTGAGTTCGCGGGCCTTCTGAGGGGAATACCCTTTTTGTATCCCTTTCTCAGGGGGCCCTGATGATCGAAGACATCCTCCTGGCCGTGGCGGGAGCGGCTGTGGCCGCGGCGGCGTACGTCGGAGCGGCGGCGCGCGTGGTGAAGCAGTACGAGCGGGGCGTCGTCTTCCGCTTCGGCCGGCTGCGGGGCGAGGTGCGGCCGCCCGGGTTCACGATGGTCGTCCCGGCGGTCGACCGGCTGCACAAGGTGAACATGCAGATCGTCACGATGCCGGTGCCCGCCCAGGAGGGCATCACCCGGGACAACGTGACGGTGCGGGTCGACGCCGTCGTCTACTTCAAGGTGGTGGACCCGGCGGAGGCGCTGGTGCGGGTCGAGGACTACAAGTTCGCGGTCTCGCAGATGGCGCAGACCTCCCTGCGGTCCATCATCGGCAAGAGCGACCTCGACGACCTGCTGTCCAACCGCGAGAAGCTCAACCAGGGGCTGGAGCTGATGCTCGACTCCCCCGCGATCGGGTGGGGCGTGCAGATCGACCGGGTCGAGATCAAGGACGTCTCCCTGCCGGAGACCATGAAGCGGTCGATGGCGCGGCAGGCGGAGGCGGACCGGGAGCGGCGGGCCCGTCTGATCAACGCGGACGCCGAGCTCCAGGCGTCGAAGAAGCTGGCGGAGGTGGAGGACGCGCCGTCGGCGCTTCAGCTGCGGCTGCTGCAGACGGTGATGGCCGTCGCGGCCGAGAAGAACTCGACGCTGGTGCTGCCGATCCCGGTCGAGCTGCTGCGCTTCCTGGAGCGCGCGACCCCGGAGGCGCCGCCGCCCGCGCCGCCGGTTCCCCCACCGCCCGCTCCCGCGCCCGCGGAGGCTCCGGCCCCGCTGCCCCCGGTCGAGGACCTGACGGGCCCGTCGGTGGACCCGGCGCCCTGACGCGCCGCTGCCGCCGTCTCCTCGGGGAGACGGCGGCAGCGGGCGTCCGGGGTCAGGAGGTCAGGGCGGCCAGGGCCTCTTCGACGGTGAGCTCCTCGCGGTCGCCGGTGCGGCGGTCCTTGAGCTCCAAAACGCCCTCCGCCGCGCGGCGGCCGGCGACGAGGATCTTGGGGACGCCGATCAGCTCCGCGTCGGTGAACTTGACGCCCGGCGAGACGCCCGCGCGGTCGTCGACCAGGACGCGCAGGCCGGCGGCCGAGAGCTTGTCGGAGACCTCCAGGGCCAGCTCGGTCTGGAGGGCCTTGCCGGCGGCGACGACGTGGACGTCGGCGGGGGCGACCTCGGCCGGCCAGCACAGGCCCTTGTCGTCGGCGGTCTGCTCGGCGAGCGCGGCGACGGCGCGCGAGACGCCGATGCCGTACGAGCCCATGGTCACGCGGACCGGCTTGCCGTTCTGGCCCAGGACGTCCAGCTTCAGCGCGTCCGCGTACTTGCGGCCGAGCTGGAAGATGTGGCCGATCTCGATCGCGCGGTCCAGCTTGAGGCCGGTGCCGCACGCGGGGCACGGGTCGCCCTCCTGGACGACGACGACGTCGACGTACTCCTCGACCTCGAAGTCACGCCCCGCGACGACGTTCCTCGCGTGCGTGCCCTCCTCGTTCGCGCCGGTGATCCAGGCGGTGCCGGGGGCGACGCGCGGGTCGGCGATGTAGCGGACCTTCTCCAGGCCCTGGGGGCCGACGTAGCCGCGGACGAGGTCGGGGCGGCCGGCGAAGTCGGTCTCGGTGACGAGCTCGACGGCGGCCGGGGCGAAGTGCGCCTCGACCTTGTCCAGGTCGACCTCGCGGTCGCCGGGGACGCCGACGGCCACGATCTCGCCGTCGACCTTCACCAGGAGGTTCTTGAGCGTGGCGGAGGCCTGGACGCCGAGGTGGGCGGCGAGGGTCTCGATGGTGGGGGTGTCGGGCGTGGGGATGGCCTCCAGGGCCGGGACGGCGGAGCCGTCGACGGCCTTGACCGCCTGGTACACGGCCTCGGTGTTGGCGGCGAAGTCGCAGTTCGGGCAGTCGGCGAAGGTGTCCTCGCCGGCCTCGGCCGGGGCGAGGAACTCCTCGGACTTGGAGCCGCCCATGGCGCCGGCGGTCGCGGCGCAGATGCGGTAGTCGAGGCCGAGGCGCTCGAAGATCCGCTGGTAGGCCGTGCGGTGCACGCCGTAGGACCGGGCCAGGCCCTCGTCCTCGGTGTCGAAGGAGTACGAGTCCTTCATGAGGAACTCGCGGCCGCGCAGGATGCCGGCGCGGGGGCGGGCCTCGTCCCGGAACTTGGTCTGGATCTGGTACAGGATGACCGGCAGGTCCTTGTAGGACGAGCACTGGTCCTTCACGAGGAGGGTGAAGATCTCCTCGTGGGTGGGGCCGAGGAGGTAGTCGCCGCCCCTGCGGTCCTGGAGGCGGAAGAGCTCGGCGCCGTACTCGCTCCAGCGGCCGGTGGCCTCGTAGGGCTCGCGGGGCAGCAGGGCGGGGAGGGAGACCTCCTGGGCGCCCACGGCGTCCATCTCCTCGCGGACGATCCGCTCGACGTTGGAGAGGACCTTCTTGCCCAGCGGCAGCCAGCTCCAGATGCCGGCGGCGGTGCGGCGGACGTAGCCGGCGCGGACGAGGAGCTTGTGGGAGAGGACCTCGGCGTCGGCCGGGTCGTCGCGCAGCGTCTTCGCCATCAACTGGGACATGCGCTGGACCGGTGCGTTCGCCATGGTTCTCGTACTCCTGCGGGGATGGGGGTCCCCCCTGCCCGCGCGGAGCCGAGAGCCTGGGGGAGCTGATGGCCCCGAGATTATCCGGGCGGCCCCGTCCGCGAGAAATCAGTTCCGGCGCGGCAGCGGCAGCGGCGCGCCCATGACGGCGTAGGGGCGGGCGGCGCTCGGGAAGTGGACCTGGCGGGCGAGGTCGGTGTAGCCGAGCGAGTGGTAGAGGCCGCGGGCCGGGGAGTCGGTGTCGATCGCGGAGAGGATGGAGCGCTTCTCGTCCGCGGTGTCGGTGATGGTGGTGATCAGTCCGCGGCCGAGGCCCCGGCCCTGGAAGGCGGGGTGGACGTGGAGCTCGGTGATGACGAAGGAGGCGTCGAGCCAGTCGGCGGTGCCGGTGGCGCGCAGGTACGGCTCCACCACGGTGGACCACCAGTGGGTGCGGTCGTTGGGCATCCCGTACACGAAGCCGACCAGCCGTCCGTCGGGGGTGGTGGCCCCGTGGGCGCGGGCGCCGGGGTTCATCAGGTGGCGCAGCACGATGTGGCGGCGTACGGCGACCTCCTCGGCGTCGAGGCCGAAGGCGACCTCCTGCACGGCGAGGGCCTCGTCCACCCGGGCGGCGAGGTTGACGGGTCCGATCACGGCGGGGGCGTCGTCCATGCGGCGCACCCTACAAGTGCCCGCCGGTTCAGAACAGGACGCTCATGAACGCACCGGTCTCGCGGAAGCCGACGCGGTGGTAGGCGGCGCGGGCGGGGGTGTTGTAGTCGTTGACGTACAGGCTGACGACGGGGGCGATGTCGGCGAGGGCGTACTGGAGGACGGCGGCCATGCCGGTCTCGGAGAGGCCCTTGCCCCGGTGCTCGGGGGCGACCCAGACCCCCTGGATCTGGCACGCCTGGCGGGTGGCGGCGCCGATCTCGGCCTTGAAGACGACCTTGCCGTCCTCGATGCGGGCGAAGGAGCGGCCCGCGGCGACCAGTTCGGCGACCCGGGCCTGGTAGAGGAGTCCGCCGTCGCCGGCCATCGGGGAGACGCCGACCTCCTCGGTGAACATGGCGACGCAGGCGGGCATGATCGCGTCCATCTCGTCCTTGCGGACGCGGCGGACGAGGGGGTCGGGGGCGACGGTCGCGGAGGGTTCCTCGGCGACCATGAGCGGCTGGTGGGCGCGGACGTCGCGGGCGGGGCCCCAGGCGGGTTCGAGGAGGCGCCAGAGTTCGCCGGTGGGTCCGGCCGGGCCGACGATCGAGGAGCAGCGGCGGCCGATCCGGCGGGCCCGGTCGGCGAAGGCGCGGACGGCCTCGGGGGTGGCGCAGACCGGGACGAGGTTGGCGCCGGCGTAGCAGAGCGAGGCGAGCCGGCCCTCGGTGTACCAGCCCCACATCTCGCCGCCCAGGCGCCAGGGGTCGAGGCCGGCGATCCGGACGCGGGCGGTGACGAAGGCGTTCTCGACCGGGGCGCTCTCCAGGACGGCGAGTGCGGCGCCGAGGTCGGCGGGTTCGAGGACCCGGGTGGTGGTCTGTGTCAACACGAGGGGGCCTCACCGTGCGGGTTCTGCTGGTCCTGGCACTGTACCCCGCCCTTTTCCGGCTCGGCTCGCCTCAGGGACGCTTCCCGCCGGGCTCACGGCCCCGGCCGGGCCCGCCCCGCTCGTCCCGCACGGGGCTCCGTGCGCTCGGGGCCGTTCCTCCGGCGCGCCCCTGCGGCCCGCTCGCCGGGCGGACGCGCGGAACCCCTCCGTCCCGGGGGGCGGAGGGGTTCCGCGGTGGTTCCGGGGGGTCAGCCGGCGATGGCGACGGTCGGCTCGCCGCTGGCGATGCCGTCCTTCTCCATCTGCTCGGCGATCTTGAGGGCCTCCTCGATGAGGGTCTCGACGATCTTCGACTCGGGGACGGTCTTGATGACCTCGCCCTTGACGAAGATCTGGCCCTTGCCGTTGCCGGAGGCGACGCCGAGGTCGGCCTCGCGGGCCTCGCCGGGGCCGTTGACGACGCAGCCCATGACGGCGACGCGGAGCGGGACGGTCATGCCGTCGAGGCCGGCGGTGACCTCCTCGGCGAGCTTGTAGACGTCGACCTGGGCGCGGCCGCAGGACGGGCAGGAGACGATCTCCAGGCGGCGCTGGCGCAGGTTGAGCGACTCCAGGATCTGGATGCCGACCTTGATCTCCTCCGCCGGCGGGGCGGAGAGGGAGACGCGGATGGTGTCGCCGATGCCCTGGGAGAGGAGCGCGCCGAAGGCGACGGCGGACTTGATGGTGCCCTGGAAGGCGGGGCCGGCCTCGGTGACGCCGAGGTGCAGCGGGTAGTCGCACTGGGCGGCGAGCTGGCGGTAGGCCTCGACCATGACGACCGGGTCGTTGTGCTTGACCGAGATCTTGATGTCGCGGAAGCCGTGCTCCTCGAAGAGGGACGCCTCCCAGAGGGCGGACTCGACGAGCGCCTCGGGGGTGGCCTTGCCGTACTTCTTGAGCAGGCGGGCGTCGAGGGAGCCGGCGTTGACGCCGATGCGGATCGGGACGCGCGCGTCGCCGGCCGCCTTGGCGATCTCCTTGACCTTGTCGTCGAACTGCTTGATGTTGCCGGGGTTGACGCGGACCGCGGCGCAGCCGGCGTCGATCGCGGCGAAGACGTACTTCGGCTGGAAGTGGATGTCGGCGATCACCGGGATCTGCGACTTCCGGGCGATCACGGAGAGCGCGTCGGCGTCGTCCTGGGTCGGGCAGGCCACCCGGACGATCTGGCAGCCGGAGGCGGTCAGCTCGGCGATCTGCTGGAGGGTGGCGCCGATGTCGGAGGTGCGGGTCGTCGTCATGGACTGCACCGAGACGGGTGCGTCACCGCCGACGGCCACGCTGCCGACCTGGATCTGCCGGCTCTTGCGGCGTTCGGCGAGCCGGGTCGGGACGGTGGGCATACCGAGAGAAATCGCGGTCATCTGTAGTGCAACCTCTAAGGTCGTGCGTCGGCGGGCTCAGGCTTCCGAGGTTACCGCCCCGGGGGCGGGGGGCCGGACACGGCGGTGTACGGCCCCCCTGGGAGCTACGTCAGCTTCACCGGGTTGACGATGTCGGCGGCGAGGACGAGCAGTGTGAAACAGACGAAGACGCCGGCGACCACGTAGGCGGCGGGCATCAGTTTGGCCACGTCGAACGGGCCGGGGTCGGGGCGCCGGAAGAGCCGGGCCGTGTGGCGGCGGACGGACTCCCACAGGGCGCCCGCGATGTGGCCGCCGTCGAGCGGCAGCAGCGGGAGCATGTTGAAGAGGAACAGGGAGACGTTGAAGTACACCAGCAGGTTCATGAACATGACCAGGATGCGTTCCGGCGGCAGGTCCAGGTTCATGAGCTCGCCGGTGATGCGGGCGGCGCCGACGACCCCGACGGGCGAGTCCTCGGCGCGCTCCCCGTCGCCGAAGGTGGCGTCCCAGAGGCCGGGGATCTTGCCGGGGAGGGCGACGACCGAGTGGAGGCCGTTCTCCATGAGCTCGCCCATGCGGTCGGTGGTCTCGCCGAAGCTGAGCGGCGCGACCTCCGTCTTGGAGGCGAAGCCGAGGTAGCCGGCCTTCTCGTAGGCGAGCGGGCGGGCGACCTGGCCGTTCTCGTCCTTCTTCAGGACCTGGTTGGCGACGAGCGTCGCGTGCAGGTCGAGGCGCTGCCCGCCCCGCTCGACGGTGACGGTGGCCGGGCCGACGGTCTTGCGGATGTGGTCCGAGAGGGTGTCCCAGTCGGAGACCGGGGTGCCGTTGAAGGCGACGATCGTGTCGCCGTCCCGCAGCCCCGCCTGGTGGGCCGGGGAGACCGGGTCGCCCGCGGCGCAGGTGTCCCGCTCGGCGCTCTGCTCGATGACGCACTTCTGGACGCCGGCGACCTTGGTGGTCTGGCCCTCGATGCCGAGGGTCATCAGCGAGCCGTAGAAGAGCCCGAGGGCGAGGACCAGGTTCATGAAGGGTCCGGCGAACATGACGATGACGCGCTTCCACGGCTTGCGCGTGTAGAAGAGCCGCGTCTCGTCGCCGGGCTTCAGCTCCTCGTACGACGCCTCGCGGGCGTCCTCGATCATGGAGCGCCAGGGCGAGGTGGAGCGGGCCTCGATCTTGCCGTCGGCGCCCGGCGGGAACATGCCGATCATGCGGATGTAGCCGCCGGCCGGGATGGCCTTGATGCCGTACTCGGTCTCGCCGCGCTTCTTCGACCAGATCGTGGGGCCGAAGCCGACCATGTACTGCGGCACGCGGATGCCGAAGAGCTTGGCCGTGGAGAGGTGGCCCAGCTCGTGCCAGGCGATGGAGACGAGCAGCCCGAGGGCGAACAGGACGACGCCGAGGATCGTCAGGAGCACTTCCGTCATGCGCGCGCCTCCGCGGTTGCCTTCGCTGCGAGCTCTCGGGCCCGGGCCCGCGCCCAGGTCTCCGCTTCCAGGACGTCCGGCACCGTCAGGGAGGTTCCCCCGCTGGGCCGACCGTGTTCGGTGACGACCGCCGTGACGGTGTCCATGATGCCGTTGAAGGGCAGCCGGCCGGCGAGGAACGCCTCGACGCACTCCTCGTTGGCGGCGTTGAAGACGGCGGGGGCGGTGCCGCCGAGCTCGCCGACGTGCCGGGCGAGGTTCACCGACGGGAACGCCTCGTCGTCCAGCGGGAAGAACTCCCAGGTGGAGGCGGTGGACCAGTCGAAGGCGGGGGCCGCGTCGGGGATCCGCTCGGGCCAGCCGATGCCGATGGCGATGGGGCCGCGCATGTCCGGCGGGGTGGCCTGGGCGAGCGTGGAGCCGTCGGTGAACTCGACCATGGAGTGCACGTACGACTGGGGGTGGACGACGACCTCGATGCGGTCGAAGGGGATGTCGTAGAGGAGGTGCGCCTCGATGACCTCCAGGCCCTTGTTGACCAGGGTCGCGCTGTTGACCGTGATGACCGGGCCCATCGCCCAGGTCGGGTGGGCGAGCGCGTCCTCGCGCGTGACCCGCTCCAGGTCGGCGCGGGTGCGGCCGCGGAAGGGTCCGCCGGAGGCGGTGACGACCAGCTTGCGGACGTCGGCGCGGGTGCCGGCGGCGAGCGCCTGGAAGAGGGCGGCGTGCTCGGAGTCGACCGGGATGATCTGACCGGGCTGGGCGAGCGCCTTGACCAGGGGGCCGCCGACGATCAGCGACTCCTTGTTGGCGAGGGCGAGCGTCCGGCCGGCCTCCAGGGCGGCGAGGGTCGGCGCGAGGCCGATGGAGCCGGTGATGCCGTTGAGCACGGTGTGGCACGGGGAGGCGGCGAGCTGGGTGGCGGCGTCGGGCCCGGCCAGGATCTCCGGCAGCGGTCCGCCGTTCCCGGCTCCGCTCGCGCGGGAGGACTCCCATCGCGCCTTCAGGGCCGTACGCAGCTCCTCGACGGCCTCCTCGCGGGCCACGGCGACCTGCGCGACCCCGAGGCGGTGCGCCTGCTCGGCCAGCAGGTCGATCCGGCTTCCGGAGGCGGCCAGGGCGGTGACCCGGAAGCGGTCGGGGTGGCGCAGCACCAGATCGATGGCCTGGGTGCCGATGGATCCCGTCGAGCCGAGGACGACGATGTCCCGGCGTCCTTCGGTGGTGTCGAAGGCGATGTGCGGGTCGGCGAGAGGTGAGGGGCGGTCGCTCATGCCCCCCATTCTGGCCTCAAACGCTGTGCGCTCTTCACGCGGTACGGGCGATCGGGCCGAATCCGCCGAACACGCGGTGGAAGTCGGGGAAGGTCTTCTTCACGCAGCCGGGGTCGTCGAAGGTGATGCCGGGGGTCCTGAGGGCGGTGACCGCGAAGGACATGACGATCCGGTGGTCGCCGTGGGTGGCGATCTCGGCGGGGCCCGCGGGGGTGCCGGGGTGGATCTCGATCCAGTCGGGTCCGGTCTCGACGGTGACGCCGAGGCGGCGGAGGTTCTCGGCGCAGGCGTCGAGCCGGTCGCACTCC
This sequence comes from Streptomyces sp. NPDC014861, assembly GCF_043081625.1. Taxonomy (NCBI): domain Bacteria; kingdom Bacillati; phylum Actinomycetota; class Actinomycetes; order Kitasatosporales; family Streptomycetaceae; genus Streptomyces; species Streptomyces sp. NPDC014861. The sequence continues at coordinate 59,388 of NZ_JBIBWV010000007.1, forward strand.
TTGACCCGGGTGTTGGCGACGTCCTCGATGCGGACCGGCCCGTCGGCGAAGGGGGCGAGCGCGGCGAGCGTCGGCATGGTGTCCGAGATGTCCCGCATGTTGACGGTGAGGCCGCGCAGGGTGCCGGTGGAGCGGACGCTGGTGGCGTCGGGCGTCACCTCGACCTCGGCGCCCATCCGGCGCAGCACGTCGACGAAGGCGAGGTCGCCCTGGAGGGCGCCGGTGCCGAGGCCGGGGACGGTGACGGCGCGGCCGGGTTCCAGGGCGGCCGCGGCGAAGAAGTAGCTGGCGGTGGAGGCGTCGGGCTCGATCGGGTAGCGCGCCGCCCGGTAGCCGGTGGGGGCGACCCGGTAGGTGCGGCCCTCGCGGGTGACCTCGGCCCCGAAGGACCGCATCATCGCCAGGGTGATCTCGACGTACGGCTCCGAGACGAGGTCGGTGACGGTGATGTCGAGGCCCTCGGCGGTGAGCGGGCCGAGCATCAGCAGGGCCGTCAGGTACTGGGAGGACTGCCCGGCGTCGAGGGTGAGCGCGCCGCCCTTGACCCCGGCGGCGTGCACGGCGAGGGGGTGGTGGCCGTCGCGCTCCCCGTGGCGCAGGTCGACGCCCAGCTCGCGCAGGGCGGTGGAGAGCGGGCCGAGCGGGCGGCGGCGCATCTGGGCGGAGGCGTCGAAGCGGAAGGTGCCGCGGCCGGCGGCGGCGAGGGTGGGCAGGAAGCGGGCGGTGGTGGCGCCGTCGCGGCAGTACACGTCGGCGTCGGTGGTCCCGGGTCCGGCGGGGCGGCCCTCGATGTGCCAGGCGCCGGGCTCCCGCCGGACGGAGTAGCCGAGGGCGCCGAGCCCCTCGGCGAAGCCCTCGGTGTCGTCGGAGACGAGCGGGCGCAGGAGGGTGGTGGTGCCCTCCGCGGCGGCCGCGAGGAAGAGGGCGCGGGCGGTGACGGACTTGGAGCCGGGGATGTCGATGACGGTCACGCCGCCCATCCTGCCGCGCCGGGCGGGACGCCCGTCGCGGTGTTCCGCTCCGTGGACGGGCGGAGGGGCGGGGAGGGGGTCGCGGGCACGGCCGGGGTGAGGCGGAGCCGGGGAGGGCGGGGGCCCGGGGAGGGCGGGGGCCCAGGGAGGGCGGGAGCCGGGGGCGTACGGAGCCGGGCACGGGCCGGGCAGGGGCGCGGGCCGGGGGCGGGCGCGGGCCGGGGTGAGGCGCCGCCGGGCAGGGGTTGCGGGGCCGGCGGGGGGCGCGGGCCGGGGCGTACGAAAGGCGGTCCGAGCCCCCGCACAGTGGGCTCGGACCGCCTGGTCTCGTGGTGCGGCGCGTCCTACAGGGCGAGGCCCGTCAGGACGAGCACGCGCTCGTAGGTGTAGTCGTCCATGGCGTACGCGACGCCCTCGCGGCCGACGCCGGAACGCTTGGCACCGCCGTACGGCATCTGGTCGGCGCGGTACGAGGGGACGTCGCCGACGATCACGCCGCCGACCTCCAGCGCGCGGTGGGCGCGGAAGGCGGTCTGCAGGTCGTGGGTGAAGACGCCGGCCTGGAGGCCGAAGTCCGAGTCGTTGACCGCGGCGAAGGCCTCGGCCTCGCCGTCGACCTTGGCGACCGTGAGGACCGGGCCGAAGACCTCGGCGCGGGCCAGGGTGACGTCGGCCGGGAGGTCGGTGAGGACGGTCGGGGCGTAGGTGGCGCCCTCGCGCTTGCCGCCGGCGAGGAGCTTGGCGCCGGCCGCCACGGCCTCGTCCACCCAGGACTCGACGCGCCGCGCGGCGGCCTCGTCGACGAGCGGGCCGACGTCGGTGGCGTCGTCCGCCGGGTCGCCGGTGACCTGGGCCTCGACGGCCGCGACGATCTTCGGGAGCAGGCGGTCGTAGACCGTGGCGTCGGCGATCACGCGCTGCACGGAGATGCAGGACTGGCCGCCCTGGTAGTTGGAGAAGGTCGCGATGCGGCTCGCGGCCCAGTCCAGGTCGGCCTCGGAGGACCAGTCCGGGAGGACGACGGCGGCGGCGTTGCCGCCCAGCTCCAGGGTGCAGTGCTTGTGCGGCACGGACTCGGCGATGGCGTAGCCGACCTTGTCCGAGCCGGTGAAGGAGATGACCGGGAGGCGCTCGTCCTGGACGAGGGCGGGCATCCGGTCGTTCGGCACGGTGAGGATCGACCAGGAGCCGGCCGGCAGGTCGGTCTCGGCCAGGATCTCGCCCAGGATGAGGGAGGAGATCGGGGTGGACGGGGCCGGCTTGAGGATGATCGGGGCGCCGACGGCGATGGCCGGGGCGACCTTGTGGGCGCTGAGGTTCAGCGGGAAGTTGAAGGGCGCGATGCCGAGGACGACGCCCTTGGGGACGCGGCGGGTGAGGGCGAGGCGGCCCGCGCCGCCGGCCTCGGTGTCCAGGCGCTGGGCCTCGCCGGCGTTCCAGCGGCGGGCCTCCTCGGCGGCGAAACGGAAGACGGAGACGGCACGGCCGACCTCGCCGCGGGCCCACTTGATGGGCTTGCCGTTCTCGGCGGAGATGACCTGGGCGATCTCCTCGGTGCGCTCGGCGAGCCGCTTCGACACGTGGTCGAGGGCGGCGGCACGGACGTGCGCCGGGGTGGCGGCGAACTCGTCGACGACCGCGTGGGCGGCGGCGACGGCCTCCTCGACCTGGGCCTCGGTGGGCACGGCGACCTTGCCGACCAGACGTCCGTCGTACGAGTTCGTGACGTCGAAGGTGGTGTCGCCGGTGGCCTCGTGGCCGGCGACCCAGAAGGCGTGGGTGGTCGTCATTGTGCGTCCCGGCCCTTTCCGTTTCGGGGTGCGAGCGGTTGCTCTCCAGACACGTTAGGGCCGGGACCGGCGCATGGCGTTTGTCCGCGGTGGAGTGATGGGCGTGGCGGTCTGTCCGCTTCGGCCGAAGAGTCGGGGCGGACTCGGGGCGGGCTCGGCGGGCTAGGGGCAGGCTCGGCCCCGACTCGGCCCGGACTCCCGGCGGCTGGGTCGCGCCGCTCAGCGCTCCTCGTACGCGGTGAAGGGGCGGGAGCCGCCGACCCTGGCGGTGATCAGGCGCCCCTCGTGCGCGAAGAGGTCCCGGATCTCGCCGGAGGAGGAGGCGACGGAGTCGGGGAAGGTGCGCATGTCGCGCTCCTCGCCGGTGTCGGCGTCGAGGACGAGCAGCCCGTCCTCGCCCTTGCTCGCGTACAGGTCGACCACGGCGGTGACCCGGCCGTCGGCGACGCGCAGCCCAAGAACGTCCTCCAGGTTCCCGAGCTCGGCGTGCCACAGGCGCCGTCCGCTGCGGAGGTCGAAGGCCGTGACCGTCTCGTGGTCGTAGGCCTCGACCGCGTACAGCCGCCCGTACGCGATCCGCGTCTGGGCCGGCAGGGCGGTGGAGACGCGGCCGATGCCGTCGGTGCCGGGGGCGATACGGCCCTGGCGGCTTCCGTCGTCGCCGAAGGAGAGGACCGTCGGGTGGCCGGTCATGTCGAGGCCGTCCACGCTCACCACGGCGGGCTCGGCGGAGAGGAAGGCGGGCGCGTGGGTGATCCGGTCGACGGCCCGGCGCTCGTCGAGCGCGCTGGTCCAGCGGTGCCGGCCGTCGGCCGGGTCGAAGGCGGCGAGCCGGACGTCGTCGCCCCCGCAGGCGACGAGCGCGAGGACCTGGCGCTTCCCGGCGGCGACGCCGTGCGGGAAGCAGTCCTTCGGCATGGCGGCCGTCCAGCGGGGCTTGCCGGTGCGCAGGTCGAGGGCGCGCACGGCACGGTCGGGACGGACGAAGCCGGGCTGCCCGTCGGCCCAGCCCTGGCCCCAGTACGCGTACTCGTCGCGGACGAGGGCGAGTCCGCCACCGACGGCGACGACGTCCCTCTCGTCCTCGATCTCGCCGGTCTCCGGGGTTCGGGCGGCTCGCCACAGCGCCCGTCCGTCCGCGAGGTCGAGGGCGACGACCGTGGCGCAGCCCCGTCCCGCCCCGATCGACTCCGCGCTGTCGGCGCCGCGCGTGCCCAGGGCGATCAGGGCGACGCCGTCCTCGGTTGCGCGGCTGACCGAGCAGATCGCGGCGCCCGCGGGCGCCGCGTACCGCCAGCGTTCCGCCCCGGAGCGGGCGTCGAAGCCGGTGACGCCGTCGGAGCGGCTGCTGACGACGGTGTCCCCGGTGGCCCAGGCGCCGTTGCCCGAGTCGGAACCGGTGGTCTCGCGTCCGGTGGTCCACACCTCGCGCAGGGAATCGCCGGGGAGGTAGCCCTCGCCGGCGAGGACGCCGGCCGTGATCCCGCCGCAGCCGGCGAGGAGGGCGAGACCGATGCCGACGCCGACGGCGTACCGGACGGGGCGGGAGGCGGGTCGCGGAGCCCGGCCTCCCGAGGTCCTCCCGCTCCGCGCGTCCCGCGCCGCTCTGCCGTTCCTCGTCCCCGTCGCCGCCATCCGGATCCCCACCCCTGTCGTCATGCTCACGACCCGTCGTTACGAGGGATCAGGGTAGGGCCAGGACGATCTTCGGCGGTCATCCCCTCCGCTCGGTGGTGACGATCAGGCAGACGGCGGCGACGACGATCCCGCCGCCGAGGAGGATCGGCCAGGTCAGGGCCTCGTCGAGGATCAGCGCGCCGAGCAGGACGGCGACGACCGGATTGACGTACGCGTACGTGGCGGCGAGCGAGACCGGGGCGGACTGGAGGAGCCAGGCGTACGCGGTGAAGGCGATCAGCGACCCGAAGACGACCAGATAGGCGAGGGCGGCCCAGGAGCTGCCGGAGACGGCGCCGGGGTCGAAGCCGCGGTGCTCGCCGCGTACCAGGCCGACGACGATGCCGCCGACGCCGCCGGCCAGCATCTCGTAGACGCTCGCGGTGAAGGGGTTGGCGGGCAGGGGAAGGCGGGCGGAGGAGACCGTGCCGAGCGACCAGAGCAGGGCGGCGAGGACGACGGCGAGGACGCCGCCGATGCCGACCTCGCCGCTGAGCCCGGGGAGGGTGAGGACGGCGAGGCCGGCCATCCCGAGCAGGACGCCGCCGTACGCGCCGCGCCCGGGGCGCTCTCCGGCGGCGCGGCGCAGCAGCACGACCCAGACGGGGACGGCGGCGACGAGGAGGGCGGCGAGACCCGAGGGGATGCTGGTCTCGGCGAGGTTGACGAGGCCGTTGCCGCCGAGGATCAGGAGCAGGCCGACGAGTGCGGCGGAGCCGAGCCGGCGCCGGTCCACCTTGAGCGCGGCGGGGCCGTGGCGCCAGGCCACGATCACGGCGAGGAGGAGTCCGGCGACGATGAAGCGGGAGCCCGAGGCGAGGAAGGGCGGGACGGTCTCGACGACGAACCGGATGCCGAGGTAGGTGGATCCCCAGACGACGTACACGATGGCGAGGGCGGCCCAGACGGCACCGCTGATGCGCCGGCCGGGCGGGCCGGGCTTCCCCGGGAGGGTGATCGCGGACGGGGGCGCCGGGGGTGCCGGGCGTGCGGAGGGGGCGGCGGGATCGGGACCGGGATCGACGGCAGGACTTGTCATGACCAGGAGATTAGGGATTCCGGTCGCGCCCGGCCAGGAATTCTGCCCGCCTCCGGGCAGGAACGGCCGCTATTTCTCGCCCTCGCCCGTGGTCTTGAGGGCCAGCCAGAGCTCCATGCGGACGTCCGGGTCGTCGAGCGAGCGGCCGAGGATCTCCTCGACGCGCCGCATCCGGTACCGCAGGGTGTGCCGGTGCACGCCCAGGTCCGCGGCGGCCGCGTCCCACTGGCCGTGCCGGGAGAGCCAGGCGCGCAGCGACGCCACCAGATCGCCGCGGCCGGTCGCGTCGTGCTCGCGCAGCGCCCGGAGCATGCCGTCGGCGAAGGCCCGTACGGCGTCGTCGGCGAGGAGCGGCAGGACGGAGCCGGCCGCCAGGTCCTCGTGCTCGACGAGGGCGCGGCCGCGGCGGCGGGCCACCGAGAGCGCCTGCTCGGCCTGCTTGTACGCGACGGCGGCGGTGACCGGCCCGGCGGCGGCGGACAGCCCGACGACGACCCCCGTCTCCTCGGCCTCGCGCTCGGCGTACGCGGCGCAGGCGGCGACGACCGCGCCGGAGTCGCCGGCGAGGACGACGAGCCGGTCGTCGCCCTCCGGGACCGTGAGCACGGCCTCGCCGGCGCGGGCGGCGGCGGCCTCCAGGGACTCGGCGAGGACCGGCAGCGGGGGCTCGGCGGGTGCCTGCTCGCCGCCGGCGGACTCGGCGACGAGGAGCCGGAAGGGGGCGTCGAGGAGGCCGCCGTAGACGTCTCCGGCGACGGTGCGGGCGTGCTCGGACTGTCCGGCGAGCATCATCCGCAGCACGGCGGCGCCCAGCCGGTGCTCGGCGGCCTGGAGGGAGCGGGACCGCTCGGTGGTGAGGGTGAGGAGGGCGATCGCCGAGTGGACGGCGTACCGCTCCGCGGTGCCGAGGGGCGCGCCGGTGCCGACGGCGAGGGCGCCGCGGACCCGGCGGCCGGTGCCGAGCGACTGGAGCTCGACCCGGTCGTCGGTGCCGCCGACGACGGCGCTCGCGGGGGCGGGCCGCTCGCGCAGCCGCTCGACGTCAGGGGTGAGCCGGGCGGCGCGGCGGGCGGCCCAGTCGGGCGAGGCGGCGACGACGGTGCCGGCGGCGTCGTAGAGCGCGGCCCAGCCGTCGACGTGGGCGGCGAGCCGGGCGACGACGGCGTCGGGCCCCTCGGCGAGCGCGGCCCGGGTCAGCTCGCGCTGCGCCTCGAAACCGGCGGTCACGGCCCGGTACTGGTCGGCGGCGATGGCGGCGGAGACGGCCTTGCTGATGGCGAGGAACGGGGTGCGGCGCGGCACCTCGAGCAGCGGCAGGTGCTCGGCCCGGGCGGCTTCGAGGAGGGCGCCGGGGATCTCGTCGTGGTTCACCCCGACGGCGAACCCGAGCCCGACCACCCCCGCCCCGAGCAGCCGCCGCACGTACCGGCGCATCGCCTCGGCGTCCTCGGCGTCGAGCGTCAGGGCGGTGGTCAGCAGCAGCTCCCCGCCCTCCATGTACGGCACGGGATCGGCCAGCTCACTGACGTGCGCCCACCGTACGGGCGTGTCGAGCCGGTCCTCCCCGGCCCGGACCACGAGCCGGAGGGAGGAGTGCTGGACGAGCGAGGCGAGGGTGGGCGGCATCGGGAACCGGCGGACCTTTGAGCGGACCGAACACGGACGAACCGCACCCGGCGACGGGGACGCCGCTGGGGAGGGCGGCGCACCCGATTGTGCCAGGGCCGCCGACCGGCCGCGCGGGCCCGCGCGGGCGGTCGGGCGGCTCGGGCGGGCGGCCTGGCCCCTCGGACGGCTTCGGCCTGTTCGGCAGGTGCCGGTCAGCCGCGCAGGTCGACCAGGACGGGAGGCATGTGCGGGCCGTGGACGCTCGTCAGGGAGACGACGGCGTGGCCGGGCGGCACGGAGTGGGCGAGTTCGGACGCCGACCAGCGTTCCCGCTCGACCTTCCGCAGCGTGACGGCGTCGGTGGTGACCGCCTTGCCGGTGAGCCGCTTGCGGACGGCGTGGAGGGCCCGGGTCATGGGCTGGTTGGCGAAGACGGTGTGGTGCGCGACCTCCTCGGTCTCCACCCACTCCGTGCCCCACGCCTCGGCGAGGCCCCGGCCGTCCCAGGTGGTGACGCCGGAGAGGGCGGCCCGGCAGCCGACCGCGGCGAGCAGCGGACCGTGCAGCTGCTCGGGCACGTCGCCGAGGGTGCGCAGGCCGAGGACGACACCCGCGTCGTGGGAGCGCAGCCGCTGGAGGGCGCGGACGGTCCCGCCGGTCAGCGCGCCGGTGGCGTCGTCCAGGACCAGCCCGGCGAAGTGGGATCGGCGGCCGCCGCCGGACCGAGCGGCGGCCAGGAACTGGGCGAGGACGAGACGCGCGAGCAGTCGGGACGCCTCCTCGTGTCCGTGCTCGGGCAGCTCCAGGCGGACCCGGAGCGGATGGTGGGCGACGGTGTTCAGGGAGAAGGGCCGCGCCGCTCCCGTACCGGCGCCGAAGAAGTCCGCGAAGGCGGGGCGGTCGAGGAGGGCGAGCCGGTCCGCGAGGAGCGGGCCGGGGTCGGCGGGTCCGCCCGCCTGACGGATCCGTCCCTCCAGCTCGCGCCGCATGGCCGCGGCGTCGGCCGGCAGCCGGCCGAGCAGGGCGGTGAGCGGCTCGGCCCCCGCCTCCAGGAGCTCCCGCAGCACCGGCACCGGGGGGAAGGCCCCGTGGACGGCCCGGTACGGGCCGAGGAGCTGGGCGAGCACGGTCCCGGCGCGGCGCGGGTCGAGCGACTCGACATCGCCCGCGAGGCCCTCGGCGAGCAGGGCGGCGGCCTCGTCCGGTTCGGTGAGCCCGCCGTAGAGGTCGAGGTCGTAGGGGGAGGCGGGGTCGCCGAGCCGGACCACCACGTCGTAGGCCGCGTCCGGGCCGTACGGGGCGGAGGGGCCGCCGACGGCGACGACCGCGCAGCTGCCGGTGAGGGCCTGGAGGGTGAGGGCCTCGGCGGCGGCGGCGGTCACTCCCCCGGCGGGTCCGCCGCCGGGGGGGCCGACGACGAGCATCGAGGTGCCGAGCACGGCCGGGTCGAGCGCGACCCCGGCGCCGCGGTAGGCGGCCGGGTTGCGCTCCCCGTCCGCGGCCCGCCCGATCCGGACCTGCCCGAGCAGCAGATCGTGGGCGGCCAGTCGGCGCGGCAGGTCGCGGTCGCCGGAGGGGTGCGCCCAGGCGGCGGCGCCCTGCCGGAACACGGTGTCGACGAAGCCCGCGAGTCGTCGGGCGTCGTCACGGCTGCGTTCCCAGCGGTGCGTGACGCGGGCGACGTCCACCTCGTTCATGCGCCCGCCCGTCACCTCGCCCTGGAGCAGATCGGCCGCCTGTCCCTGCCCGGCGTCCCGCAGTCCGGGCCAGGTGGAGCGGAGGGCGGGAGCGCCGGGGGCCGCGGCGGCCGGGCGCCGGGAGCCACGCCAGGTCCTGAGGGCTCCGCTCCAGTCGCCGACCCGGGCGAAGGGCCACAGCACGCCGACGGTGATCAGCAGGGAGAGGAGGTAGACGGGGACGGTCGTGATGATCCCGTAGCCGCCGCCGACGAGGGCGAGGAGGGAGAAGAACGGGGAGGCGATGGGCAGCGGGTCCCAGTCGACGAAGGGGAACCACTCGGGCCAGACGAAGGTCAGGGCGACCAGACCGGCGGCGGCGGTGAGGGCGGCCCGGGCGGGTGGCCCGTACGGCTCCAGCAGATGGCGTACGACGGTGCCCCAGGCGCCGAGCCGGGCGACGGCGAGGACGATCGCGCCGAAGACGACGCCGCTGTAGACGATGTGCGCTTCGACGCCGTGCCAGTCGCGGGCGGTGGTCGTCCCGGCGTACCACCACTCCTCCGGGGTGAGGACCTGCAGCGGGATCCACAGGTAGGGCACCCCTCCGCGGCGCCACACGGACCAGAGGATCAGGGCGATGACGATGGGGATGACGAGTCCGGCCACGGTGACCGGCGCGAGCCGGGCCCGTTCCCGGGGCGGCGCCGGCGGGACGTGGCGGAATCGCCAGATGCCGGGGGCGGTCTCGGGTCGGGGGGCGTCCAGCCAGTCCGCGACGGCGCTGCGCGCCCCGGGGGCTCCGGTGGGCTGGGCGGGGACGGTGGCCGGTGGCGCGGAGGGGGGCACCCGCGGAGCGTGGGCGGGCGGCGCCGACGGCATCGGCGGGGGCGTCGGCTGCGGGACCGCCGCCCCCCTCGTGTCGTGCGACTCGTACGTGCCGTCGGTCTCCATGAACCCCTGCCCCCTGACCAGCCAGGTCGCCTCTGTGCCAGCGTCAATCTAGTGGGCCCGGGGCTTCCCGGGAGGGTTTCGCGGACGCGTCCGCGAGAGCGGCGGCGCGAGGCGGCTCTCGGCACCCTCTGTCCATCCCGTCCAACGACACGCCGTCAACACTCCCGATCGGCGCATGCCCGGAGCCCTCCGCCGCGCCTAGCCTGCGGAGGAAACCCGCAAGAGCGTCCAGAACACCCCAGGAGCCCCGCATGAACGCTGTCCCGCAGGAGCGGCGCGTCGTCACCGCCATTCCCGGTCCGAAGTCGCAGGAGCTTCAGGCTCGCCGGCTGGAGACGGTCGCCGGGGGCGTGGGCTCCACGCTGCCGGTGTTCACGAAGCGCGCGGGCGGCGGCATCATCGAGGACGTCGACGGCAACCGGCTGATCGACTTCGGTTCCGGCATCGCCGTGACCTCCGTGGGCGCCTCCGCCGAGGCCGTGGTGCGCCGCGCCTCCGCGCAGCTCCAGGACTTCACCCACACCTGTTTCATGGTGACGCCGTACGAGGGTTACGTGGAGGTCTGCGAGGCGCTGGCCGAGCTGACCCCGGGCGACCACGCCAAGAAGTCCGCGCTGTTCAACTCGGGCGCCGAGGCCGTCGAGAACGCGGTGAAGATCGCGCGTTCGTACACCAGGCGCCAGGCGGTCGTCGTCTTCGACCACGGCTACCACGGCCGCACGAACCTGACCATGGGCATGACGGCGAAGAACATGCCGTACAAGCAGGGCTTCGGTCCGTTCGCGCCCGAGGTCTACCGCGTGCCGGTCGCCTACGGCTACCGCTGGCCCACCGGTGCCGAGAACGCCGGCCCCGAGGCCGCCGCCCAGGCGATCGACAACATCGTCAAGCAGATCGGCGCGGACAACGTCGCCGCGATCGTGATCGAGCCGGTCCTCGGCGAGGGCGGCTTCATCGAGCCGGCCAAGGGCTTCCTGCCGGCGATCGTGAAGTTCGCCAACGACAACGGCATCGTCTTCGTCGCGGACGAGATCCAGGCCGGCTTCTGCCGCACCGGCCAGTGGTTCGCCTGCGAGGACGAGGGCATCGTCCCGGACCTGATCACCACCGCCAAGGGCATCGCGGGCGGTCTGCCGCTCGCCGCCGTGACCGGTCGCGCCGAGATCATGGACTCCGTCCACGGCGGCGGCCTGGGCGGCACCTACGGCGGCAACCCGGTGGCCTGCGCCGGTGCGCTCGGCGCCATCGAGACGATGAAGGAGCTGGACCTCAACGGGAAGGCCAAGCGCATCGAGGAGGTCATGAAGGGCCGCCTCACCGCGATGCAGGAGAAGTTCCCGGTCATCGGCGACATCCGCGGCCGCGGCGCCATGATCGCCATCGAGCTGGTCAAGGACCCGGTGACGAAGGAGCCGGCCGCCGACGTCGCCGCCGCGCTCGCCAAGTTCTGCCACAACGAGGGCGTCCTCGTCCTCACCTGCGGCACCTACGGCAACGTGCTGCGCTTCCTCCCGCCGCTGGTCATCGGCGAGGACCTGCTGAACGAGGGCCTGGACGTCATCGAGGCGGCGCTGGCCGCCGTCTGACCCGGGGCTCCACCAGGACGGTTCGGCGCAAAGAGTGAAGACTCTGTGGGGGGCCGATGGCGGGACGCGTTTCCCGCTGTCGGTACCCTTCGCCGTGCCGTACGGTCTTCCCCAGATGAGAGAAACACCCAGGGCGGAGCCTCCCCAGCCCCGCCCGCACCGTGCCGATGCGCACACCACCGGAGCCTCGTGCTCCGGGACTCCTCACCGATCGGATGGCCGCCCGCCCCACACCCCCCGGGGCGCGCGGCAGCCCGATCCCCTCGGCCGCCCCGGAACCACCCCCCCTGTTCCAGGGCGGCCGGCTCTCTTCTCGGCGCTCGTCGCCCTCGTCGTCGTGACCTGGCAGGTGCTCGTCCACGGCCCCTTGACCAGGCTCGACGAGCGGGTGTCCGCGGCCGTGGTGGACTCCGTCCCACGGCGCCTGAGCGAACTCGCCTCCGATCTCGGCAATCTGACCGTGGCGCTGCCCGTCCTCGCCGCCGCGATGGCGTACGCGGTGTGGCGCGGTCGCCGCACCGACGCCCTGTACGCGGGCCTCGCGATGGCCGCGGTGCCGCTGCTCGTCGTCCCGCTGAAGGAGTGGACGGCCCGCTCCGGCCCCCTCGAACCCTGGGCCGAGGGCTACTACCCCTCCGGTCACACGGCCACCGCGATGGTGGCCTACTTCGGTGCCGCGTATCTGGTGTCACGACGACTCGTCCCCGTCGCCGCCGTGCTGACGGCGGTGACGGGGACGGGTCTGGTCCTGCGGGGCTACCACTGGCCGCTCGACGTGCTGGCCAGTGGCTGCCTCGGCTTCCTGGTCCTGGGGGTCGGCGGGATCGCCGCCGTCAGCTCCAGTTGTAGGCGTCGAAGTTCCGGCTGAACTCCCACTGGTTGAAGCGGTCCCAGTTGATCGACCAGGTCATCAGGCCGCGCAGGGACGACCAGGTGCCGTGGGTCTGGTAGCTGCCGCAGTTGGTCTTCTTGGTGAGGCAGTCCAGGGCCTTGTTCACCTCGGCCGGGCTGGTGTGTCCGTTGCCCGCCTGGGTGGAGGCGGGGAGGCCGATGGCGACCTGCTCGGGGCGCAGGCCGGGGAAGAAGCGCTCGGTGTTGCCGGCGACCGGGAAGCCGGCGAGCAGCATGTCGGTCATGGCGATGTGGAAGTCGGCGCCGCCCATGGAGTGGTACTGGTTGTCCAGGCCCATGATCGGGCCGGAGTTGTAGTCCTGGACGTGCAGCAGGGTGAGGTCGTCGCGCAGGGCGTGGATGACCGGCAGGTAGGCGCCGGCGCGCGGGTCCTGGCCGCCCCAGGGGCCGGAGCCGTAGAACTGGTAGCCGAGCTGGACGAAGAAGGTCTCCGGGGCCATCGTCAGGACGAACTTGGCGCCGTACTTGGCCTTGAGGGTCTTGATCGCCTGGATCAGGTTGACGATGACCGGGCTGGTCGGGTTCCGGAAGTCGGTGTCACCGGTCTGGAGCGAGAGCGAGTGGCCCTCGAAGTCGATGTCGAGGCCGTCGAGGCCGTACTCGTCGATGATCTTCGAGACGGAGGTGACGAAGGCGTCGCGGGCGGCGGTGGAGGCGAGCTGGACCTGGCCGTTCTGTCCGCCGATGGAGATGAGGACCTTCTTGCCGGCGGCCTGCTTGGCCTTGATGGCGGTCTTGAAGTCCGCGACGGACTCGACGTTCGGGCACTCGGTCGCCGGGCACAGGCTGAAGCGGATGTCACCAGAGGTCACCGAGGTCGGCTCGCCGAAGGCGAGGTTGATGACGTCCCAGGAGTCCGGCACGTCGGCCATGCGGGTGTAGCCGGAGCCGTTGGCGAAGCTGGAGTGGAGGTAGCCGACGAGGGCGCGGGCGGGCAGTTCGCCGCCTCCCCCGCCGCCGCCGGTGGTCGTGGTGGCGCTGACGGCCGTGGACTTCGCGGACTCGCCCGCGCTGTTGGCGGCGGAGACCTGGAAGGCGTACGGGGTGTTCGGGGTGAGCCCGGTGGCGGTGTACGAGGTGCCGGTGACCGTGGCGACGAGGGTGCCGCCGCGGTAGACCTTGTACGAGGCGGCTCCGGCGACCGCGGGCCAGGTGAGCGGCACCGTGGTGGAGGTCGGGCTGCCGGCGGCGAGGCCGGTGGGCGTGGCCGGGATCTGGACGGGGTCGCCGCCGGGGCCGTACAGCGAGAGGTCGTCGGCCTGGTAGGCGGGGGTGCCGTACCAGCCGTGGGTGTAGATCGTGACCGAGTTGGTCGTGGCGCCGGTGGTGAAGGTCTTGCTGAGCTTCTGCCAGTCCGGGGCCGACTGGGTCCAGGCGTATCCGTCGGCGGTGCCGGTGCCGGTGACGCCGAGATAGACGTAGCTGCCGCGGACCCAGCCGCTGAGCGTGTACGTCGAGTTGGGCTTGACCGTGATGGTCTGCGCGCACTTGGCGTTGTCGCTGCCGGCGGGGGTCGCCTGGAGCGCCTTCGTCCCGCCGTGCACGGGTGAGGAGATGACGGCGCCGCTGCCCGCGGCGCAGTTCCAGCCGTCCAGGCCGGCCTCGAAGCCGCCGTTGCGGGCAAGTTCGGAGTCGGCGGCCTGGGCGGCCGGGGCGAGCGCGGCGAGCCCGCCGAGGGCGAGCGCGCCCGCGAGGAGCAGGCTGACAGGTCTGGTGCGGTCCACGACTGCCTCCGGGGGTGGGGGATCGGAGTGGAGCGCGCCACAGCATGGTCCAGACCAATCGACTGGTCAAGACCTCTGTACGGGAACGGGGTTGGAAAGGGGTACGCGCACGGGGGCGGTCTCAGGAGGCGCTCCCCCCGCGCGACCGCCCCCGGGCCGGCCCGCCGGCCGCCTCGTGCATGGCGAGTTCGAGCAGCGAGGCGTCCGTGAGCGTGCCCGTCCCGTCCGGCACCACCAGCCAGCGCACTCCCCCGGCCGCCCGCCCCGGATGGGGGACGACGATCCAGGTGCCGGGTCCGGCGCCGCGGACCCCGGTGCCGAGCCAGCGGGCGGCCGTACCGGGCGGGACGAAGAAGCCGACCCGGGAGTCTCCGAAGTCGGCGAGGACGGGTCCCGTCCGTCCGACCAGGCGGGTCAGGACGTCGAGGGTGGGGTGGCCGAGCCCGCCCGGCAGGATCAGTACGTCCCAGCGCAGGCCCGCGGGCAGCAGGGCGACCCCGTGGGGGTTGCGCTCCCACTCCCAGCGGCAGGCGTCGGGATCCGGCGCGACCGCGGCCAGCCATTCCACCGCGGCCCTGACACCGGAGGCCCCCGTAGTCGTCATCGTGCGTGCTCCTCTCCGTGGGGACGCGCGGAGGTGCGCGTCCACACGGAGAGAGCGCGATGGTTCCCCGCTCTTACGCGGGTTTCCCTACCCATCGGTTGTGATCTGAATCACACCAAAGGATCGCATCGAAGGACCACGCCGAAGGATCACACCGAAGGGTCACGACGAAGGATGGCTCCTAAGGGCGGTCCCGGCCGTTCGGCCGCTCAGCTGTCGAAGCCGAGGCCCAGCTTGTCCATCGCCTTCAGCCACAGGTTCCGCCGCCCGCCGTTGGCGTCGGCGCGGGCCAGCGACCACTTCGTGAGCCCGATGCCGGCCCAGGCGATCGGCTCCGGCGGGAAGGGCAGCGGCTTGGAGCGGACCATGGCCAGCTCGGTGCGCTCGGTGCGCTCCCCGTCGAGGAGGTCGAGCATCACGTCGGCGCCGAAGCGGGTGGCCCCGACGCCGAGGCCGGTGTAGCCCTGCGCGTACGCCACCCGGCCCTGGTGGACGGTGCCGAAGAAGGCCGAGAAGCGCGAGCAGGTGTCGATCGCGCCGCCCCAGGCGTGGCTGAAGCGGAGTCCCTCCAGCTGCGGGAAGCAGGTGAAGAAGTGCTCGGCCAGCTTGAGGTACGTCTCCGGGCGGTGGTCCATCTCCGCCTGCACCTTGCCGCCGAAGCGGTAGATGGCGTCGTAGCCGCCCCACAGGATGCGGTGGTCGGCCGTGATCCGGAAGTAGTGGAACTGGTTGGCCAAGTCGCCGAGGCCCTGCCGGTTCCCCCAGCCGATCGAGGCCAGCTGCTCCTCGGTGAGCGGCTCGGTGACCAGCGCGTAGTCGTAGACCGGGACGGTGTACGGGCGCAGCCGCTTGACCAGCGACGGGAAGACGTTGGTGCCGAGGGCGACCCGGCGGGCGGCGACCCGGCCGTACGGGGTGCGGACGGCCATGCCGGCACCGGCCGCCACCAGGTCGAGGCCCGGGGTGTTCTCGAAGATCCGCACGCCGAGGTCGAGGCAGGCCCGCTTGAGGCCCCAGGCGAGCTTCGCCGGGTGGACCATGGCGACGCCGTCGCGGTCCCACAGGCCGCCGCGGAAGGTCGGCGAGTTCACCTCGGCCCGGACGGCGTCCTGGTCCAGAAGGGTGAGACCGTCGGCGAGGCCGAGGCGCTCGGCCTCCTCGTACCACTCGTGGAGCTCCTCCACCTGGTACGCCTCGGTGGCGACGTCGATCTCGCCGGTGCGCTCGAACTCGCAGTCCAGCGCGTAGCGGGTGACGGCCTCCTCGATGGCGTCGAGGTTGGCCGCGCCGAGCCGCTCCAGCTTCGGCAGCTCGCCCGGCCAGCGGGCGAGGCCGTTGCCGAAGCCGTGGGTGAGGGAGGCGGCGCAGAAGCCGCCGTTGCGGCCCGAGGCGGCCCAGCCCACCTCGCGGCCTTCGATGAGCACGACGTCCTGGGAGGGGTCGCGCTCCTTGGCGAGGAGCGCGGTCCACAGTCCGCTGTAGCCGCCGCCGACGACGAGGAGATCGCACTTCTCGGTGCCGGTGAGGGCGGGCAGGGCGCCGGGCTTGCCGGGGTCTTCCAGCCAGAAGGGGACGGGCTGGGCGTCGGAGAGAGATTGTGCAGCGAGACGCATGGCGACTGGGGCCATGGTTTCCAACTCCTTCGGTGCCTGAGAGCTTCCTACACTCAGGCTGTTGCTGTTTTCTTGCGCCGGTTCGTGATGATTTGCCCGGCTACGACGATCAGTACCGCGAGGACGAACATCCCGGTGCCGATCACGTTGATCTGAACGGGGGTACCGCGCTGCGCCGAGCCCCAGACGAACATGGGGAAGGTCACCGTGGAGCCCGCGTTGAAGTTGGTGATGATGAAGTCGTCGAACGAGAGCGCGAAGGCGAGCAGGCCGCCGGCGGCGATGCCGGGCGCGGCGATCGGCAGGGTGACGCGCAGGAAGGTCTGCGCGGGCCCGGCGTAGAGGTCGCGCGCGGCCTCCTCCAGGCGGGGGTCCATGGACATGACCCGGGCCTTGACCGCCGTCACGACGAACGACAGGCAGAACATGATGTGGGCGATGAGGACCGTCCAGAAGCCCAGCTCGATCCCCATGTTCAGGAAGAGGGTGAGCAGCGAGGCGGCCATGACGACCTCGGGCATCGCCATCGGCAGGAAGATCAGCGAGTTGATCGCGCCGCGCGCCCGGAAGCGGTAGCGGACCAGGGCGAAGGCGATCATCGTGCCGAGGACGACGGCGCCGACCGTGGCCCAGGCGGCGAGCTGGAGCGAGAGCGTGAGCGACTCGCACATGTCGGCGACGCCGCAGGGGTCCTTCCAGGCGTCCAGGGAGAACTGCTGCCAGGAGTAGTTGAAGCGCCCGTTCGGCTTGTTGAACGAGAACACCATGACCACGACGTTCGGCAGGATCATGTACGCCAGCGTCAGCAGGCCGGCGACGACGACCAGGTTCTTGCGGATCCAGCGCATCAGACGAGGTCCTCCGTTCCCGCCTTGCGGATGTAGACGGTGACCATGAGGAGCACGATCGCCATGAGGATGAAGGACAGGGCGGCGGCCGTCGGGTAGTCGAGGACGCGGAGGAACTGCGACTGGATGACGTTGCCGATCATCTTGGTGTCGGTGGAGCCGAGCAGTTCGGCGTTGACGTAGTCGCCGCTCGCCGGGATGAAGGTGAGCAGGGTGCCGGAGACGACGCCGGGCATCGACAGCGGGAAGGTCACCTTGCGGAAGGTGGTGGCCGGGGAGGCGTACAGGTCCTGGGCGGCCTCGTGCAGCCGGCCGTCGATCCGCTCCAGCGAGGTGTAGAGCGGCAGGATCATGAACGGCAGGAAGTTGTACGTGAGGCCGCAGACGACCGCCATCGGCGTGGCGAGCACCCGCTCGCCCTCGGTCCAGCCGAGCCAGCTGGTCACGTCGAGGACGTGCAGCGCGTTGAGGACGTCGACCACGAGGCTGTCGTCGGCGAGGATCGTCTTCCACGCCAGCGTCCGGATGAGGAAGCTGGTGAAGAAGGGGGCGATGACGAGGACGAGCAGCAGGTTGCGCCAGCGGCCGGCCTTGAAGGCGATGAGGTACGCCAGCGGGTAGCCGAGGAGCAGGCAGAGCGCGGTCGCGGTGCCGGCGTACAGCAGCGAGCGCAGCAGCTGCGGCCAGTACTCGGTGAAGGCGTCGACGTACGTCTGGAAGTGCCAGGTGACCTGGAAGCCCTCTTCGAGGGAGCCGGTCTGCACCGAGGTGGAGGCCTGGTAGACGAGCGGCAGGGCGAAGAAGACGAGCAGCCAGAGGATGCCGGGGAGCAGCAGCCAGTAGGGGACGAGCCGCTTGCGGGTGGGAGGCTTGCGCAGAATCGGTTCTTCGACCGGTCCCGGCGCCTCCTTGGTCAGGGTGGTGGTCACGAGGCGTCCTCCACCGTCTCCACGCCCGCGTCGATGGCCTGAGTGGCGTCGAGGCCGAAGGTGTGCGCCGGGTTCCAGTGCAGGACCACCTCGGCGCCGGGGCGGAGGCGGGCGTCGCGCTCGATGTTCTGCTCGTAGACCTGGAGCTCCGCGCCGGCCGGCGAGTTCACCACGTACTGGGTGGAGACGCCGATGAAGGAGGAGTCGGCGATCCGGCCGGTGACCTTGTTGCGGCCGTCCGCGATCGAGTCGGCGTCGTCGGCGTGGGTGAGGGAGATCTTCTCGGGGCGGACGCCGACGAGGAGCTTGCCGCCCCGGCGGACGGCGTCGGTACAGCGGTCGCCGGGGACCCTGAGCCTGCCGCCGCCGGCCGTGACGACGACCTCGGAACCGGTCTCGACGACCTCGGCCTCGATGAGGTTGGAGGTGCCGAGGAAGTTGGCGACGAAGGTGGTGCGCGGGTTCTCGTACAGGTCGGCGGGGGCGCCGAGCTGCTCGACCCGGCCGCCGTTCATGACCGCGACCTGGTCGGCCATGGTCATGGCCTCCTCCTGGTCGTGGGTGACGTGCACGAAGGTGATGCCGACCTCGGTCTGTATCCGCTTGAGCTCCAGCTGCATCTGGCGCCGCAGCTTGAGGTCGAGCGCGCCGAGCGGCTCGTCGAGGAGGAGGACCTGCGGGTGGTTGATGAGCGCGCGGGCCACCGCGACGCGCTGCTGCTGGCCGCCGGAGAGCTGGTGCGGCTTGTGCCTCGCCTTGTCGCCGAGCTGGACGAGCTCCAGCATGTCGTCGACCTGCTTCTTCACCGACTTGATGCCGCGCCGGCGCAGTCCGAAGGCGATGTTCTCGGAGATGTCCATGTGCGGGAAGAGCGCGTAGGACTGGAAGACGGTGTTGACCGGCCGCTTGTAGGGCGGGAGGTCGGTGACGTCGCGGTCGCCGAGGAAGACGGTGCCGGTGGAGGGGTCCTCCAGGCCGGCGATCATGCGCAGCGTGGTGGTCTTGCCGCAGCCGGAGGCGCCGAGCAGGGCGAAGAAGGAGCCCTGGGGCACGGTGAGGTCGAGGGGGTGGACGGCGGTGAAGGAGCCGTAGGTCTTGCTGATCCCGGTGAGTCGGACGTCGCCGCCGGTGGTCTTGTCAGTCATGGGTTGCGGTCCCGGATCTTCGTGGCTTCGTGGCCTGGTGACGGTGGACGACGGCTCAGGCGCCGATGAGCTTGGCGAACTTCTCCTCGTACGCCGTCTCTTCCTCGCTGGTCAGCGAGCGGAAGGCGCGGGACTTCCTGGCCATGGCCTTGTCCGGGAGGATCAGCGTGTTGGCCGCGAGCTCGGGGTCGATCTCGGCCAGTTCGTCCTTCACCCCGTCGACGGGGCAGACGTAGTTGATGTAGGCGGCGAGCTGGGCGGCCACCGGGAGCTCGTAGTAGTAGTCGATGAGCTTCTCGGCGTTGGCCTTGTGCCGGGCCTGGGTGGGGACGAGCAGGTTGTCCGTGGAGGTGATGTACCCGGCGTTCGGGATCGTGTACTGGATGTCCGGGTTGTCGGCCTGGAGCTGGATGATGTCGCCGGCCCAGGCCAGGCAGGCGGCGAGGTCGCCCTTGTCCAGGTCGGAGGTGTAGTCGTTGCCGGTGAAGCGGCGTATCTGCTTCCTGTCGACGGCCTTCTGGAGGCGGCCGACCGCCGCGTCGAAGTCGGCGTCGGTGAACTTCCCCGGGTCCTTGCCCAGGTCGAGCAGGGTCATGCCGACGGTGTCGCGCATCTCGGTGAGGAAGCCGACCCGGCCCTTGAGCGCGGGGTCGTCGAGGAGCTGGCTGACCGAGTCGACCTTCTTCCCGCCGGTCGCCCTGGTGTTGTAGGCGATGACGGTGGAGATGCCGGTCCAGGGGTACGAGTAGGACCGGCCCGGGTCCCAGTCGGGGCGGCGGAACTGGGCGGAGAGGTTGGCGTACGCGTGGGGCAGGTTCGCCGGGTCGAGCTTCTGCGCCCAGCCGAGCCGGATGATGCGGGCGGCGAGCCAGTCGGTGACGCAGATCAGGTCGCGGCCGGTGTCCTGGCCGGCCGCGAGCTGCGGCTTGATCTTGCCGAAGAACTCGACGTTGTCGTTGATGTCCTCGGTGTACTTGACCTTGATCCCGGTGCGTTTCGCGAACGCCTCCAGGGTCGGGCGGGACTTCTCGTCCTCGCTGACGTCCATGTACTCGGTCCAGTTGGAGAAGCTGAGGGTCTTCTCCTTGTCCGAGAAGTCGCTGGACGCCGGGCCCTGGCCCTCCCGCTTGGCCGGCGGGATGCCGCAGGCGGTCAGGCCGGCCAGGCCGCCGACCGTGAGCGCGCCCACGCCGCCCGCCCGCAGCAGCGAGCGGCGGCTGAGGGCGCCACGGCCGCTCGTCATGCTGCGCCGGATCGCCGCCAGCTGGGCGGCGGACAGGCGGTCGGGCTCGTACTGCTCCATGCGCTGTGCCCTTTCGGGATGGTTGCGCCGCTGGTCGGGCGGCAGACGACTATCGGTCCCCGAAGATCGTGCGGTGCCAGTCCTTGGCCGCCACCGCGGTGTTGTCGAACATCACGTGCTTGACCTGCGTGTACTCCTCGAAGGAGTAGGCCGACATGTCCTTTCCGTAGCCGGACGCCTTGTATCCGCCGTGCGGCATCTCGCTGATGATCGGGATGTGGTCGTTGACCCAGACGCAGCCGGCCTTGATCTCGCGGGTGGCCCTGTTCGCCCGGAAGACGTCACGGCTCCAGGCGGAGGCGGCGAGGCCGTACGGGGTGTCGTTGGCGAGCCGGATGCCCTCGTCGTCACCGTCGAAGGGCAGGGCCACCAGGACCGGTCCGAAGATCTCCGACTGCACGACCTCGCTGTCCTGCGCGGCGCCGGTGATCAGGGTGGGCCGATAGTATGCGCCGTTCTTGAGCTCTCCACCAGGGGCTTCTCCTCCGGTGACCACGGTCGCGCAGCCGCGGGCCCGCTCGACGAAGCCGGCCACCCGGTCGCGCTGGACGTGCGAGACCAGCGGGCCGAGATCGGTGGCGGGGTCGAAGGGGTCGCCGAGCCGGACCGTCTCCATGAGCTCCGCGACCCGGGCCACGAAGGCGTCGAAGAGCGGGCGCTGGACGTAGGCGCGAGTGGCGGCGGTGCAGTCCTGGCCGGTGTTGATGAGGGAGGCGGCGACGGCGCCGTGGGCGGCGGCCTCCAGGTCGGCGTCGTCGAAGACGACGAAGGGCGCCTTGCCGCCGAGTTCCAGGTGGAGCCGCTTCACGGTGGCCGTGGCGACCTCGGCGACCCGCTTGCCCACCGGGGTGGAGCCGGTGAAGGAGGTCATGGCGACGTCGGGGTGGCCGACCAGGTGCTCGCCCGCCTCGCGGCCGGAGCCGTTGACGATGTTGACGACGCCGTCCGGGATGCCGGCCTCGGTGGCCGCCTGGGCGAACATCAGCGAGGTGAGCGGGGTCAGCTCGGCCGGCTTCAGGACGATGGTGTTTCCGGCGGCGATCGCCGGGAGGATCTTCCAGGCGGCCATCTGGAGCGGGTAGTTCCAGGGGGCGATGGAGCCGACCACGCCGATCGGCTCGCGCCGGACGTACGAGGTGTGGTCGCCGGAGTACTCGCCGGCGGACTGGCCCTGGAGGTGCCGGGCCGCGCCGGCGAAGAAGGCGGTGTTGTCGACGGTGCCGGGCACGTCGAACTCGGTGGTGAGCCGGATCGGCTTGCCGCACTGGAGCGACTCGACCCGGGCGAAGTCCTCGGCCTGCTCGGCGAGGACCGCGGCGAAGCGGTGCAGGGCGTCGGAGCGCTCACCTGGGGTGGCCCCCGCCCAGCCGGGGAAGGCCGCCTTGGCCGCGGCGACGGCGTCGTCGACGTCGGCGGTGGAGGCGAGCGCGTAGGTGTACACGCTCTCGCCGGTGGCCGGGTCGACGACGCTGTGGGTCCGTCCCGAGGTTCCGGGGCGGAGCCGTCCGCCGATGTACTGCGCGCCGTCCGCGAAGCGGTCCGTCACCTGGAAGCGGTTGCCCATGACGCTCTCCGTTGTCCCAGCTCGAATTGAGTGCCGATCCTGACAGAGGGATACAGCCCGAACAAGTGATTCCGTTGTTGCCTTTTGGTTACTCGACGGAATCGGTCGACCATGTGTCGAGGTCCCGGGAAAATCTTCGTACGGAATGCCTGTCGCGGATGTCAGACTCGCGTGCATGATGACGGTCGAATCGCTGACACAGCAGGTCAGCAGGGGTGACACGGTGAAGTGGCTGCACTTCTGGGGCCACCGCGCGGCCCCGGACGGACGGCTCACGCAGAGCTGTCTGAGCCAGTGGTGGCCGTCGCCCTTCGAGGTCGCCGGCGTGCGGTACGCGACGGCGGAGCACTGGATGATGGCGGAGAAGGCGCGCCTCTTCGGCGACGCCGAGGCGGAGCGGGCCGCGCTCTCCGCGGCCACTCCGGCCGAGGCCAAGAACGCGGGGCGGCTCGTCCGCGGCTTCGACGAGACCGTGTGGGCGCGGGAGCGCTCCGGGATCGTGGTGGCGGGCAGCTTCCACAAGTTCGCCTCGGACGACGGGCTGCGGAGCTATCTGCTCGGGACGAACACCCGCGTCCTGGTGGAGGCGAGCCCGCTGGACCGCGTGTGGGGCATCGGCCTCGCCGCCGGCGACCCCGGCGCCCACGACCCGACCCGCTGGCGCGGCCTCAACCTGCTGGGCTTCGCGCTGATGGAGGCCCGGGAGCGGCTGCGGGCCTGTCGTCGGCCTCCCGTCTGACGACAGGCTCTAGGAAGCGCCTTCCCGGGCCTGGCCGGGAGCGTCGACGACGAGGACCGCGGAGGTCCGCTCGCCGCCCTCCTCCTCGTACTCCTCGAACCGGTAGGCCAGGACGATGAGGGCCAGGACCGCGGCCCCGAGGACGATCGAGACGCTGCCGAGGACGATGCCCGCGGTGGCGGTCCCGCCGTTGCTCGCCTCGCCCCGGTTGGCACGCTTGCGCCCGAGGATGCCGAAGATCAGGCCGAGGACGCCGAGCACGATCGACGGGACGCCCCAGACCCAGAACAGGCAGGTGCCGATGATGCCGAGCACCAGGCCGGCCGTTCCCATGCCGTTGTTCTGCCCGGACATCGGCCCGTAGGGCATCGGGCGGGCCGGCGGATAGCCGTACGCACCGGCCGCCGGGTAGCCGTAGGCACCCGTGGCGGGGCCCGCGGCCGGGTAGCCGTACGCACCCGTGGCGGGGCCCGAGGGCGGATAGCCGTACGCGCCGGTGGCGGGGCCCGAGGGCGGATAGCCGTACGCGCCGGTGGCGGGGCCCGCGGGCGGGTGGCCGTATCCCGGGGCGGCGGGGCCGGGCGCGTGACCGGGCCGCGGCGCCGGCGCGCCGTACGCGGCCGGGCCGCCGGGGGCGACGGGGGGCGGCGGCAGCTCGGCGCCGGCCGCGTCCCCGGTGGGTATCGAGGTGATCGTCGGCTGGTCGTGCACCGGGACCCGCTTGCCCGTCTCCACCGGGGCCTCCGCGCGCTCCGGCGGAGCCCACGGGTCGACGGTGTCCCCGCCCTGCGGGCGCGGCTCGGCTCGGTCGGACATGTCGGGGCTCCCTCCCTGGTCCCGTCATGCTACGGCGTCCGCACCGGCTCCCCCCGCCCGGCCTACGATGACCCGATGACCGATCTGCACCCCTTCATCGCGGGCCTGCCCAAGGCCGAGCTGCACGTCCACCACGTGGGCTCCGCCTCCCCCCGGATCGTCTCCGAGCTGGCCGCCCGGCATCCGGACTCCAAGGTCCCCACGGACCCGGAGGCGCTGGCCGACTACTTCACCTTCACCGACTTCGCGCACTTCATCGACGTGTACCTCTCCGTCGTGGACCTCGTGCGCACCCCGGAGGACGTCCGGCTGCTGACCTTCGAGGTCGCCCGGGACATGGCCCGGCAGAACATCCGCTACGCCGAGCTGACCATCACCCCGTACTCCTCCACCCGCCGCGGCATCGACGAGCGGGCGTTCATGGCGGCGATCGAGGACGCCCGCAAGGCGGCGGAGGCCGAGTTCGGCACCGTGCTGCGCTGGTGCTTCGACATCCCCGGCGAGGCCGGCCTGGACGCCGCCGAGGAGACCGCGCGGCTCGCCGTCACCGACGGCATCCGTCCCGAGGGCCTGGTCTCCTTCGGTCTCGGCGGCCCGGAGATCGGGGTGCCGCGCCCGCAGTTCAAGCCGTACTTCGACCGGGCCCGCGCGGCCGGGCTCCGCTCGGTGCCGCACGCCGGCGAGACCACCGGCCCGCAGACGGTCTGGGACGCCGTCCGCGACCTGGGGGCCGAGCGCATCGGCCACGGCACCAGCTCCGTGCGGGACCCGGAGCTGCTCGCGTACCTGGCGGGGCACCGGATCGCCCTGGAGGTCTGCCCGACCTCCAACATCGCGACCCGGGCCGTCGCGAACCTCGACGAGCACCCGATCCGGGCCATGGCGGACGCCGGTGTGCTGGTGACGGTCAACAGCGACGACCCGCCGATGTTCGGCACCGACCTGAACAACGAGTACGCCGTCGCCGCCCGGCTCCTGGAGCTGGACGAGCGGGGGGTGGCCGGCCTCGCGAAGAACGCGGTGGAGGCGTCCTTCCTCGACCCGGCGGGCAAGGAGCGGCTGGCCGCCGAGATCGACACGTACACGGAGGACTGGCTGGCGCGCTGAACCGCGGCGAAGAATGGGGGCCATGCGATCTGTCACTGTCGTAGGCCACCGCGGCGACCCGTACCGCGCCCGTGAGAACACCCTCGCCTCGATCGGCTCCGCCTTCGAGGCGGGTGCGGACGCGGTCGAGGTCGACGTCCGGCTCACCAAGGACGAGGTGCCCGTCCTGCTGCACGACGACACCCTGAAGCGGCTGTGGGGGCACGACCGCCCGCTGTCCTCGCTCACCCACGAGCAGCTGCGCGAGCTGACCCGGGGCGGGGTGCCGACGCTCCGGGACGCGCTCCTGGCGGCCGGGCCGCGCCGGCTGATGCTCGACCTGCCCGGCGGGAACGAGGCGTCGGTGCGCCGGATCGTCGGGGCCGTCCGCGAGGCCGGCGCGGGCGAGCGCGTCCACTACTGCGCGGGCTCGGTCGCCATGCTCCAGGTGCGGGCGGCGGACCCGCGCGCGGAGATCGCCCTCACCTGGACCTCGCTCGCGCCGCCGCGCCCGGTGCTCCTCGACGCGGTCCGCCCGAAGTGGCTCAACTACCGCTTCGGGCTGGTCGGCAGCGAGCTGGTACAGCGGGTGCACCGGGACGGGCTGCTCGTCTCGGCCTGGACGCCGGACACCCGCAGGAGCATGCGTAGGCTGATCGCCCACGGGGTCGACTCGATCACCACCAACCGGGTCGACGTCCTCGCCGCCGTCCTGCGAAAGGCTCCCTGATGAACGACCGGATCCGCACCGACATCGCCCACAACGCCCGGGTGTGGAACTACTGGCTGGGCGGCAAGGACAACTACCCGGTGGACCGCGCCGTCGGCGACCAGGTCACCGCCTTCCACCCGAGCATCGGTGAAGTCGCCCGCGCCGACCGGGCGTTCCTCGGCCGCGTGGTGACCGGGCTGGCCTCGGACGGCGTCCGCCAGTTCCTCGACGTCGGCACCGGCCTCCCGACCGCCGACAACACCCACGAGGTGGCGCAGCGGATCGCGCCGGACGCCCGGATCGTCTACGTCGACAACGACCCGATCGTCCTGACCCACGCCCGGGCGCTGCTGACCAGCGCCCCCGAGGGCGTCACGGCCTATGTGGACGCCGACGCCCACGACCCGGAGAAGATCGTGGCGGCGGCCGGCGAGGTCCTGGACCTGACGCGCCCGGTGGCGGTGCTGATGCTGGGCATCCTCAACTTCGTCCTGGACACCGACGAGGCGCGGTCGATCGTGCGGACGCTGATGGCCGCCGTGCCCTCGGGCAGCCATCTCGTCCTCACCCACCCGACGTACGACCCGGAGCTGGGCGGGGAGGGGAACAGGGAGGCGATGGCCTTCTGGAACGAGAACGCCACCCCGCCCATCACCGCCCGCACCCGCGAGGAGTTCACCTCCTTCTTCGACGGCCTGGAGCTGCTGGGCCCGGGTGTCGTCTCCTGCGCGCGGTGGGGCGCGCCGGAGGCTCCCGCGGTGGCGCAGTTCGGCGCGGTGGGCCGCAAGCCGTAATGCGGATACGGGGGGTGGGGCAGGCGCGCGAGTGGGGGGCGGCGCATCCGCCGGCGGTGGACGCGGGCCTGGCGCTGCTGGTGCAGGCGGCGGTGACGATGCCCTTCGTGGTGCCGCGCGCGCCGGAGCTGGAGCCGGCGACCTGGCCGGCGTACGGACTGACGACGCTGACGGTGCTGCCGCTGGTGTGGCGGCGGCGGGCGCCGATGGCGGTGCTGCTCGCGGTGCTCGCCGCGAGCGCGCTGTACCAGCTCGGCACGGAGGGGCCCGGGCAGCCGCTGCCCTACCAGGGGCTGGTGTGCGTGTACACGGTCGCGGCACTGGCGTCGGCCTGGCAGCGGGCGGTGACGGCCGGGCTGCTCGTGGTGGCGGTGCCGGTGTCGGTGTGGCTCAACACCCGTTCGGTCCGTGAACTCACCTTCTCGCTCTTCGTGTTCGGCGCGGCCTATGCCTTCGGCCGGCTCACCGACGCCCGGCAGCGGGCGCAGCGGGTGGAGGCGGAGCGGGCGGCGGCGCGGGAACGGGCCCGGATCGCCCGGGAGATGCACGACATCCTGTCGCACGCGGTGAGCCTGATGATCGTGCAGGCGGAGGCGGGTCCGGTGGCGGTGCGCAGGGCGCCGGAGCGGGCGGAGGCGGCCTTCGAGGCGATCTCGGCGACCGGCCGGGACGCGATGGACCAACTGCGGCGCATGCTCGGTGTGTTGCGGGACGAGGACCCGGGCGGCGGGCGCTCGCCCCAGCCGGACCTGGGGGAACTGCCCGCGCTCCTCGACCGGGTGCGGGCCGGTGGCCTGGACGTGCGGTACGAGACCTCCGGCGGGGTGGCGGCGCTGCCCGCGCCGCTCGCGGCGACGGCGTACCGGATCGCGCAGGAGGCCCTGACCAACACGGTCCGGCACGCCCGGGCCCGTACCGCCACGGTCCGGATCGACCGCTCCGGCCCCGTCCTCACCGTCGTGGTCACCGACGACGGGCGTGGCCCCCGGGCCTCCGCGCTCCGGGCGCCGGGCCGGTCCGCGGGCCACGGTCTGGCGGGGATACGGGAGCGGGCGGCGGCGCACGGGGGCACGGCGACGGCGGGCGCGGGTCCCGGTGGCACCGGATTCGAGGTGCGGGCGGAGCTGCCCGTACCCTCCGCCGCGGAGGTGGGGCCGTGACGATCCGTGTGGTGGTGGCCGACGACCAGGAGCTGGTGCGCAGTGGTTTCGCGCTGATCCTCGACGTCCAGGACGACATCGAGGTGGTCGCGGAGGTCGCCGACGGGGCGGCGGCGGTGGAGGCGGTGCGCCGCCACCGGCCGGACGTGGCGCTGCTCGACATCCGGATGCCCCGGATGGACGGGATCGAGGCGTGCCGGACGATCGGCGCGGAGAGCACCTGCCGGACGGTGATCCTGACGACCTTCGACTCGGACGCGTACGTGTACGAGGCGCTGCACGCGGGCGCGAGCGGCTTTCTGCTGAAGGACGTGCGCCGGGACGATCTGGTGCACGCGGTCCGGGTGGTGGCGGCGGGCGACTCGCTGCTGGCGCCGTCGGTGGCGCGGCGGCTCGTGGAGCAGTACACGGCGGGCGGTCCGCGCCGGGCGGCGGCGCCGGACCCGCGGCTCGACGTGCTGACGGGCCGGGAGCGGGAGACGCTGCTGCTGCTCGCGCGGGGGCTGTCGAACGCGGAGATCGCGGCGGAGCTGGTGGTCAGCGAGCACACGGTGAAGACCCATGTGGGCCATGTGCTGGCGAAGCTGGGGCTGCGGGACCGGATCCAGGCGGTCATCTGCGCCTACGAGACGGGCCTGGTGGCGCCCGCTCCTCCCCCGCCGGGGGGAGCCGCGGACGGCGGCCCCTCCCCCGCGCGGGCGAGGGGGTGACGGGCGAGGACCGCCGGTGCGGGCGATCCGCGGACCGCCGCGGCGCAGCAGGATGGAGCCATCGAGAACGACCGATCGCACCACGGGAGTTGACCATGAGGAAGTCCACCCGCACGCTGCTCGCCGCCGCCCTGGTCCTGGGCGTCGCGGCGGGCCCCGCCGCCCTCTCCCCCGCCTTCGCGGCGTCCGCCCCCGCGTCCGCCGCGACGGCGCCGGCCGCGACCGACCCGGCCTCTCCGGACCTGTCGGCGGTGCTCGCGGGGCTGCCGCGTGCCGACGCGACGGCGGCGCTGGTCCGGGTGGGCGGCACCGAGGGCGTCTGGCGGGGCGGCGCGGGCGTCCACGACGTGGAGTCGGGGGCCCCGGCCGATCCGGCGGGCCGCTTCCGGGCGGGTTCGGTGACGAAGGTGTTCACGGCGGCGACGGTGCTCCAGCTGGCCGCCGAGGGGCGGGTCGACCTGGACCGGACGGCCCGCTCGTACCTTCCGGAGCTGGTCCCGGGCCGGTACGCGGCGGTGACCGTGCGGCAGTTGCTGAACCACACGCACGGCATCCCGGCACCGGACTTCCCCGGGACGACGGTGGAGGAGTGGTACGAGAACCGCTTCGCCGTCCACGAGCCGGAGGAGCTGGTCCGCTCGGCGACCGCGAAGCCGCGCGAGTTCCGGCCGGGCACCCGCCAGCACTACCTGAACATCGGCTACACGATCGCGGGCCTGATCGTGGAGCGGGTGACCGGGGACTCGTTCGAGGCGCAGGTGGGGAAGCGGATCCTGCGCCCGCTCGGTCTGCGGGACACCTACCTCCCGGGCCGGGAGGCCGGGATCCGGGGCCCGTACAACCACGGCTACCAGCTGATGCGGCTGGAGGACGGGACGACCGGGCTGCGGGACGTCTCGGTGTGGCGGGCGACGGACGGGTGGGCGGCCGGTGATCTGATCTCGACCACGGCGGACCTGGAGCGGTTCACCCGGGCCCTGTTCGCGGGCCGGGTGGTCCGCGGCCCGCTCCTGGAGGAGATGTTCACCCTGCCGAAGGTGACCGACCTGCGCGGCGACCCGGCCGCCTTCTCCGTCGGCCTGTCGATGAAGCGGCTGGGCGGGCGCGAGGTGTGGGGCAAGACGGGCGGCCGCTGGGGCTACAACGCGGCCATCGCCTCGACCCGGCACGGGGAGCGGACCCTGGTCTACTCGGTCAACTCGACCGACGCCAAGGGGCAGGACACCAACCGGACGGTCCTCGGCCTGATGGTCGGGGCCTACGGCCTGCCGGACTGATCACCGGCGTCCGCCGGGCAGGGCGTGACCGTCCCGGCCGGGTGCGCCCCTGGACCGGGTGGCGGCGGTCCGCGGCTACGCGGGCACGGCCGCCGGTGCCGCCGCCGCCGTGACGGCTTCGAGCCGCTTGATCATGCGGCGCACGTGGATCAGGGGCAGGATGCCGAAGACCCCGAAGGACATGTCGATGACCGACCACCAGAAGGGGATGTCCCGGATCGGCCCGCAGATCAGGGCCAGGGGGATGATGCCGACGCAGGCGATCATCCCGAACTCGACGACCCAGATGTTGCGGACGGGGTCGCGGTACACGCCGTGGAAGGCGACGGCGATGACGAGGTGGGCGAAGGCCAGCCAGTCGTTGCCGTACAGCAGGTACGGCGCCTCGGCCGCGGCGGTCTCCAGCCCGCCGGCCACCTTGTGGATCCACTCCGCGAGCCCGGGCAGGGCCTCCGCGACCGGCGCCGCCCAGCCGGTCAGCGAGGAGTCGAGCCAGCGGAGTTCGGTGACGAGCGGGAAGGCGGTGAGCCCGCTCAGGACGAGACAAACGACGAAGAGGATCAGCCAGGCGCGGATGCGCGTGAGAAGGGCTCCGGGCCCGTTCGTGTCGCTCATGGCCCCAGCGTACGCCCCTCTTGAACGTGTTCAGAAATGGGGGGGCGGTCTCAGAGGCCGACGATCCCGTTCCACCGCTTGGCCATCGCGCGGCGCTCCGTGGAGGTGATGTCCCGGGCGATGGCGAGGCGGCCGCGCATCTCCCGGTCGGGGAAGATCAGCGGGTCCTCGGCGAGGGCGACCAGCTCTTCGTCGCCCGAGTCGGCGAGGACGGCCTGCGCGGCCGGGACGGGGCAGACGTAGTTGACCCAGGCGGCGAGTTCGGCGGCGACCTCGGGCTCGTAGTAGTAGTCGACGAGCTTCTCGGCGTTGGCCTTGTGGCGGGCGAGGTTGGGGATCATCAGCGACTCGGCCCACAGTTCGCCGCCCTCCTCGGGGACGACGAACTCGATGTCGGGGTTGTCGGCCTGGAGCTGGATGACGTCGCCGGAGTACGCCTGGCAGGCCAGCACGTCGCCGCCGGCGAGGTCCTTGATGTAGTCGTTCCCGGTGAAGCGGCGGATGTGCCTGGTCCTGACGAGCCCCTCGATCCGGTCGCAGACCCGGTGGAAGTCGGCCTCGGTCCAGCGGGTGACGTCCACTCCGTCGCCCTGCATGAGCAGGGAGATGGACTCGTCGAGGCCGGAGAGGAGGGTGACCTTGCCGCGCAGGTCGGCGTCCCACAGCTGGCGGGTGGAGCGCAGCTCCCGGCCGAGCCTGCGCCGGTTGTAGGCGATGCCGGTGATGCCGGACTGCCAGGGCACGGAGTGCAGCCGGCCGGGGTCGAAGGCGGGGCGCAGCAGTTGCGGGTCGAGGTGGCCGGCGACGTGCGTCTGCGCGGCGCGGTCCATCTTCTGGACCCAGCCGAGCCGGACGAAGCGGGCGGCCATCCAGTCGCTGACGACGATGAGGTCGCGGTCGGTGGACTGCCCGTTCATCAGGGCCGGGCCGACCTTGCCGAAGAACTCGTCGTTGTCGTTGATCTCCTCGGTGTAGTGGACGGAGATCCCGGTCCGTTCCCGGAAGGCGTCGAGCGTGGGCCGCGCGCGCGGATCGTCGTCGGCGGTGTCGATGTAGAGCGGCCAGTTGGCGAAGGTGACGGTCCGCTCGCGGCCGGACAGGTCGCGGCCGGCCCGCCGGTCCTCGGCGACGTAGGCGGGCTTGACGCCGCAGGCGGCGAGGAGGCCGGCGGTGCCGGCGGCGCCGAGGCCCCGCAGGAGGGACCGGCGCGGCATGGGGTTCCTGGCTGTCGCTCTCACCCGTGAAGCATCGCGTCCGGCTCCTCGGCCCCGCAATGGACGCTCCGTCGAGCGGCACGGCACGGCCCCGACACCTTGTCGATCATCTGATCGACGGGTGCCGGGGCCGTGGCGGACGGACGACCGGGCGGCTCGGCGAGGTCAACCCGCCTGGACCACCGGGCGGTTCGGCCCGGCGAGGTCAAGCCGTGCGTACTGCCGGGCGGTTCGGCCCGGCGAGGTCAAGCCGTGCGTACTGCCGGGCGGTTCGGCCCGGCGAGGTCAAGCCAAGCCTACGACCGGGCGGTTCAGCCCAGCGAGGTCATCACGTGCTTGATGCGCGTGTAGTCCTCGAAGCCGTACGCGGAGAGGTCCTTGCCGTAGCCGGACTTCTTGTAGCCGCCGTGCGGCATCTCGGCGACGAGCGGGATGTGGGTGTTGATCCACACGCAGCCGAAGTCGAGGGCCTTGGACATGCGCATCGCGCGCGCGTGGTCCTTGGTCCAGACGGAGGAGGCGAGGGCGTACTCGACGTCGTTGGCGTACTGAAGGGCCTGCGCCTCGTCCGTGAAGGACTGGACGGTGATGACCGGGCCGAAGACCTCGTTCTGGACGATCTCGTCGTCCTGCTCGAGGCCGGAGACGACGGTCGGGGCGTAGAAGTAGCCCTTGTCGCCGACGCGGTGGCCGCCGGCCTCGACCTTGGCGTGGGCCGGGAGGCGGTCGATGAAGCCGGTGACCTGCTTCAGCTGGTTGGCGTTGTTGAGCGGGCCGTAGAGCACGTCCTCGTCGTCCGGCTGACCGGTCTTCGTCTCGGCGGCGGCCTTGGCGAGGGCGGCGACGAACTCGTCGTGGATGGACTCGTGGACGAGCACGCGGGTGGCGGCCGTACAGTCCTGGCCCGCGTTGAAGAAGCCGGCGACGGAGATGTCCTCGACGGCCTTGTCGATGTCGGTGTCCTCGAAGACCACGACGGGGGCCTTGCCCCCCAGCTCCAGGTGGACGCGCTTGACGTCCTTGGCCGCCGACTCGGCGACCTGCATGCCGGCCCGGACGGAGCCGGTGATGGAGGCCATCGCCGGGGTCGGGTGCTCGACCATGGCGCGGCCGGTCTCGCGGTCGCCGCAGAGGACGTTGAAGACGCCCTTGGGGACGATCGAGCCGATGATCTCGGCCATCAGGACCGTGGAGGCGGGGGTGGTGTCCGAGGGCTTGAGGACGACCGTGTTGCCCGCGGCGAGGGCCGGGGCGAACTTCCACACGGCCATCATCATCGGGTAGTTCCACGGCGCGACCTGGGCGCAGACGCCCACCGGCTCGCGGCGGACGATGGAGGTCATGCCCTCCATGTACTCGCCGGCGGAGCGGCCTTCGAGGAGACGGGCGGCGCCCGCGAAGAAGCGGATCTGGTCCACCATCGGGGGCACCTCCTCGCTCGCGACGAGGGCGGTCGGCTTGCCGGTGTTCAGGACCTCGGCGGCGATGAGCTCGTCGGCGCGCTCCTCGAAGGCGTCGGCGATCTTGAGGAGCACCTTCTGGCGCTCGGACGGCGTGGTGTCGCGCCAGGCGGGGAAGGCGGCCGCGGCGGCCTCCATGGCGGCGTCGACGTCGGCCTGGCCGGAGAGCGGGGAGGTCGCGTACACCTCGCCGGTGGCCGGGTTGATCACCTCGATGGTGCGGCCGTCGGTCGCGTCGCGGAACTCTCCGTCGATGTAGTTGCGCAGCCGGCGCAGCTCGGTGGTCACTTGCCACCCCTCCTGTCACGTTCTGTCTTCGCACGGCGTTGTGCGGTGTCCCGATGGGTGAGACACCTCAGCCTACTTCTTCGGCTGACGCTTTCAACAGCCCCGGACCCCTCCGACTTCGGATTCAGTGCTCACAGGAGCCTCGAACAACGAATTACATCGCTCTGGGGTTGCGCGACGGTGCATCTCGGTGCACAGTGAGGACGTGGCCAGTCGAAGCACAGACTCCAGAACCGGAACCGGTTCGTCCCCGACGATCGACGCCGTCTCCCTGGCGATCATCGAGCAGCTCCAGGAGGACGGCCGCCGTCCCTACGCCGCCATCGGCAAGGCCGTCGGCCTCTCCGAGGCGGCGGTGCGGCAGCGCGTCCAGAAGCTCCTCGACCAGGGCGTCATGCAGATCGTCGCCGTCACCGACCCGCTCACCGTGGGCCTCCGGCGGCAGGCGATGGTCGGCATCCACGTCGAGGGTGACCTGGATCCGGTCGCGGAAGCGCTGACGGACATGCCCGAGTGCGAGTACGTGGTGATGACCGCGGGCTCCTTCGACCTGATGGTGGAGATCGTCTGCGAGGACGACGACCACCTTCTGGAAGTCATCAACAAGCGGATCCGCACGCTCCCCGGCGTGCGCTCCACCGAGAGCTTCGTTTACCTGAAGCTCAAGAAGCAGACCTACATGTGGGGAACCCGATAACCGTGAGCCAGGACCGCAGCGACCTGTCAAAGTCCGCCTACGACCACCTGTGGATGCACTTCACCCGCATGTCGTCGTACGAGAACAGCCCCGTCCCCACCATCGTCCGCGGTGAGGGCACCTACATCTTCGACGACAAGGGCAAGCGCTACCTCGACGGTCTCGCGGGCCTCTTCGTGGTCAACGCCGGTCACGGCCGCCAGGAGCTGGCCGAGGTCGCGTACAAGCAGGCCCAGGAGCTCGCCTTCTTCCCGGTGTGGTCCTACGCCCACCCGAAGGCCGTGGAGCTCGCCGAGCGCCTCGCCCACTACGCCCCGGGCGACCTCAACAAGGTCTTCTTCACCACCGGTGGCGGCGAGGCCGTCGAGACCGCGTGGAAGCTCGCCAAGCAGTACTTCAAGCTGCAGGGCAAGCACACCAAGTACAAGGTCATCTCGCGTGCGGTCGCCTACCACGGCACCCCGCAGGGCGCCCTGTCCATCACCGGCCTGCCGGCCCTGAAGGCCCCCTTCGAGCCGCTGGTCCCCGGCGCGCACAAGGTGCCGAACACCAACATCTACCGCGCCCCGATCCACGGCGACGACCCCGAGGCCTTCGGCCGCTGGGCCGCCGACCAGATCGAGCAGCAGATCCTCTTCGAGGGCCCCGACACCGTCGCGGCCGTCTTCCTGGAGCCGGTGCAGAACGCCGGCGGCTGCTTCCCGCCGCCGCCCGGCTACTTCCAGCGCGTCCGCGAGATCTGCGACCAGTACGACGTGCTGCTCGTCTCCGACGAGACGATCTGCGCCTTCGGCCGCCTCGGCACCATGTTCGCCTGTGACAAGTTCGGCTACGTGCCCGACATGATCACCTGCGCCAAGGGCATGACCTCGGGCTACTCCCCGATCGGCGCCTGCATCGTCTCGGACCGCATCGCCGAGCCGTTCTACAAGGGCGACAACACCTTCCTGCACGGCTACACCTTCGGTGGCCACCCGGTGTCCTCGGCGGTCGCCATCGCCAACCTGGACATCTTCGACAAGGAAGGCCTCAACCAGCACGTCCTGGACAACGAGGGCGCCTTCTTCTCGACGCTCCAGAAGCTGCACGACCTGCCGATCGTCGGCGACGTCCGCGGCAACGGCTACTTCTACGGCATCGAGCTCGTCAAGGACAAGACCACCAAGGAGTCCTTCACGGACGAGGAGACCGAGCGCGTCCTGTACGGCTTCCTCTCCAAGGCGCTCTTCGAGAACGGCCTGTACTGCCGGGCCGACGACCGCGGCGACCCGGTCATCCAGCTGGCCCCGCCGCTCATCGCCGACCAGGGCACCTTCGACGAGATCGAGGGCATCCTGCGCACGGTGCTGACCGAGGCGTGGACCAAGCTCTGAGTCCACCGGGAGCCCTCCCCCGAGGTTCCCGCCCCCACGCCGCCCTCACGGCGTGACCCCGCGGCCCGGGCCTGCCGCCATCCGAGTGGATGGCGGCGGCCCGGGCCGTGTGCTGTCCGTACAAACGGATCCGAATACTTACGGTGCCCAGTGACCGACAGGCCCGACCCTCGTTCCCCCGGACGGGGGAACGCAAGAATCGGATCCGACATCGAGGTGTACGCGATGGCCCCACCGGACAACGACGTGCTCTGGGCGCGTTCCCTGCACTGCTCCCTGGGCGGCACGGAGGCCCTCAGCGGCGTCTCCGTCGGCGTCCGCGAAGGCGAGATCCTCGCCGTCACCGGACCCCGCGGCAGCGGCAAGACCACCCTCCTGCGCTGCCTCTCCGGCGAACTCCTCGCCCAGCAGGGCGAGGTCTGGTTCAACAGCTCCCCGGTCCACACCCTCCCCCCGGCCCGCCGCGAACAGCTCCGCCGCGAACGCTTCGGCTGGATCGGCCCCGACGACGGCCTCGTCCCCGAACTCACCGCCTGGGAGAACACCGCCCTCCCCCTGCTGCTCCGCGGCGTCCCCCACAAGGCCGCGAGGACCGCCGCCGGCGAATGGCTCGACCGCCTCGACATCGGCGCCTGCGCCCGCACCCGCCCGCACGGCCTGACCCGCTCCCAGCGCCAGCGCACCTCCATCGCCCGCGCGCTCGCCGCCGGACCGACCGTCCTCTTCGCCGACGAACCCACCGCCGCCCTGCACCGGGCCGACGGCGCGCAGGTGCTCCGCACCCTCACCGCCGCCGCCCGCTCCCACGGCATCACCGTGCTCCTCGCCACCCACGACGGCGAGGTCGCGGCGCTCGCCGACCGCACGGTCACCCTGCTCGACGGACGCCGGGCCGGCAGCGTGCCGCCCGCCACGGGGGCGGAGGGCGTCGCGGCGTGCTCGCTCTCCGTCTAGTCCGCGGCTCCCACCCGCTCGTCCAGCTGCGGCGGCTCCTCGTCGCCGCGGCCGCCGCCGGCGTGGGCTTCCTGCTGCTCTGCACCCTCGGCTACGCCGTCGGCCACCCCGAGCACTCCTCCGCCTCCGTGCTGCGGCTGCTCTGGTGCGCGCTGCCGATCGCCGCCACCGTCCAGTTCGCCGTCGCCGTCGCCCGCACCGACCCCGCCACCCGGCCCCGCCCCGGCCTCTCCTCCATCGGCCTCGGCCCCGCCCGGCTCACCGCCATCGCCGCCACCTCGACCGCCGTCGCCTGCACCCTCGGCTCCATGGTCGCCCTCCTCGTCTACCTGCACCTGCGCGGCGACATCACCGGCCTCCCCTTCGACGGCGCCGCCGCCGGACTCCTCGCCGCCGGACAGCCGCTCCCGCTCGCCGCCGCCCTCACCCTCCTCGCCGTCGTGCCCGTCGCCGGTGCCACCGCCGCCGGCCTCGCCCTGCGCCCCCGCACCCGCACCCCCGCACCCGAGGGCGCCGCCCGGCCCGTCCCCACCGGCCTCCCCTGGGGCGTGGCGCTCATCGCCGTCGGCCTCGCCGTGGAGACGTACGCGGGCCGCGGCGGCGGCGACGGCGTCGCCCTGCCCGGACGCTTCGACGGCTCCCCCGCCGGCGTCCTCGCCGGCTGGATCCTCACCGCCGCCGGCCTCGCCCTCGCCGGACCCGGCCTCACCCACCTGAGCGGCCGGCTCCTCCAGGCCGCCCGGCCCGGAGCCGTACGCCTCCTCGCCGGCCGCGTCCTCATGGACGAGGCCCACCGCATCGGCCGCCCCCTCGGCGTGGTCGGCGCGGTGCTCTCCGGCACCCTCGCCGCCGCCACCGTCCACGCGGCCTCCGAAGGCGGCACCGCCTTCGGACCGCTCACCGGCCTCGGCGCCGGCGTCGTCATGGCCTGCACCACGGCGACCCTCCTCACCGCCACCCTGGAGTCCCGCCAGAGCCGGGCCCGCACCACGGAGGCACTGATCCGCATCGGCGCCCCGCCGACCGCGCTCCGCACCGCCGCCCTGCTGCGCGCCGCCGCGCTGCTCGCCGTCTTCCTCCCCCTCACCTGGCTCATCGGCGAACTCGCCGCCCTGCCGCTGACCGCCTGACCGCACGCGCACGGCCGCGGCCCGCCCCCTCGGGCCGCGGCCGCAGCCGTACCCCCGGCCCGGGTGCCACCGGAAAACCAGCGGCCCCGGCCACCCCGGGCCACCTATCCTGCGCCCATGGCGACACCCCCGACCCACTCCGCGGACCCCGCCCCCGCCGGAAGCGTGTAGGTGGACCTCTTCCTGTGCGCCGGCTGCGGCGCCGAGCTGTCCGTGCCCGTCGAGCGGGTCGCCCTCCCCGTCGAGGCCCGCTACCGAGGCGGCCACTCGTGGATGCCACCGCTGATGGACCCCGGCACCTACGCCGTCGACCCCGAGCCCTCCGGGCACCCGTGGCGCTCGTGGGAGGAGGCCGACGAGGAGGAGGCGGCCGCCGCCGGGGTGTACGCCCCGGTGTGGTCGTACTCCGCCGGCCCCCGTCACCGGTACGTCCTCGCCCCCGGCGACACGCGCGGCACTCGGCTCGTCCCGGAGCGGTCCGGGGACTCCTGCCTGGGTGTCGTCGGCGGCTCCCGACCCACCCTGCTCTGCGCCGGCTGCGGCCTGGGCATCGGGGTGCGCGAGGACGACTGCGGGATCTGGAACACGGTCCGGTACGAGCCCCACACCGTCCTCCGGCACCGGACGGCCGACCCCGCCCCAACCCCCGAACCACTCCGCGCGACCCCGCCGATCACCCCGGACGGCAACTGGAGCCCTCATTGGACGGCCGCCGCAGGGGTCGCCCTCGCGCACCTGCTGGCCGCCTCCGAAGGCCGGCCCCTCGCGCTCCCCGCCGGCCCCGTCACCGCGCTCCTCGGCCCGCACCTCGACCGACTGCTCCCGGCCGGCCCGGGCACCCTGCGGGTCGCCCTCGCCGGCCCCGGCATACCCGCGGACGGCGCCGACCTGGCGCTCGTCCCCAGCGACCGGCGGACCGGGCGGCCCTGGGCACCGCCCTGCGGCGCGGTCCCCGTCGGCCTGCCGGGCGACGTCTGGGCCCATCTCGCCCTCCCGCCCGAGACCTCGCCCATGCCGATCTCCGGCCACCTGCCCCCCGGCGTGCTGCGCGACGACTACCCGCTCCCCGACCACCCCCGGGGCCTCCTCGCCCCCGACCGCGGGACGGTCCGCCACACCCTGGCCAGGCTGCCCCGGGTCCGCGAACCCTGGCTACGAGCCCTCTACAACCGCTGCTGACCCTCCCCGTCCAGCACCACGACCTCCTCCACCCCGAACGCCACCGCCACCTCCGCGCCCACCTCCGGCACCTCCCGCAGCGGAAGCTCCGCCTCCAGCGGCGGCCCCTCCGCCGGACGCAGCACCACCGACACGTGATGGCCCCGGAACGTCCGCGACTCGACCCGGCAGAGCAGACCCCCGCGCGCCGGCCGGACCCCCGCCGGGCGCACCAACAGCGTCCGCTCCCCCTGCGGCGAGCCCTCCGGAACCGGCACCCGGCCCCACACCGTCTCCGCCACCGCACCGGACACCGTCGCCGGAACCACGTTCTCGAACCCCAGGAAGCGCGCCACGAACTCCGACGCCGGCCGCTGCCACACCTCCACCGGCGCCCCCGACTGGGCGATCCGCCCGTCCCGCATCACCACCACCCGGTCCGCGAGCGCGAACGCCTCCCCCTGGTCGTGCGTCACCGCGAGCACCGTCGTCCCCAGGCGCCCGAACAGCAACCGGAGCTCCACCACCAGCCGCTCCCGCAGCCCCCGGTCCAACTGCCCCAGCGGCTCGTCCAGCATCAGCAGCCGGGGCCGCGGCGCCAGCGCCCGCGCCAGCGCCACCCGCTGCTGCTCGCCGCCCGACAGCGCGGCCACCGACCGGCCGCCGGCACCCGGCAGGCCCACCAGCTCCAGCAGCTCCGCGACCCGCGCGGCCCGCTCGTCCTTCGCGACCCCGTGCATCCGCGGCCCGAAGGCCACGTTCCCGGCGACGTCCCGCTGCGGGAACAACTGGTGGTCCTGGAACATCAGCCCCACCCCCCGCCGGTGCACCGGCACCCCCGCCTGGTCGGCACCGGCGAGCAGCACCCGCCCCGCGTCCAGCGCCTGGAGCCCCGCGACCGCCCGCAGCAGCGTCGACTTCCCGGACCCGCTCGGCCCCAGCACGCAGACGATCTCGTGCTCGGCGACCTCCAGGTCCACCGCGTCGAGCACCGCCCGCGCCCCGAACCGCACCGTCGCACCCTCAAGGACCAGCATCAGAACTCCCCGGAGGTCCGCTCGGTCCGCAGCCGCTCCAGGAGCAGCAGCGAGACCGCGCACACCACCATCAGAATCGTCGACAGGGCCATCGCCTGCCCGTAGTTGAGCTCCCCCGGCCGGCCCAGCAGCCGCGCCACCGCCACCGGCAGCGTCGGATTGTCGGGCCGGGCAATGAAGACGGTCGCGCCGAACTCGCCGAGCGACACCGCGAACGCGAACCCCGCCGCGATCAGCAGCGCCCGCCGCACCAGCGGCAGGTCCACCTCGCGCCACGCCCGCCACGGCGACGCCCCCAGCACCGCCGCCGCCTCCCGCAGCCGCTGGTCCACCGCCCGCAGCACCGGCAGCATCGTCCGCACCACGAACGGCACACCCACCAGCGCCTGCGCCAGCGGCACCAGGATCCAGCTGGCCCGCAGATCGAACGGCGGCTCGTCGAGCGTGATCAGGAAACCGAAGCCCACCGTCACCGCCGACACACCCAGCGGCAGCATCAGCAGCGCGTCGAAACCCCTCACCAGCCGGCCCGCCCGCCTGGTCAGCGCCGCCGCCGCGAGCCCCCCGATCACCACCGCGATCGCGGTCGCCGCGACCGCGTACCGCAGCGAGTTCCCCACCGCCTCCAGCGGCGGCACCAGGAACGTCCCCGCCTCGTCCAGCGAACCCAGCGCCCGGTAGTAGCGCAGCCCGTACCCCTCCGGCGTGGCGAAGGACCGCTCCACCAGCACCCCGAGCGGCAGCACCACCAGCACCGCCACCGACACCAGCACCCCGCCGAGCAGCGCCCACTGGCCGAAGCCGCTCGGCCGCCGCGCGGTCAGCTCCGGGGACACCAGCCGCAGCGCCGTCTCCCGCCGCCGCACCGTCCGCGCGTGCACCGCGAGGATCGCGCCGACCGCCACGAACTGCACCAGCGTCAGCACGGCCGCCGTCCGCAGGTCGAGCAGCCGGGCCGTCTGCCGGTAGATCTCCGCCTCCAGCGTCGTGTACCCGTCCCCGCCGAGGATCTGCACGACACCGAACGAGGTGAAGGTGAAGAGGAAGACCATCAGGGCCGCCGCCGACACCGCCGGCACCAGCGCCGGCAGTGTCACCGCCCGCCACGCCGTCCACCGCGACGCGCCCAGCACCCGCGCCGCCTCCTCCTGCCGCGGATCGAGCTGCGCCCACAGTCCGCCGACCGTCCGGACGACGACCGCGTAGTTGAAGAAGACGTGCGCGAGGAGGATCGCCCACACCGTCGTGTCGAGCCGCAGCCCCCACAGCGCGTCGGTGAACCCGCCCCGCCCCACCAACGCCAGGAACGCCGTGCCGACCAGCACGGTCGGCAGCACGAACGGCACCGTGACGACCGCCCGCAGCGCGCTCTTCCCCGGGAAGTCGAAGCGGGCGAAGACATACGCCCCCGGCAGCGCCACCAGCAGCGTCAGACCGGTGGAGGCGGCCGCCTGCCACACGGTGAAGCCGAGCACGCCGAGGATGTCGGGCCGGCCCAGCGTCGTCCCGATCACGCCCAGGTCCCAGGCGCCGGACGGCCGCAGCCCGCGCTCGACGATCGACACGACGGGCCAGGCGAAGAAGACCGCGAAGAACGCGACCGGCAGGACCATCAGGCCCAGCCGCGCCGCGCTCCCCCCGCGGCCACGCCTCACTTGAGGAGCGACGACCACTGCTGGATCCACGCCTCACGCTTCTCGGCGATCTTCTCCGGCGCCATCGTCTGCGGCTTCTCCACGACCACGCCGTGCTTCGTGAACAGCTCGGGCAGCGCGGCGTCCTTCGCCACCGGGTTCACGAACATCTGGAGCGGCATGTCGTCCTGGAACTTCTTCGAGAGCAGGAAGTCGATGAGCGCCTTCCCGCCCTCGGGGTTCTTCGCCCCGTGCAGCAGCCCCGCGAACTCGATCTGCCGGAAGCAGGTGCCGGCGGACACCCCGGTCGGGGCCTCCTTCGGCTGCGGCTCCGCGTACAGCACCTCCACCGGCGGGCTGGAGGCGTAGGAGACGACCAGCGGGCGGTCGCCCTTGGCCTCCTTGCCGCCGGCCGAGCCGGAGAACTCCTGGTTGTAGGCCAGCTCCCAGCTGTCGACGGTCTTCACGCCGTTCGCCTTGAGCTTCTTCCAGTAGTCCTGCCAGCCCTCGTCGCCGTACTGCGCGACCGTGCCGAGGAGGAAGCCGAGCCCCGGGGAGGACCGCTCGGGGTTCTCCACCACCAGCAGATCCTTGTACTCCGGCTTCGCGAGGTCGTCGAAGGTCTGCGGCGGCGCCAGCTTCTTGTCCGCGAAGTACTTCTTGTCGTAGTTGACGCAGATGTCGCCGGTGTCGATCGGCGTGACCCGCTGCTCCTTGTCGAGCCGGAAGGCCTCCGGGACCCGGTCCAGGCCCTTCGCCTCGTAGGTCTCGAAGATGCCGTTGTCGAGGGCGCGGGAGAGCAGCGTGTTGTCGACGCCGAAGAAGACGTCGCCCTGCGGGGAGCCCTTGGTCAGGATCTCCTTGTTGACGGCCTCGCCCGCGTCGCCGGCCTTCAGCACCTTCACGGTGAATCCGGTCTGCTTCGTGAACTCCGCCAGCACCTCCTTGGAGGCGTTGAAGGAGTCGTGGCTCACGAGGGTCACGGACTTCGGCGCCGGCTCCCCCGTCTTGCCCGCGCCCTCGCGGACGTCCTCGGTGGAGCAGGCGGCGAGGCTCGTGACGCCGAGCGCCGCGACCAGCGCGACGGCGGCTGCCTTCTTGGTGTGCATCGGTTGTCCTCCTGGGTGGGACCAGGAAGAGACGCGGCCCTGCCCGCGGCCGGGGACCGGACGCGGGCAGGGCGCAACAGCTCGAGTTACGACCGAACTTCCTACCCAGAATGACCTGGGCAAGGTTCAGAGGGTCTGCGGTCTACGGTTACCGCACTCTCAGCGCTGTGGCGCTCCCCTGTCGGAATATGCAGGTGTGTTCGAGCACAGAGTACAAGGTCAGCGCTCGGAGGCCGCCAGCTGCCCGCAGGCACCGTCGATCTCCTGGCCCCGGGTGTCACGGACGGTCACCGGCACGCCGTGGCGGGCGATGGCGTCGACGAACGCCTTCTCGTCCTCGGGACGCGACGCGGTCCACTTCGACCCCGGCGTCGGGTTCAGCGGGATCAGGTTGACGTGCACCCGCTTGCCCTTGAGCAGCTTGCCCAGCAGGTCACCCCGCCAGGCCTGGTCGTTGATGTCCCGGATGAGGGCGTACTCGATGGAGATCCGGCGCCCGGACTTCTCGGCGTACTCCCACGCCGCGTCCAGCACCTCCCGCACCTTCCAGCGCGTGTTCACCGGCACCAGCGTGTCCCGCAGCTCGTCGTCCGGGGCGTGCAGCGACACCGCGAGCCGGCACTTGAAGCCCTCGTCGGCGAAGCGCAGCATCGCCGGCACCAGGCCCACCGTGGACACGGTGATCCCCCGCTGGGAGATCCCGAGCCCGTCGGGCTCGGGGTCGGTCAGGCGGCGGATGGCGCCGACGACCCGCTTGTAGTTGGCGAGCGGCTCGCCCATGCCCATGAACACGATGTTCGACAGCCGCGCCGGACCGCCCGGCACCTCGCCGTCGCGCAGCGCCCGCATGCCGTCCACGATCTGGTGCACGATCTCGGCGGTCGACAGGTTCCGGTCGAGCCCCGCCTGCCCGGTCGCGCAGAACGGGCAGTTCATGCCGCAGCCGGCCTGCGAGGAGATGCACATGGTCACCCGGTCCGGGTAGCGCATCAGCACCGACTCGACGAGCGTGCCGTCGTGCAGCCGCCACAGCGTCTTGCGGGTGGTGTCGTCGTCGCACGAGATGTGCCGCACCACCGACATCAGGTCCGGCAGCAGCTCCCCGGCCAGCTTCTCCCGCGAGGCGGCCGGGATGTCGGTCCACGCCGCCGGGTCGTGCGCGTACCGGGAGAAGTAGTGGGTCGACAGCTGCTTGGCGCGGAACGGCTTCTCGCCGATCGCGGCGACGGCCTCCTTCCGCTCCGCGGGCGAGAGGTCGGCGAGGTGCCGCGGCGGCTTCTTGGCTCCGCGCGGGGCGACGAAAGTGAGTTCTCCGGGGGCCGGACGAGCCACGGCGGCGTCTCTCCTCAAACAGGCACGAGGTCGGACGTCCCGCGACGGCGGGGAGCACGGCACGCTGGTGCCGGAGCGACCTCACTGGACCGTCCCCGCGGCGGCGAGGACGACGAAAGGGCCCGGGACACACGCCCCGAGCCCTTCCAGAGTACCCGTTGTCCGTCAACCCGCTCCGACGGAGATCACGACCGTCCTCCCGGCCACCGCCGGCGGACGGCGCGGCGCCCGCTCAGCCCGTGCCCACGAACAGCGCGAGCAGCAGCCACACCACCGGCGCCGTCGGCAGCAGCGAGTCCAGCCGGTCCATGATGCCGCCGTGACCGGGGAGCAGCGTCCCCATGTCCTTGATGCCCAGGTCCCGCTTGATCATCGACTCGCCGAGGTCGCCGAGCGTCGCGCTCGCCGCCACCGCCAGGCCGAGGACGAGCCCCTGCCACCAGGTGCCGCCGTCGATCAGGAACTGCATGCACAGCGCGCCGGCCGCCATCGCGAAGGCCACCGCGCCGAACAGGCCCTCACGGGTCTTGCCGGGGCTGATCCGCGGCGCCAGCTTGTGCTTGCCGAACCGCCAGCCGACCGCGTACGCGCCGGTGTCGCTGACCACCGTGAGCAGCAGGAAGGTCAGCACCCTCCACGGCCCGTCGTCGGCGGTCAGCAGCAGCGCCACGAAGGTCGCCAG
This sequence comes from Streptomyces sp. NPDC014861, assembly GCF_043081625.1. Taxonomy (NCBI): domain Bacteria; kingdom Bacillati; phylum Actinomycetota; class Actinomycetes; order Kitasatosporales; family Streptomycetaceae; genus Streptomyces; species Streptomyces sp. NPDC014861. The sequence continues at coordinate 103,308 of NZ_JBIBWV010000007.1, forward strand.
GAACGGTACGTAGAACGCGGCGAAGACACCCGCCGTGACGTCCTTCAGATACCCCTCGGGGGGTTCCGTCATCCGCCAGACGAGCACCGCGAGCGCTGTCAGGGCCATCGCGACCCAGGCGCCCTCGGGGCCCCGCACGTACCCGGCGACGACCATGGCCGCGCCGCCGACCGCGAGCGGCACCAGCGGTGCCTTGATCGCCTTGCGCTCCTGGAGCCGCGAGGTCAGCTCCCACAGACCGACGACCACGGCCACCGCCACGACGCCGATGAACGCCGGCGGCCAGATGAACAGCGACACGATGATCACTGCCCCGAGACCGACGCCGACCCCTATGGCGGCCCCCAGGTCCCGGCCCGCGTTCTTCTTCTGCCGCGGCGCGGGGGCCGCGGGCGGCGGAGGAGGCGGGACGGGGCTGGGCATGGGCTCCTGCGGGTGCTCGTGCGGCGTCTCGTCACGGAACAGGGGGCCGCCCGGGTGAGCGTCCCCCCGACCGTGTCCGTCCTGGAATCCGCCGGCGGGTACGTCGGGCACGATGGGCATGGGGCGAGTCTGCGCCGCCCGGTGCCGATCGTGGGCGGGACCCGCCGGGGCAGGCCCCTGGTCGGGTCCGCCGAGGCCTGAACCGGCCGCCGGCGCCCCCCAGGATGAGTCGTTCATCAGACCTCGAGCAGCTCGGCTTCCTTGTGCTTCAGCAGCTCGTCCACCTGCGTCACGTACTTCGCGGTGGTGTCGTCGAGCTCCTTCTCCGCGCGGCGGCCCTCGTCCTCACCGACCTCGCCGTCCTTGACGAGCTTGTCGATGGTCTCCTTGGCCTTGCGGCGCACGGAGCGGATCGAGATCTTGGAGTCCTCGGCCTTGCCCTTGGCGACCTTGATGTACTCCCTGCGGCGCTGCTCGGTCAGCTCGGGGAACACCACACGGATGATGCTGCCGTCGTTGCTCGGGTTGACGCCGAGGTCCGAGTCGCGGATGGCCTGCTCGATGTTGCGCAGCGCGCTCTTGTCGAACGGGGTCACCACGGCCATGCGCGGCTCCGGCACCGAGAACGAGGCCAGCTGGTTGATGGGAGTGAGGGCGCCGTAGTAGTCGGCCACGATCTTGTTGAACATCGCCGGGTGCGCACGGCCGGTGCGGATCGCGGCGAAGTCCTCCTTGGCGACCACGACGGCCTTCTCCATCTTCTCCTCGGCCTCGAGGAGGGTCTCTTCGATCACCACATGCTCCTGCGTGTCGTCGCGTTGTGTCCTGCACGGTGTACGACCGGCAGGGCTGTCGTCCAGCCCCGTGAGGGGCGGTTCCCGGTGGGAGACGTGCTCAGGCCCGGGTGCCCTGGTCGCTCACGAGCGTGCCGATCTTCTCACCTGTCACGGCGCGCGCGATATTGCCCTCGGCGAGCAGTTCGAAGACGAGGATCGGGAGCTTGTTGTCGCGGCACAGCGTGATGGCCGTGGCGTCCGCGACCTTGAGGTCGCGGGTGATGACCTCGCTGTACTCCAGCGCGTCGAACCTGACCGCGGCGGGGTTGGTCCTCGGGTCGGAGTCGTAGACGCCGTCCACGCCGTTCTTGCCCATGAGGAGGGCCTCGGCGTCGATCTCCAGGGCGCGCTGGGCGGCGGTGGTGTCCGTGGAGAAGTACGGCATGCCCATGCCGGCGCCGAAGATGACCACGCGGCCCTTCTCCAGGTGGCGCACGGCGCGCAGCGGGATGTACGGCTCGGCGACCTGGCCCATGGTGATGGCCGTCTGCACGCGCGAGTCGATGCCCTCCTTCTCCAGGAAGTCCTGGAGGGCGAGGCAGTTCATCACGGTGCCGAGCATGCCCATGTAGTCGGAGCGGGCCCGGTCCATGCCGCGCTGCTGGAGCTCGGCGCCGCGGAAGAAGTTGCCGCCGCCGATCACGATCGCGATCTGAGCGCCGTCTCGGACGACGGCCGCGATCTCACGCGCGATGGCGTGCACGACGTCGGGGTCGACTCCGAGACCGGTACCGCCGGAGAAGGCCTCCCCGGACAGCTTCAGCATGTAGCGGCCGAGCTTCTTGCCGCTGTTGTCGTCGCCCTGTACGGCGCCCTGATTCATGGAGTTCTCCTCGTGCACATACGAAGGAGGCCATTGCCTTGGGTCCTCGTGGGTTTCCCGTACGGCAATGGCCTCCTCGTCACATCTGCGGTCGTCCCGCGCGGGGCGGGACGACTGTCTCAGACCCTACCCGGGTCCGGTGTCCGTCGCGTGGGCGAAGGACTCAGATGCCGACCTTGATGCGGCTGAAGCGCTTCAGGGTGACACCGGCCTCGTCCAGGATCTGCTGGACGGACTTCTTGTTGTCCAGCGCGTACGGCTGGCCGAGCAGCGTGGCGTCCTTGAAGAAGCCGTTCACGCGACCCTCGACGATCTTGGCGATCGCGGCCTCGGGCTTGCCCTCGGCGCGGGTGGTCTCCTCGGCGATGCGACGCTCGGACTCGACGACCTCGGCCGGGACGTCCTCACGGGTGAGGTACTTCGGCGCGAAGGCGGCGATGTGCTGCGCGACACCCTTGGCGACCTCGGCGTTCTCCTTGTCGAGCTCGACGAGGACACCGATCTGCGGCGGGAGGTCGGGCATGGTGCGGTGCATGTACGCGGCGACGTAGCCGTCGGCGTAGGCCGCGAAGCGGTCCAGGACGATCTTCTCGCCCAGGTTCGCGTTGGCCTCGTCCACGAAGGCCTGCACGGTCTTGCCGGCCTCGATCTCGGAGGCGAGCAGGGCCGCGATGTCGGCCGGCTTGGTCTCGGCGACGTGGGCGGCGAGCGCGTTGGCGACGGCCAGGAACTTGTCACCCTTGGCGACGAAGTCCGTCTCGCACTTCAGCTCGACGATGACACCGGAGGTGTTGTCGTCGGCGATGAGGGAGACCACGGCGCCGTTCTCGGCAGAGCGGCCCTCGCGCTTGGCGACACCCTTCTGGCCCTTGATGCGCAGGGCCTCGACGGCCTTGTCGACGTCGCCGCCGGCCTCTTCGAGGGCCTTCTTGCAGTCCATCATGCCGGCGCCGGTGAGCTCACGGAGCTTCTTGACGTCAGCGGCGGTGTAGTTCGCCATGAGTCTGTTTCTCTCTCGAAGTCAGAAAGATCTACGAAGATCTACGGCGGGACGGCGGGGGCTTCATGGGCCCCCGCCGTCACCTCCGTGGTGTTCCGGAGTGCGGAAGGGTCAGGCCTGCTCGGCCGGAGCGTCGGCCTCGGCGGCCGGGGCCTCGACCTCGGCGGCCGGGGTCTCGACCTCGGCCTCGGCCTCGACGGCCTTCTCGGTCTCGGCGGAGGCCTGGACCTCGGCACCGGCCTCGTCGGCCTTCTTCTCGCCCTCGAGCAGGTCGCGCTCCCACTCGGCGAGCGGCTCGCCGGCGGCCTTCTCGCCCGGCTTCGAGTCACCGGTCGCGGCACCGGAACGGGCGATGAGGCCCTCGGCGACGGCGTCGGCGATCACGCGGGTGAGCAGGGTGACGGAGCGGATCGCGTCGTCGTTGCCCGGGATCTTGTAGTCGACCTCGTCGGGGTCGCAGTTGGTGTCGAGGATCGCGACGACCGGGATGTTGAGCTTGCGAGCCTCGCCGACGGCGATGTGCTCCTTCTTGGTGTCGACGATCCAGACGGCGCTCGGCACCTTCTGCATCTCGCGGATACCACCGAGGGTCTTCTCCAGCTTGGCCTTCTCGCGAGAGAGGACCAGGAGCTCCTTCTTGGTGAGACCCGAGGCCGCGACGTCCTCGAAGTCGATCTGCTCGAGCTCCTTGAGGCGCTGCAGACGCTTGTAGACGGTCGAGAAGTTGGTGAGCATGCCACCGAGCCAACGCTGGTTGACGTACGGCATGCCGACACGCGTCGCCTGCTCGGCGATGGCCTCCTGGGCCTGCTTCTTCGTACCGACGAACATGACGGAGCCACCGTGGGCCACCGTCTCCTTGACGAACTCGAAGGCGCGGTCGATGTACGACAGCGACTGGAGCAGGTCGATGATGTAGATGCCGTTGCGCTCGGTGAAGATGAAGCGCTTCATCTTCGGGTTCCAGCGACGGGTCTGGTGACCGAAGTGGACGCCGCTCTCCAGCAGCTCCCGCATCGTGACGACGGCCATGGCCGTATCTCCTTGGGTTTCTCGGTTGTGTTCCTGACGCCCCGGCGCGCCGTGCCACGAAGGACCGAAAGGCGCTGCCACCGCGCTCAGCGAGACGAGTGGCGGGGCGTGCGAAGTCGACCCGGTGACCCGGGTCGCCATAGGAAGTGTACGGGACCCCGGGAGCGCCGGGTGACGGCACTGTCCACAGGCCGCCCGTCGTCCACAGAAAGCAACCGTCCCCGTCACCGACCGTACGCACCGGGCACGCTCACCCCATGCACACGACGACACTCCTCCTCGCCCTCACCCTCTGGTGGCCCCTGGGCCCACCCGCCCCCGACATCCTCCGCCCCTGGCAACCCCCCGCCGGCCCCTACGCCGCGGGCCACCGGGGCATCGACCTGGCGGCCCCCGAAGGCACCACCGTCCGTGCCCCCGCCACCGGCACCGTCACCTTCGCCGGCCCGGTGGGCGGCCGAGGCACCCTCACCCTCACCCTCCCCGGCACCGGCACACCCCCGCTGCGCACCACCTTCACCCCCGTCACCCCCCTGGCCCGCACCGGCGACCACGTCCGCGCCGGAGACCCCGTCGCCACCGTCGCCCCCGGCACCCACTGCCCCCGCTCATGCCTCCACTGGGGCCTCCTCCGGGGCGACCAGTACCTCGACCCGCTGTCACTGCTGAGGAGGGCACCGTCACGCCTGCTGCCGCTGACGGAATGAGACGAGCGGGGGCAGGGGTCTTTCCGGGCCGGGACGGCGGGCCGGGCCGGGTCGGCGGGTCGGGCCGGGCCGGGTCGGCGGGTCGGGTCGGGGCGGGTTGGCGGGTCGGGTCGGGGCGGTCCGGGGTGAGGTGGGTCGGGCCGTGTCGTGACGGGCCCGGCCGAGCTGAGCCGAATGCACGGAGGGGGTGGGGAGGGTGGGGGGTGGGGGGCGGGGGCGGGGGGGGGAGGGGGAGGGCCCCCTGGTTCGGGTGGAGGGGGGCGCCGCGGATGTGTCAGGTGTGGGGGCCCGTGACGCCGTGGAGGGCCATGGTGACGGCGGCCTCGGCGATGCTGTCGGGGTCCTCGGCGACGCCGAGTTCGATGCGGCGGACGGCGGCGTCGACGACGCCCTGGAGGAGCATGGCGCCGAGGCGGGGTTCGGTCATGCCGAGGTCGGCGAGGGCGGCGACGACCATGGCGACGAGGCCGCCGTGGGCGGCGCGGATCTTCTCGCGGGCCCGGTCGTCGAGTTCGCCGGCGGAGATGGCGACGACGGCGCGGTGGCGGCGGTCGCCGACGAGCTCCAGCTGCTTGCGGACGTAGGCGGCGACCTTGGCCTCGGGGGTGTCCTCGTCGGCCATGGCGAGTTCGACCTCGGCGGCCCAGACGGGGAAGTCGACCGCGCACAGTTCCTCGACGACGGCGGCGCGGGAGCGGAAGTACTCGTAGACCGACGAACGCGCGAGGCCGGTGCGCTCGGCGAGTGCGGGGAAGGTCAGCGCCTCCGTCCCGCCCTCGGACAGCAGGGATCGCGCGGCGTCCAGCAGGGCGCCGCGTTGCATGGTCCGGTGCTCGGCCACGGAGGCCGCTCGAATCCTGGGCACGGCTCCACTGTACGACCGGTCGGGCGGGGTCAGCGCCCCACGTCGGCAAGCTTGGCGCGAAGCTGGAGGACCGACTTGGTGTGGATCTGGCTGACGCGGCTCTCGGTGACGCCGAGGACGTGGCCGATCTCGGCGAGGGTCAGGCCCTCGTAGTAGTAGAGCGTGACCACGGTCTTCTCCCGCTCGGGGAGGGTGTTGATGGCGCGGGCGAGGAGCCGGCGCAGTTCGCGGTCCTCGGCGACCTCGACGGGGTTGTCGGCGGCCGTGTCCTCCAGGGTGTCCATGAGGGAGAGGCGGTCGCCCTCGCCGCCGACGTGGAGGAGTTCTTCGAGGGCGACGACGTTGGCGAGGGACAGCTGGCTGAAGACGGCGTGGAGTTCCTCCAGCTGGATGCCGAGTTCGGCGGCGACCTCGCTCTCGCTGGGGGTGCGCCGGAGCTGGGCTTCCAGGGTGGCGTAGGCGCGCTCGACGTTGCGGGCCTTCTGCCGCACGGATCGGGGGATCCAGTCGAGGGCGCGCAGTTCGTCGATCATCGCTCCGCGGATGCGGGTGATGGCGTAGGTCTCGAACTTGATGGCGCGCTCGACGTCGAACTTCTCGATGGCGTCGATGAGGCCGAACACCCCGGAGGAGACGAAGTCCGCCTGTTCGACGTTGGACGGCAGGCCGACGCTGACGCGTCCGGCGACGTACTTGACGAGCGGCGAGTAGTGCAGGATCAGCTGTTCCCGCAGCCGCTCGTCACCGGTGGCCTTGTAGGAGCGCCACAGCTCTTCGAGGGAGGTCGGCGCGGGCGGCCGCACGGTGCCCCGGGCTGCTGGGGGCACCGCAGCGCGGTCAGACCCGGAGGTGTGCTGGGGCATGCGTTGCCTTGAGCCGTTCTGCTGTCGGGTGCGTCGGTCCGGTCGTCCTGTGGGGAATCCTGGTGAGCGTAGCGTGAGTGCGCTGTCGCGGTGAGCGAACGGGAGCGGATCGCGCCGGTCCGGGTGGACGTGCTCGGCCACATCTTCGATCCGGGGCCGTGGCGCGCGTCGGCCCCGCGGGTGCGGCCGGGGGAACTCGGTTGCTCATCGGCCTCACTTTTTCACCCGTATGCCCCGGGGCAAGGACCGCCTCGCCGCGCGTTCGACGCCGGGTTGCCGGTGTTCGTCAACCTCCATCCGTCACCGTCCCGCTCGGCGTGACCGAGGGCGTGGAGTTCGTACAGCCGGGCGAGGGCGTCGTCGGGGGTGGTGCCGGCGCGGTGGGCGATCTCGGTGGTGGGTGCGGGCGGGTGGGCGGGGAGGGCTTCGAGGACCTGGGCGGTGGCGGGGTGGAGGAGGTCGCGCGGGAGGACGGGGCCGCGGCGGGCGGGGGCGAGGTCGCCGATGGATCCGACGAGTTCGACGATCTCGTCGGCGTCGGTGACGAGGGTGGCGCCGCCGCGGAGGAGTTCATGGACGCCGGCGGAGAGGGCGCTGGTGACGGGGCCGGGGACGCCCATGGTGTGGCGGCCGAGGCGGGTGGCGGCGCGGGCGGTGACGAGTGAGCCGCTGCGGTGGCGGGCTTCGACGACGACGGTGCCGCGGGTGAGGGCGGCGATGACGCGGTTGCGGAGGATGAAGCGGCTGGGGGTGGGGTGGCTGCCGGGTGGGAGTTCGCCGATGAGGATGCCTTGGTGGGCGATGCGGTCGAGGAGTCCGCTGTGGCCTCGGGGGTAGGGGGTGTCGACGCCGCTGGCGAGGACGGCGGCGGTGGCGCCGCCCGCGGCGAGGGCGCCTCGGTGGGCGGCGCCGTCGATGCCGTAGGCGGCGCCTGAGACGACGATCCAGCCGTGGCGGCTGAGGCCGGTGGCGAGGTCGGCGGCGGTGTGGGCGCCGTACGGCGTGCAGGCGCGGGCTCCGACGAGGGCGACGGAGCGGAGGGCCCAGGTGCGGAGGGGGGCGGGGCCTCGGGTCCAGAGGCCGATGGGTCGGGTGTCGCCGAGGTCGTCGAGTTGGGTGGGCCAGTCGGGGTCGCCCGGGATGAGGAAGCGGCCGCCGAGGCGGGTGATGTGATCGAGGTCGGCTTCGGGTGTGGTGGTGGTGCGGGCGCGGTGGCGCCAGCCGGCGAGGCGGCGGGTCCCGGTGCCGGGAAGTGGCGGTTCGCGGGGGTCTCGGAGGAGGGCGAGGAGGGTGGTGGCGTCGTGGGTGCGCAGGGCGTGGCCGGCTTGTTCGTCGCCGGGTTCGACGATGCGGGTGAGGGCGGCGCGGGCGAGTCGTTCGGTGTCGCCGGTGCCGGGGGGCGGTGTCGGGACCGGAGCGGGGGCGGGGGCGGGGAGGGTCGGGTGTGTGTGGTCGCTGTGGCTGCTGCGGTGGCTGGTCATGGGCGGTCTCCGGTGGTGAGGGGGACGCCTCGCGCGATGCCGGTGCGGAGTTCGAGGGCGTGGGCGATGTCGTCGTGTCCGGGGCGGTCGTGTCCGGCGAGGTCGGCGAGGGTCCAGGCGACGCGGAGGACGCGGTCGACGCCTCGGGCGGTGAGGAGTCCTCGTTCGATGTCGCGTTCGGCGTGGGCGAGGGCGCCGGGGGCGGCGAGGTAGCGGGTGCGGAGTTCGTGGCCGGGGATCTCGCTGTTGAGGGTCCAGGGGGTGCCGGTGAGGCGGGCGGTGGCGCGGGCGCGGGCCTCGCGGACGCGGTCGGCGACGGTGGTGGTGGATTCGCCTCGGCTGCCTTGGCCGAGGAGGTCGGCGCGGGTGACGGGTTCGGCTGCGACGCGGAGGTCGACGCGGTCGAGGAGGGGGCCGGAGAGGCGGGCCTGGTAGCGGCGGATGACGGAGGGCGGGCATTCGCAGCCGGCGCCGTGGAGGGTGTGGCGGCCGCAGGGGCAGGGGTTGGCGGCGAGGGCGAGGAGGAAGCGGGCGGGGAGTCGGACGACGCCGGCGGTGCGGGCGATGACGACGTGTCCGGATTCGAGGGGCTGGCGGAGGGCGTCGAGGGATTTCGTGGAGAATTCGGGTGCTTCGTCCAGGAAGAGGACGCCTCGATGGGCGAGGGAGACGGCTCCGGGTCGGGGGATGCCGTTTCCGCCGCCGACGAGGGACTGCATCGTGGCGGAGTGGTGGGGTGCGCAGTAGGGGGCGCGGCGGACGAGGGGTTCGCCGGGCGGGAGGATGCCGGCGACGGAGTGGACGGCGGTGACTTCGAGGGATTCCTGGCGGTTGAGGGGCGGGAGGATGCCGGGGAGCCGTTCGGCGAGCATGGTTTTTCCGGCGCCGGGTGGTCCGCTGAGAAGGAGGTGGTGGCCGCCGGCGGCGGCGACCTCCAGGGCTCGGCGGGCGGCGTGCTGGCCGGCGACGTCGGCGAGGTCGGGGCCTTCGCCGGGGTCGGGGGCGAGTCCGGTGCCGATGCCGGCGCCGGGGACGAGGAGGCCGGCGAGCATGGCGTCGGGGCGGCCTTGTTCGGTGGGGTCCTCGTCGGGGACGGGTTCGTCGGTGAGGACGGCGATGAGCTGGCGGAGGGTGCGGATGCCGAGGACGGAGACGCCGGGGACGAGGGAGGCCTCGCCGGCGGTCTGTTCGGGGACGACGACCTGGTGGTAGCCGGCGTCGGCGGCGGCGAGGACGGCGGGGAGGATGCCTCGGACGGGTCGGACGCGTCCGTCGAGGCCGAGTTCGCCGATGAGGACGAGGTCGGCGACGGAGCGGGGGTCGATGCGTTCGGCCGCGGCGAGGACGGCCGCGGCGACGGCGAGGTCGAAGCTCGAGCCACTCTTCGGGACGGAGGCGGGGCTGAGTCCGACGGTGAGTTTCTTCTGGGGCCATTCGGCGCCGGAGTTGACGACGGCTGCGCGGACGCGGTCGCGGCTCTCGCTGAGGCTCTTGTCGGGGAGGCCGACGAGGGTGAAGGCGGCGACGCCGGGTTCGAGGTCGGCCTGGACTTCGACGACGACGCCTTCGACGCCGACGAGGGCGACGGAGCAGGTGCGGGCGAATCCCATCAGGCCACCCCTTGGGCGTGGGTGAGGACGGGGGCGCCGCGGCGGGGCAGGACGATGCCGATGAGGTCGATGCGGACGCCGCCGGCGGGTGCCGGGGTGCCGGTGCGGTCGAGCCAGCAGTGGGCGAGCTGCCGGAGGCGGGCGGCCTTCCGGGGGGTGACGGCGGCCATGGGGTGTTCGAAGTGGCCGATGCGTCGGGTCTTGACCTCGCAGATGACGAGGGTGTCGCCGTGCCGGGCGACGATGTCGATCTCTCCTGTGCGGCCGCAGCGCCAGTTGCGGGCGAGGATGTGCAGGCCGGTGCGGGTGAGCCGGCGGGCCGCCAGCTCTTCTCCGTACCGTCCGAGTGCTCGGGTCGCGTTCATGGGACCACCTCCGTCACCGACTGTGACGGTGGTGGTCCTGGGCGCGTGCGGGGCTGTGGACGAGTGGGCGGTCGTGGAGGACCGTGTCACTCACACGGGTGAGCGCGGGGCGGGTGTCAGCTGCCGGGCAGTTCGAGGTCGCTCTTGTTGAGCTCCTCGATGTTGACGTCCTTGAAGGTGAGGACGCGGACCTGCTTGACGAACCTGGCCGGCCGGTACATGTCCCAGACCCAGGCGTCGGCCATGCTGACCTCGAAGAAGACCTCTCCCTGGACCGAGTGCACCTGCATCTCGTAGTCGTTGGTGAGGTAGAAGCGCCGCTCGGTCTCGATCACGTATTTGAACAGCCCGACGACGTCGCGGTACTCCCGGTAGAGCTTCAGCTCCATCTCGGTCTCGTACTTCTCGAGGTCCTCGGCGCTCATGGCATGTTCCCCTTCAGCCGTGCGTCCCCCTATTGTGCGCCAGCCGCGGGCGCCCCTCGGACGATTTCCGGGGCGAGTACGACGGGCGTGCTCGGGGGTCCCTCGTCGAGCAGCGTGCGCAGCAGCCCGGCGAGCCTGATGGGGTACACGGTCTCATGGGCCGCCGACAGTTCGGCGGAGGTCCACCATCTGAGGCCGGAGAGGCTGCGGGTCTCGAGTTCGGTGAGGGCCTGGGGTCCGGGTACGGGGCCGGTGCGGCGGGTGCGGGCGAGGTAGTACCACTCGTCCTGGTCCCACTGGCGGCCGGCGAAGGGGAAGGAGCAGCGGCGCTGCCAGAGGACGGGGCCGAGTTCGACGTCGGTGAGGCCGGTCTCCTCGGCGAGTTCGCGGAGGGCGGCCTGTTCGCGGGTCTCGTCGCCCTCGAGTCCGCCGCCGGGGGTGAACCACCAACTGTCGGCGGGGTCGTCGGGTTCGTGGCCGTGCATGAGGAGGATGCGGTCGGTGGGGTCGAGCAGGATGACCCGGGCGACCTGCCGCACCTCCGGCGCCGGCGGCGGGCCGGGGGCGGGGCCCGTAGCGCCGACCTGGGCCTGCGGAGCGGGGCCCGTACCGCTGGCATGGGGGGCGGAGCCCGTACCGCCTGCGTGTGAAGCGGATCCCGTACCGCCGGCATGGGGGGCGGGGCCCCTGCCGCTGTCCGGATCGCTGTCGTGGCGACCGTGCCTCGTACCCTCCGTCATGCCTTCACCTTCTCCCTCGCGGGCTTGCCGCGCGCTGTCAGGCGCTGGGCCAGGGGGCCGTAGGCGGCGCCGGCGAGGATGAGGGCGGCGCCGGCGGCGATGGCGGTGAGGAGGGGCGCGAGGGGGCCGGGGGTGGAGACTCCGCCGGGGAGGGCCGCGAAGGCGGCGGGGCGGTCGACGAGTCCGCCGGAGAGGGGCCAGGCGACGGCCTCGACGCGGGCGACGACGGTGGAGCGGGGCACCGAGCCCCGGGCGGCGTCCTCCAGGTGGGTGCGGGAGTCGAGGGAGGTGGCGCGGTCGTCGCCGAGGAGGAAGAGGCTGCCTTCGGGGACGGTGGCGGTGAAGTCCTCGGTGGACGCGCGGACGGTGCCGTCGGGTCCGGGCTGCAGATACGGTTCCTCGACGGGGGTGCCGTTGACGGTGAGCCGGCCGTCGGTGCCGCAGCAGGCGACGGTGTCGCCGCCGACGCCGACGACGCGCTTGACCATGGTCGAGTCGCCCCAGAGGGGGTCCTCGAAGACGACGATGTCGCCGCGCCGGACCTCGTCGCCGTCGATGCGCTGGGCGAGGAGCTTGGAGCCCGGTTCGAAGGTCGGGGCCATGGAGCCGGTGGGCACGGTGTACGGCCGGTAGAGCAGGGCTCCGGCGGCGAAACCGCCGAGGAAGAGCAGACAGCCGACGGCCACGGCCAGCCCCGACAGCACGCTGCCGAGCCGGCCGTGGCCGTCACGCTTCTTGGTGGTTCCGCTCATGTGCACCCCAGAGGTCCGTGGTCCGTGGACGATCTGGGACGGCACCCTACCCGCGGGAAGCTACTCGGCGGTATGCCGTGCGGCCCGCTTCCTCCGGCGGACGATCACCAGCGGGAGCGCTCCGGCGAGGCCGATGGCCGCCGCGCCCGGGGTCGTCGCCGCGACCGGGAGCACCGCCGTGGCCGCCGCCGCGGCCGGGTCGAGGCCGGGCTGGTCGAAGACGGCCGGGACGGGCAGGGTCGCCCAGCGGGTGAGGGGCCAGGCGACGACGACGGCGCGGCCGACGACCTGGTCGTTGGCGATGGTGCCGCCGCCGGGGAGCTCCTGGTGGAAGCGGGAGTCGAGGGAGTTCTGCCGGTTGTCGCCCATGACCCAGATGCGGTCCTGGGGGACCTTGATCGGGCCGAAGGAGTCCTGGCAGGGCATGGAGCCGGGGTAGAGGTAGGCGGACTCGTCGAGTTCCTTGCCGTTGAGGACGACCTTGCCGCCCTCCTTGCAGGAGACGGTGTCGCCGCCGACGGCGATGACCCGCTTGATGAGGTCCTTCTCCTCGGCGGACGGCATGAGGCCGATGAAGCTGAGGAACTTCTGGATCGCGTTGGGCTTGGGCGTCTCCGCGGTCTCCAGCCAGCCGCCCGGGTCGTGGAAGACGACGACCTCGCCGCGCTCGGGCTCGGAGCCGAACCAGGGGGTCAGCTTGTCGACGAGGACCCGGTCGCCCTTCTTCAGGGTGTTCATCATCGATTCCGACGGGATCGAGAACGCCTGCACCAGGAAGGTCTTGATCAGCAGCGCGAGGATCAGCGCGATGCCGATGAGGAGGGGCAGTTCCTTCCAGAAGGAACGCTGCTTCTTCGGCCTGGCGCCGTTGTCGTCGGTCCCGCCCGGCTCGTCGCCGGGGGGCGGCGTTCCGTCGCCGCCGGTGTTCTCTTCCGTCACGTTCTCACCTCTGGCCCCGTCGGCCCTGTCCTCGGGCCCGTCCTGTCCGGAACGTGCGCCGACGGCCACTTCCCCCACATCCACTCCTCACTCGGTGCGACCGCCCGTCCCGGAACAGGGACAGGCCCGCCACTCCCATAACGAGCAGGAGTTCCGCAGGGGTCGGCGGCCACGGCATTCCGTTCACGTTCCGCGAGGACACACTATGCGACATACCGAGCGCGGTCTCGGCTGTCGTACGCGCGTCCGGCACCGCGGTGAAGGTCTCGCGTTCCTCCAGGCCCCGCCAGTGGCCGAACGGCCAGGCGATCACGACCGCGCGGCCCACGACCTGATCCTCGGCGATGGTGCCCCGGCCCGGCTCGTCCAGGTGGTAGCGGGAGTCCGCGGAGTCGGAGCGGTGATCGCCGAGGACGAAGACGCGTCCTTCGGGGACCTTCACGTCGAAGGGGATCGTGGACGGTTTGTCGCCGGGGTTGAGGTACGGCTCGTCCAGCGGCACGCCGTTGACGGTGATCCGCCCGTCCTTGCCGCAGCAGCGGACGGTGTCGCCGCCGACCGCGATCACGCGTTTGATGAGGTCCCGGTCGTCGGCGGAGGGCATCAGGCCGATGAAGGTCAGCGCCTGCTTGACCTGCTTGATCCCGATGGGGTCCTCGGCGACGGGGGCGGTGTCCTGGTGGAGCCAGTTTCCGGGGTCCTTGAAGACGACGACGTCACCGCGCTGCGGCTTCGAGCCGAACCACGGGGTGAGCTTGTCGACGAGCACCCGGTCGTCGATCCGGATCGTCTGCTCCATGGAGCCGGACGGGATGACGAAGGCCTGGACGAGGAAGGTCTTGAGGACGAGCGCGATGAGCACCGCGACGCCGACGAGGAGGGGGATCTCGCGGAGCGCGGAGCGCTGCCGGCGCCGTTTGACCTTGCGGGCGAGCCGGCGGCGCTCGGCGCGGCCGGGCGGTGGTGCCGGGGTCGTGCCCGGTTCGGCGCCCGCACGGATACCGCGGCTACCCATGTCCGCTCCCCCGCGGTCCGACGGTGTGCCCGCCGGAGGGAGGGGCCGGGACGGAGTCGTACGCGTCGGTCTCGGTCACGCCGGTCCAGCGACCGAAGGGCCAGACGATCCAGTCGGCGCGCCCGATGACCTTGTCCACGGGGACCATGCCGCCGCCGGGGCTGCCGAGGTGGTCGCGGGAGTCGCTGGACTGGCTGCGGTGGTCGCCCATCACCCACAGGGTGCCCGGGGGGACGACGATGTCGAAGGGTACGTCGGAGGGCCGGTCGCCGGGGGTGAGGTACGGCTCGTCGACGCGGGTGCCGTTGACGGTGATCCGGCCGTCCTTGTCGCAGCAGACGACCCGGTCGCCGCCGACGCCGACGATCCGCTTCACGAAGTCGGTCTCGTCGGGGGCGGCCAGGCCCAGGGCGGCCGCGGCGTCGCGCAGCAGGCCCGTGACGGGATTGCCGGCCGGTTCTTCCTGGACGAAGGATCCGGTGCCGTCGAAGACGACGACGTCACCGCGGCGCGGCTCGCTGCCGAAACGGTACGCCAGCTTGTTGACCAGGATCCGGTCCCCGACCTGGAGGGTGGGTTCCATGGAGCCGCTGGGGATCAGGAAGGGCTGCGCGACGAAGTGGCTGAGGAACAGCAGGAAGACCACGCAGGCGGCGCCGGCGACGCCCGTCCTGCGCCAGGAGGGACCGCGCCCCGCGCTGTCGCCGGGGGCGTCCTCGGTGGCGCCGTCAGGACCGTCGGCGGTGGTGGCCGGTACCCCGGAAACGCGCACGGAGCGCGACCCGGCGTCCGTGGCGGGATCCGGTGGGGGATCCGCCGCGGAAGAGGGGTCGCGCTCCGTGTGCTGTGCTTCGGTGTCCATCGGGGGGTGAGCCTATCCGGCCCGCCTGTACGAGGAGCGTGAAGCGTCGCGCGAGCGGTGAGCCGGGGCTCAGCGGTCGCGCTTCTCCTTGATCTTGGCAGCCTTGCCGCGCAGCTCGCGCAGGTAGTAGAGCTTGGCGCGACGGACGTCACCGCGGGTGACGACCTCGATCTTCTCGAAGATCGGGCTGTTCACCGGGAAGGTGCGCTCGACGCCGACGGAGAACGAGACCTTGCGGACGGTGAAGGTCTCGGAGACGCCGGAGCCCTGGCGGCGGATGACGACGCCCTTGAACTGCTGGATACGGGAGCGGTTGCCCTCGATGACGCGCACGTGGACGTTCACGGTGTCGCCGGGACGGAAGGCGGGCAGGTCGGAGCGGAGGGAAGCCGCGTTCACCTGGTCGAGCAGGGAGGCCATGGAGGTCTCTTTCCTCGCCGATGCCACAGGTCATCAGCGGTGATGTACGAATCGATGAGATCGCCGTCCGGTCGATGGCGGGCGGCTCCCCCTGTGGCAGGGGCGCGCGCCGGACGGACGGCAGTCGCCTATTGTTCCACGCCCTCGACCCTGCGCCAAAATCGGCCGCCGGGCTCGGGGGCCCAGCCGAGGATCGAGAGGGTCTCGCGGTCCTTCTTGTCGAAGGCGGCCGGGTCGCAGCGTTCGATGAGGTCGGGCCGGTTGGCCGCGGTGCGGCGGAAGGCCTCGTCGCGGCGCCAGCGGGCGATCTTGCCGTGGTGGCCGCTGAGCAGCACCTCGGGGATCTCGCGACCGCGCCACTCGGGGGGCTTGGTGTAGACGGGGCCTTCGAGGAGGTTGGCCATGGCGCCGGGGGCGAAGGAGTCGTCGCGGTGCGACTCGGCGTTGCCGAGGACGCCGGGGAGGAGGCGGGCCACGGCCTCGGTGATCACCAGGACGGCGGCCTCGCCGCCGGCGAGGACGTAGTCGCCGATGGAGACCTCGTAGACCGGCATGCGGGTGGCGTACTCGTCCATGACCCGGCGGTCGATGCCCTCGTAGCGGGCGGGGGTGAAGATCAGCCAGGGTCGCTCGGAGAGCTCGACGGCGAGTTCCTGGGTGAAGGGGCGGCCGCTCGGGGTGGGGACGACGAGGACGGGGCCGTGCGCGCCGGTCTCGTAGCCGTCGGCGAGGGTCTGGTCGAGGGCGTCGCCCCAGGGCTCGGTCTTCATGACCATGCCGGGTCCGCCGCCGTAGGGGGTGTCGTCGACGGTGTTGTGCCGGTCGTACGTCCACTGCCGCAGGTGGTGGACGTGGACGTCGAGCTGCCCGCGCGCGCGTGCCTTGCCGACGAGGGAGACGTTCAGCGGTTCGAGGTACTCGGGGAAGATCGTGACGACGTCGAGCCTCATGCCTGGCCGTCCTCTTCGGCGTCGCGGGCGGAGGCGATCTCGGCGCGGTCGTCGATGAGGCCGGGCGGCGGGTCGATGACGGCCCTCTGGTTCTCCAGGTCGATCTCGGTGACGATCTGCTCCACGAAGGGGATCATCAGCTCCGTGCCGTCCGGGCGCTCCACGATGAAGAGGTCCTGGGAGGGCAGGTGGGAGATCTCGGTGATGACGCCGATCTCGGTGCCGTCGGCGAGGACCACGTCGAGGTCGACGAGCTGGTGGTCGTAGTACTCGTCCTCCTCCTCGGGCAGTTCCTCGGGGTCGATCTCGGCGATGAGGAGGGTGTTGCGGAGGGCCTCGGCGGCGTTGCGGTCGCGGACGCCCTCGAAGCGCAGCAGCAGCCGGCCGCTGTGGACCTTGCCGGACTCGACGGTCAGCGGACCGGCGGATGCCGGATCGGTGAGCAGGACGGCGCCGGGACCGAGCCGCAGTTCGGGCTCGTCGGTGCGCACCTCCACGGTGACGTCGCCCTTGATCCCGTGGGCGCGGCCGATCCGCGCGACTACCAACTGCACTGGTGAACTCTTCCTGTCGTACGGCAACGGGCCGGGGTGGGCGGTCTGCCCTCCCCGGCCCGTGCCGGTGTCAAACTTTCAGCGGACCTGGTCCACGTCGACGAGGTCGACGCGGATGCCACGGCCGCCGATGGCGCCCACGACGGTACGCAGCGCACGCGCGGTGCGGCCGTTGCGGCCAATCACCTTGCCGAGGTCGTCGGGGTGGACCCGGACCTCCAGCACGCGGCCGCGGCGCAGGTTGCGCGAGGCGACCTGCACGTCGTCGGGGTTGTCGACGATGCCCTTCACGAGGTGCTCGAGAGCCTCCTCGAGCATGATCAGGCCTCGGTGGTGGACTCGGCCTCGGCCTCGTCCGCCTTCGCCTTCTTGGCCTTCGGGGTGATGGCCTCGCCCTTGTCGTCAGAGCCCTCGAGGGCCTTGGCGAACTCGTCGAAGGAAGCGCGCTTCTCTTCCTTCGTCACCGGGGAGAGCAGGGCCTTCTCCGGGGCGGGGAGACCCTTGTGCTTCTGCCAGTCGCCGGTGAGCTTGAGGATGGCGAGGACGGGCTCGGTCGGCTGGGCGCCGACGGAGAGCCAGTACTGCGCACGCTCGGAGTCGACCTCGATACGCGACGGGTTGTACGTCGGGTGGTAGAGGCCGATCTCCTCGATCGCGCGGCCGTCACGGCGGGTGCGCGAGTCGGCGACGACGATGCGGTAGTGCGGCTGGCGAATCTTGCCGAGGCGCTTGAGCTTGATCTTGACTGCCACTGGAGTGGTGTCTCCTGGTCTTGACGTGGTTGGGCACTTGAGATGCCACGTGGGGTTGCGGTACTCGGGTGCCCGATGGACGCGTCAGCCGGAGGAGAGAGGGGTCCTGTGCGACTGTCGAGTACAGCTGACCATTGTGCCACACGCCGCCGTGCCGCTCGCCGCCAGGTCAGCCGACGGCACCCACCGTCTCGGGGATCCGGAACGGCTTGCCGCAGCCTCCGCAGACGATCGGGGCCTGGGCCAGGACCGAGGGCACCACGCGCACGTTGCGCCCGCAGTCGCAGACTGCCTTGACGCGGACGCCGCCGCCCGAGGAGCCGTGCCGGGCGGCCGGTCCGCGGAAGGAGCGCTTGGTGTCGGCGGCCGTGGCGACGGTGTGGGCCTTGAGGGCTCGCTGGAGCCGCTCCATGGTGGGCCGGTACCGCCGCTTCGCCTCGGGATTGAGCGTGACCAGGGAGAAGCCGCTGCTGGCGTGCGGCTCCTCGGGATGGTCGAGGCCCATCTCCTCGGCGATCGCGAGGAATCTGCGGTTGTGGTAGCGGCCGGCGCGGGAGGTGTCACGGACACCCCGGGCGGCGGCGATGCCGTGGACTGCCTCGTGGAGCAGTCGCTCGAAGGAGAGTTCGGCGCCGCAGGCGGACGAGGACTCTCCGATCAGGGACTCGGGCGCGGCGAGGTCCGGCAGCTCGGGGTGGTGCCGCTGAATGTCGGCCCACGCCTGCGCCAGCTCTGCGGCGAGGACAGGTGGTGTCGTGCTCACGTCGGGTACAACGAGCCGAATCCCCTCCGGGTTCCATTCCGGGGCAACTCAAATATTTTGCACGTACCCGTCAGTCGGTACCCAGGCGTCCAGAGCTGGTGCACAGCGGCGCATACGCCCCGGCGCGCGGTCATGTCACGCGCGCCGGAGCGGTGTGGGACGGGACACTACCGGGCCGGTGCCCGAGTTCGGGCACCACCCCCCTCTTCCGGGCACGGGCCTCGCCGAGGGTCTCCCCCGGGCCTGGCGCGAACTCGTCCGGAGTCGTCCGGCACGAGCACTGGACGCCGGACGCGAAGCGCAGTTCCCTGACTACGGGGGGCTGTCGTCCGGCACGGAATGGGGCCTGATCCATGACACCTACGCTCGTCCCGCACCACCCCGCGCGCGATTGGGCCGAGATCCAGGAGCGGATGCTCGTCCCGCTCTACGAGGCGGTCTACGAACGTCTCGGCGTGGGCCCGGGAACCCGCCTGCTCGGCCTGGACTGCGGCACCGGCCTCGCCCTCCTGATGGCGACCGCGCGGGGCGCGACGGCAGCCGGGGCGGAACGGGACCACGCGCGCGTGGAGCTGGCCAGGACCCGGCTTCCCGAGGATGTGGCAGTCACCGCCGAGGTGCCGGGGGACGGCCCGTACGACGTGATCACCGCCTTCCACGCGGCGGACCGCACCGCTTTCGGTCCTGCCGACCTCACCCGGGCGGCCCAACCGGGCACCGCGGTCGTGCTGGCGGGCTGGGGGCCGCCGGAGCGCTGCGCGACGGAGCCGCTGCTGCGCCTCGCTGACCGGCTCGCCGACCGGCGCCCCTCCCCCTCCACGGACCTGGGCGCCCTGGCCCTGCGGGCCGGGCTGCGGCCGGTCGGGTCGGGGCGGGTCGCCTGCCCCTTCGGATACGCCGACGAGTCGAGCGCGGTGCGCGGCCTGCTGTCGACCGGCGCCTTCGACACGGCGGTGCGGACCGGCGACCCCGCGCAGGTGGAGAAGGAGATCGAGGAGGCGCTGGCACCGTACCGGCGCGCGGACGGCACGGTATGGATGCCGAACGTCTTCCGGTACGTGGTCGCGCGCATGCCGTAGGCCGAGATCTCGGATGTTGGATCCGGGATGTTGGATCCGGGATGTTGGATCCGGGATGTTGGATCCACGATCCGGGATCCACGATGCCGGATCCAGACATCCCCGAAGCCAGGCTCAGCCCCGCGTCTCCGGGTTGGGCCCGACCCCCGGCTCCGGGGCGTTCGGGTCCGGTCGTTCGATGCCGGCGGCCCGGTAGGCGGCGCCCTCCTCCAGGGTCTCGTTCGCGAGGAGGGCGGCGCTCAGGGCGTCGAGCTTGTCGCGGTTCTCGTTCAGGAGGCGTACGGCGTCCTCGTAGCACTCGTCGACGATCCGGCGCATCTCGGCGTCGACGGTGTCGAGGGTCGCGGGGGCGGCGGAGAGCCCGTACGCCTGCTGGGCGTCGCTGGGAATGGCGGTGAGCCGGCCGACGGTCTCGCTCATGCCCCAGCGGCCGACCATGCCGCGGGCGATGTTGGTGACCTGTTCGAGGTCGCTCTCGGCTCCGGTGGTGATGACGCCGAAGACGACCTGCTCGGCGGCCATGCCGCCGAGGGCGCCGATGATCCGGCCGCGCAGGTACTCCTCGGTGTAGGCGTACTTGTCGGCGTCGGGGGTGGAGAGGGTGACGCCGAGGGCGCGCCCGCGCGGCACGATGGTGATCTTGCGGACGGGATCGGCGCCCGGCTGGAGCATGCCCAGGAGGGCGTGACCGCTCTCGTGGTAGGCGGTGCGGCGGCGTTCCTCCTCGGGCATGACGAGGGGGCGTTCGGCACCGAGCTGGACCTTCTCCAGGGCGTCGGAGAGGTCGGACTGGGTGACGGACTTCTGTTCCCGCTTGACGGCCAGGAGGGCGGCCTCGTTGGCGAGGTTGGCGAGTTCGGCGCCGGTCATGCCGGGGGTGGTGCGGGCGACCTGCTCCAGGTCGACGTCCTTGGCGAGCGGGATCTGCCGGGTGTGGATCTTGAGGATGGCCTCGCGGCCGCCCCGGTCGGGCGGGTTGACGTGGACGATCCGGTCGAAGCGGCCGGGGCGGGTGAGGGCAGGGTCGAGGACGTCGGCGCGGTTGGTGGCGGCGAGGACGATGACACCCTCGGAGCCGGTGAAGCCGTCCATCTCGGTGAGGATCTGGTTGAGCGTCTGCTCGCGCTCGTCGTGGCCGCCCATGCCGGAGCCGCCACCGCGGGCGCGTCCGATGGTGTCGATCTCGTCGATGAAGATGATCGCGGGGGCGACCTTGCGGGCCTCGGCGAAGAGTTCGCGGACCCGGGAGGCGCCGACGCCGACGATCATCTCGATGAACTCGGAGGCGGAGGCCGAGAAGAACGGCACCCCCGCCTCGCCGGCGACGGCGCGCGCGAGGAGGGTCTTGCCGGTGCCGGGCGGCCCGGCGAGGAGGACGCCGCGGGGCATCTTGGCGCCCATGTCGCGGTAGGCCTGCGGGTTCTTGAGGAAGTCGACGACGTCGTTGAGCTCGCCCTCCACCTCGTCGATGCCGGCGACGTCGGCGAAGGTGGTGCGCTTGCCGCCCTCCACCTCGACCGGCTTGGGCGGCTGCTTGCGGCCGAGCATGCCGCCGGCGCCGCCCATGCCGGCGCTCATCCGGCGCGCGATGAAGACCCAGAGGAGGACGAGGAGGAGCATCGGGGCGAGGGAGAGGAGGAGATTGGCGAGGAAGGAGCGTTCCTGCACCACGGGCTCCGCGGTGACGGTGACCTTCTGCTTGGTGAGCTGCGCCCACAGGTCGTCGTCGGCGAAGGCGGGCCGCTGGGTCTGGAACTTGGTGTAGTCGCCCTTGCCGTCGGGGACCGGCTGCTTCTCCTTGAGCTGGCCCTGGATGGCGTCGCCCTTGGAGTAGATCTTGGTGACGTTCCCCGCGGTGACCTGCTTGTTGAACTCGGTGTACGAGATCGTCGGCCCGTCGCCCTCGTTGAAGAAGGAGAGCACGAGGTTGGCGATGAGGTAGACGGCGAGCGCGGTGAGGATGAGGCTGCCCCAGCCTCCGGGCATCTTCTTCTTGGGAGGCGGGGGCGGCGGCGCCCCTTCCGAGCGCCAGGGCTGGTCGGTCCGGTCGCGCGGGGGTACGGGGTTGGCCACGTCGCTCTCCTCGGGGCGGCAGTGGCCTCAGTATCGAAGATCGTGACGAACACGGCATTCCGGGTGGACCGGGTGGACGAAAAGGGGCCCGGGGCGGTTTCGTACCGCCGCGGACCCCTCCTCCCGTGCGTCGCCGGATCGCTCAGGACGTCGCTTGATGGCTCAGGGCATCGCCGGATTGCTCAGGGCGTCGCCGGAGCGTCAGCCCATGAACTTCTTGAACTCGTCCGGCAGCTCGAAGTCCTGCGGGCCCTGGCCGGCGCCCGGCAGCCCGAAGGCGCCGCCCTGCTGGGCCTGCTCCCGCTTCTCCTGGGCGGCCTGCTCCTCGGCCTTCCGCTTCATCGGGTTGCCGCTCTTGCGCTTGCCCTTGGCCTGCTTGACCTGCTTCTTCTGCCGGCCGGGGCCGCCGCCCATGCCCGGGATGCCGGGCATGCCGGGCAGACCGCCGCCCTGGGCCATGCGGGACATCATCTTGCGGGCCTCGAAGAACCGCTCGACCAGGCCCTTCACGGCGCTGACCTCGACACCGGAGCCCTTGGCGATACGGGCGCGGCGGGAGCCGTTGATGATCGTGGGGTCCTGGCGCTCGCCCGGGGTCATCGACTTGATGATGGCGGCGGTACGGTCCACGTCCCGCTCGTCGATGTTGGCGATCTGCTCCTTCATCTGCCCCATGCCGGGCAGCATGCCGAGCAGCTTGCTGATGGAGCCCATCTTGCGGACCTGCTCCATCTGGGCGAGGAAGTCGTCCAGGGTGAAGTCCTGGCCCTTCTTCGACGCGAGTTTCGAGGCCATCTTGGCGGCCTCTTCCTCGTCGAAGGTCTGCTGGGCCTTCTCGATGAGCGACAGCATGTCGCCCATGCCGAGGATGCGGGACGCCATGCGGTCCGGGTGGAACGCGTCGAACTCGTCCAGCTTCTCGCCGTTGGAGGCGAACATGATCTGCTTGCCGGTGACGTGTGCGATGGAGAGCGCGGCACCACCGCGGGCGTCGCCGTCGAGCTTGGAGAGCACGACGCCGTCGAAGCCGACGCCGTCGCGGAAGGCCTCGGCGGTGTTGACCGCGTCCTGACCGATCATGGCGTCGACGACGAAGAGGATCTCGTCGGGGCTGACGGCGTCGCGGATGTCCGCGGCCTGCTGCATCAGCTCCTGGTCGATGCCGAGGCGGCCGGCGGTGTCGACGATGACGACGTCGAAGACCTTGGAGCGCGCGTACTCGATCGAGTCCTTGGCGACCTGGACCGGGTCGCCGACGCCGTTGCCGGGCTGCGGGCCGTAGAAGGCGACGCCGGCGCGGTCGGCGACGACCGAGAGCTGGTTGACGGCGTTGGGGCGCTGGAGGTCGCAGGCGACGAGCAGCGGCGAGTGGCCCTGCCCCTTCAGCCAGAGGCCGAGCTTTCCGGCGAGGGTGGTCTTACCGGCACCCTGGAGACCGGCGAGCATGATCACGGTGGGCGCGGTCTTGGCGAACCGCAGGCGGCGGGTCTCGCCGCCGAGGATCGCGATCAGCTCGTCGTTGACGATCTTGATGACCTGCTGGCTGGGATTCAGCGCCTTGGAGACCTCGGCACCGAGGGCCCGCTCCTTGACGTTCTTGATGAACGCGCGGACGACGGGCAGGGCGACATCGGCCTCGAGGAGGGCGATACGGATTTCCCGGGCCGCGCTGTCGATGTCCTGTTCGGAGAGGCGGCCTTTGCCCCGGAGGGACTTGAAAGTCGCGCTGAGGCGGTCGGAAAGCGTATCGAACACGTTGGTCGCGATCCTCGGGTCGGGGCGGATGGTCGCCACCCAGGGTATCCGGCCCCGGGACGGAGCCGACCTCGCCGGTCGAAGAAGACCGGTGAGGGCGGAATCCCCGCAGGAGCAGGGAGCACGCCGCCTCGGAGAGCCGGCCATCGCCGCGGAGCGGACCATCCCCGCCGGCGGGGAGCACGCGGTGCTCGACGACACACGGCGCCCCAGGTCACCCCAGCGCCTCCTCCAGCGCCCTGGCCAGGTCGATGGCCTCCTCGTCCGGCAGGAGGGAGCCGTCGGGGCGGGTCACGTACAGGGTGTCCACGGCGTTGGCGCCGAGGGTGGAGACGTGGGCGCTGCGGACGCGTACCGCCGCTCCCTCCAGGGCGCGGCCGATCCGGTGGAGCAGGCCCGGGGCGTCCTGGGCGCGGACCTCCAGGACGGTGGCGAGGCGGGAGTCGGCGGGGGCCACGGTGACGCGGGGCGGCGGGGCCTGGACGCCGCGGCGGCGCGGGTAGGCGGACTCGCGCTCGGCGAGCCGGGCGGGGATGTCGAGCGTGCCGTCGAGGGCGCGCAGCAGGTCGGCGCGGAGCCGGTGGCCCTGGGGCAGGGAGCCGTACTCGGCGGCGACGCGCCAGGCGAGGACGAGGACGGACCCGGTGCCGAGTTCGGTGGGGAGTTCCACGGCGCGCAGCTCGGCGGCGCGGACGGTGAGCCGGTGGAGGGCGAGGACGCCGGCGACGGCCGGCAGGACGCCGGGCTGGTCGGGGAGGGCGATGAGGAGTTCGACGCCGACGGGGGCGGGCTCGTCGTCGGGGTCGAGGGGCTGTTCGTCGCGGGTGTGCAGGGCGAGGACGGGTTCGCCGGTGCGCAGCGCCTCGACGGCGAGGCGTTCCTGTTCGGCGCTGGGCGCGGCGGCCTCGGGGTCGGGCAGCGGCTCGCCGGCGAGGACGCCGGTGACGCGTTTGACCAGGTCGGCGACGAGGGAGGCGCGCCAGGCGGACCAGGCGGCGGGTCCGGTGGCGAGGGCGTCGGCCTCGGTGAGGGCGTGGAGGAGTTCGAGGGTGCCGACGGTGCCGACGGCGGTGGCGACGGCTTCGACGGTGGCCGGGTCGTCGAGGTCGCGGCGGGTGGCGGTGTCGACGAGGAGGAGGTGGTGGCGGACGACGGTGGCGATGGTGGCGGTGTCGGTGCGGTCGAAGCCCATGCGGGCGGCGAGGTCGCGGGCGATGGTCTCGCCGGCGACGGAGTGGTCGCCGGGCCAGCCCTTGCCGATGTCGTGGAGGAGGGCGGTGACGAGGAGGAGGTCGGGGCGGCCGACGCGGCGGGTGAGGGAGGCGGCGCGGACGGCGGTCTCGACGAGGTGCCGGTCGACGGTCCAGGTGTGGACGGGGTTGCGCTGGGGGCGGTGGCGGACCCGTTCCCAGTCGGGCAGGAGGCGGGTGACCAGTCCTTCGGCCTCCAGGGCCTCCCAGACGGGGACGGTGGGGGCGCCGGCGCCGAGGAGGGTGACGAGGGCTTCGCGGGCCTCGGCCGGCCAGGGGACGGGCAGGGCCTTCGCGGTGGCGGCGAGGTGGCGTACGGCGTGCGGGGAGAGCGGCAGGCCGTGCTGGGCGGCCGCGGCGGCGGCGCGCAGCGGGAGGACGGGGTCGCGTTCGGGGCGGGCGAGGGAGGTGCCGGGCGTCCGGGCGAAGCCGGGCGGCTGCGGGAGGGCGAGGACGACCTCGCCGTCCATCTCGACGACGCCTTCGGCGAGCGGGGTGCGTTCGGCGGGCTGCTTCCGGTCGCCGGCGCGGCCGAGGAGGGCGCGGAGGCGGGGGCGGGCGGAGCGGGCCTTGAGGACGCGGCCGACCTCGCGCCAGGTGATGTCTGCGGCGTACGTGACGATGCCGGCGGCCTCGTACACCTCGCGGAGGAGGGTGTCGGCGTCGAGGAGGCCGAGTTGTTCGGCGACGGCGTCCTGTTCCTGGAGGGCGAGGCGGTCGGTGGCGCGGCCGGTGGCGAGGTGGAGGGCGTCGCGGGCGTCGAGGAGGCGGCGGCGGGCGGTGTCGAGGCCGTCGCGGGGGGCGTCGGCGAGCCAGGAGGCGGCGACGGCGCGCAGGGCCTGGGCGTCGCGGAGGCCGCCGCGGGCCTCCTTGAGGTCGGGTTCGAGGAGGAAGCGGAGCTCGCCCGCGCGGTCGGCGCGGTCGCGGCAGAGTTCGGCGAGTTCGGGGAGGCGGCGGACGGCCTGGTTGCGCCAGTCGGCGAGGACGGTGGAGCGGAGGGCGGCGGCGAGGGCGGTGTCGCCGGCGAGTGTCCGGGCGTCGAGGAGGCCGAGCTGGACCTTGAGGTCCTCGGCGGCGGTGGCGCGGGCCTGGGCGGGGGTGCGGACGGAGTGGTCGAGGGCGATCCCGAGGTCCCAGACGGGGTACCAGAGGCGGTCGGCGACGGCGGCGACGGTCTCCGGAGGGAGGCTGCCGTCGTGGAGCAGGAGGAGGTCGAGGTCGCTGCGCGGGGAGAGTTCGGCCCGGCCGTAGCCGCCGACGGCGACGAGGGCGATCCCCTTGGGCGGTGCCGCGGCGGTGAGGAGTCCGGCCAGCCAGTCGTCGGTGAGGCGGGCGAGGGCGCCGCGGCGCTCGGGCCCGGACGGCGCCTTCTCCTGGAGGAGTCGCAGCCGGGCCGCCGCGTAGCCTCCGGCTCCCTGCTCTTCGGTCGCGTCCTGCGGTTCGAGGGTGGTCACCGACGGCTCCTTCGCTCTGCGGGGCGGCGGGGTGGAGGGGTGGCGGGTGGCGGGTGACGGGGTGGCCGGTGGCCGGGCGGGACTCGGCGGGCGGGAGGTACGGCCTCGGGGGTACGACTACGGGGGTACGGCTCCAGGGGTACGGCCTCCGGTCCCGAGGCCGTACCCCTGGAAGCCGTGTTCCCCCTGAGCCGTACCCCCTGGGGCCCGCTCCTACAGCGCGTCCGGGCCGCGCTCGCCCGTGCGGACGCGGACCGCGGTCTCGACCGGCACGCTCCAGACCTTCCCGTCACCGATCTTGCCGGTGCGGGCGGCCTTCACGACCACGTCGATGAGCTGCTCGGCGTCCTCGTCCTCGACGAGGACCTCGATGCGGATCTTGGGGACGAGGTCGACGGTGTACTCGGCTCCGCGGTAGACCTCGGTGTGGCCGCGCTGGCGTCCGTATCCGCTGGCCTCGGTGACGGTGAGGCCGTGGACCCCGAAGGCCTGGAGGGCCTCCTTGATCTCGTCGAGCCGGTGCGGCTTCACGACCGCGGTGATGAGCTTCATGCGTCCACCTTCTTGTTCTCCGTGACGACCGGGGCGGGGGCGGCGGCGGTGCGCCCACTGGCGCCGCCGCCGGCTCCGCTGAAGTCGTAGGCGGTCTCGGCGTGCTCGACCTGGTCGATGCCGGAGACCTCGTCGTCCTCGCTGACCCTCATGCCCATGGTCTTGTCGATGATCAGGGCGAGGATCGCGGAGGCGATCAGAGAGTAGGCGAGGACGGCGAAGACGCCGACGGCCTGCTTGCCGAGCTGTTCCAGGCCGCCGCCGTAGAAGAGGCCCTTGGCCTCGGACTGGACGCCGCCGGTGGCGAAGAAGCCGACGAGGAGGGAGCCGATGACACCGCCGACGAGGTGGACTCCGATGACGTCGAGGGAGTCGTCGTAGCCGAACTTGTACTTGAGGCCGACGGCCATGGCGCAGACGAGGCCGGCGACGGCGCCGATGGCGATGGCGCCGAGCGGGGAGCAGGAGCCGCCCGCGGGGGTGATGGCGACGAGGCCGGCGACGGCGCCGGAGGCGGCGCCGAGGGTGGTGAAGGCGCCGTGCCGGATCTTCTCGTAGAAGAGCCAGGCGAGCATGGCGGCGGCGGTGGCGACCTGCGTGTTGACGAACATCACGGCGCCGACGCCGTCGTCGTTGCCGAGCCACGAGCCGGCGTTGAAGCCGAACCAGCCGAACCAGAGGAGGCCGGCGCCGAGCATCACCAGCGGGAGGCTGTGCGGGCGCATCGGGTCCTTCTTGAAGCCGACGCGCTTGCCGATGACGAGGATGACGCCGAGGGCGGCGGCGCCGGCGTTGATGTGGACGGCCGTACCGCCGGCGAAGTCGATGACGCCCATCTCGAAGAGCCAGCCGCCGGTGCCCCAGACCCAGTGGGCGACGGGGAAGTAGACGACGGTGACCCAGAGGGCGATGAAGAGGGCCCAGGCGGTGAACTTGACGCGGTCGGCGAGGGCGCCGCTGATGAGGGCCGGGGTGAGGATGGCGAACATCAGCTGGAAGGCGGCGAAGACGAAGACGGGGATGGTGTAGCCGTCCCAGAGTTCGGTGACGCCGATGCCGCTGAGGCCGAGGTAGTCGGAGGACCAGCCGACGATGCCGCCGGTGTCGGTGCCGAAGGCGACGCTGAAGCCGTAGAGCACCCAGAGGATCGTGACGATCCCGAGGCTGATGAAGCTCATCATCAGCATGTTGAGGGTGGACTTGACGCGGACCATGCCTCCGTAGAAGAAGGCGAGGGCCGGGGTCATCAGCATGACCAGGGCGGTGCAGATGAGCATGAACCCGGTGTTGGCGGCGGACAGCTCGGGGGCGTCTGCTGCCAGGGTCGTGATGGCTGGTGCCATCGGCGTCTCCTCGTCGTCGGATGCGGCCTGTGCGGGGCGGGGCCGGCGGTGAGCGGCGGCCTGAGGGGTGGCCGGTTATGGGCCAGAGATTCGCGCAGCGCGGTTTCCGACGATGCCGCTCGATGTTTCGGGGCAGTGACGAAGGACGGGGGTGTGTTACGTGACCGTGAACGCCCGGGTCACAGGGAGGTAACGGGCGTACGCTCCCGGCCGGCCGGGCGGGAGGCCGGGGCGGAGCCCGGGCGGGCGGGGGCGGCGGGTCCGGAGCCCGGGCGTGCGGGGGGCGGGGCGGCGGCGGGTCCGGGACGTGGACCGGCCGCGCCGGCGTCCGTGTGTCCTGAGCGGCGGGGGAGCCGAGTCGGGCAGTACGGGACGTCCGGCGCGGCCGGGGTGCGGGGGCTCGCGGGAGTCGGCGGGGCGGTCAGACGGCCTCGGCGGACTCGGGCAGGAGCAGGGTGAGCCGGTCGGTGAGGTCGAGGACCTCGGCGACGTCGCCGAAGTCGCGGGCGGCGGTGTCGACGGTCTTGCGGAGCCGGTTGTTGACCCGCTCGGAGCGGATGGAGCGGGCGACCCCGAGGGCCTTCTCGGCGAGGACGACGGACTGCTCGGGCTCGCGTTTGAGCAGGTGGACGGTGGCCATGCCGATGAGGTTGAGGGCGTACGACCGCTGGTGGTCGGGGTCCTTCCCGAAGAGCTCCACGGCCCGCTCCATGACGGGCTCGGCGAGGGAGGCGTAGGTCGGGGAGCGGCCGGCGACGTAGGCGAGGTCGCGGTAGGAGTGGGAGTTCTCGCCGTTGAGCTCGGCCTCGGTGAAGAAGCGGATCCAGTCGGGCTCGGGGCCGCCTTCGAGGTCGGCGTCGGAGAAGGTGTCCTCGGCCATCCGGACGGCCCGCTTGCACTTGGAGGGCTGGCCCATGTTGGCGTAGGCGCGGGCCTCCATCGCATACAGCATGGCCTGGGTGCGGGGGGTGGCGCAGTCCCGACTGCCGTACTGGGCGAGGTGGATGAGTTCGAGGGCGTCGTCGGGGCGGCCGAGGTGGATCATCTGCCGGCTCATCGAGGAGAGGATGTACGAGCCGAGCGGCTTGTCGCCGGCCTCCTTGGCGGCGTGGAGGGCGAGGACGAAGTACTTCTGGGCGGTGGGCTGGAGGCCCACGTCGTAGCTCATCCACCCGGCGAGTTCGGCGAGTTCGGCGGCGACGGTGAAGAGGCGCTTGGCGGTGGCGGCGGGCTGGGACTCCTGGAGGAGGTCGGTGACCTCGTGGAGCTGGCCGACGACGGCCTTGCGGCGCAGGCCGCCGCCGCACTGGGCGTCCCACTTGCGGAACATGGCGGTGGTGGATTCGAGGAGGTCGAGCTCGATCTCGGAGAGGCGGTGCGGGCGGCGGCCGTCGGGTGCGGGGTCGCCGGGGGCGGGCTCGCCGGCGGGGGTGGGCACCAGCCAGCGCTGCATGGGCTCGATGAGGGCGGGTCCGGCGGCGAGCTGGAGGGAGGAGCCGAGGAAGCCGCGCCGGGCGAGCATGAGGTCGCTGCGGGAGAAGTCGCTGAGCAGGGAGACGGTCTGGGGTCCGGCCCAGGGGAGGTCGACGCCGGAGACGGAGGGCGTCTGGTGGGCCGTGCGCAGTCCGAGGTCCTCGATGGCGACGACGGAGCCGAAGCGCTCGGAGAACAGTTCGGAGAGGATTCTCGGGATGGGTTCGCGGGGCTGTTCGCCGTCGAGCCAGCGGCGGACGCGGGAGGTGTCGGTGGAGATGTGGTGGGCGCCCATCTGGCGGGCCCTGCGGTTGACCTGGCGGGCCAGCTCGCCCTTGGACCAGCCGCTGCGCACGAACCACGAGCCGAGCCGCTCGTTGGGGCGCTTGCCGGCATTCGTACCGTCTGTGCCGCTGCCGCCCACTGGAACGCCCCCATCCACCTGATTGCCTGTCGTGCGAACCCCTATCAGAATGCCGCGTCCGGCGGCGCTCCGCTCGGTGTTCCGCCTCCTTCGAACGGGAAACCGGGTTGCCTCCGGCATACCCACCCGTGCATGCCCTCCGAGGTTCGGGTACCGAAAGTAATCCTACGATCACCCCTGCCGTGAGGGCGTTTCAAGAAACGCCACCATTCGCCACCCCTTCGAATGAACTCGCCGGGCGCTCCACACGATTCACTTGACATGCGACGACCCGGCGTCGGCGGACGGGAGCGCGCAGAGGCGTGCGCCACCGGGCGCACCACCCCGTTCGCACCCGAGCGCCACCCCGGGCGAGCACCCCCGGGCGTGGCGTCACCGAGCGTGACACATGTGTTCCGGGTCGTAACCACCGGCGCGTCCGACCCGTTGGAGGGGGCATGGGCTTCACGATCGGCGGCATCCGCGAGATGCGGTCCGGCTCACGCCGCCGCGCACGCACCACCGAGTGCACGGCGGTGGCCGAGTACACCGGACTCTGGGGCTGGGACGTCCAGCCCGGCGCGCGGGCCGTCTCCGGCCAGTGCTCCTGCGGCGACCGGGCCTGCGCGGCTCCGGGCGCGCATCCCCTCTCCTTCGCGTCGCCGGTCCCGGCGGGCGCGGGGCTCGACGTCGCGACCGAGGCGTGGGCGGAGTTCCCGGGGGCGGCGCTGCTGCTGCCGGTGGGCCGCGCCTTCGACGTGATCGAGGTGGCGGAGGCGGCGGGCCGGCGGGCGCTGGTCAGGATGGAGCGGATGGGGCTGCCGCTGGGGCCGGTCTGCGCGACGCCGACCGGCCGTGCGCAGTTCTTCGTCGCGCCGGGCGCGGCGGCGGAGCTGCCGCGGCTGCTGTACCGGATGGGCTGGGACGACGCGGACCTGGACCTGCACTGTCTGGGACCGGGCGGCCACATCACCGCTCCCCCGTCGAACCTGGGCGGCCTGGGTCCGGTGCGCTGGCTGCGGCCGCCGACGCTGGACACGGCGGGGGCGCCGCCCCAGGCCCGGCTGCTGCTCGGCACGCTCGCGTACATGTGCCATCGGACGCACGTCTGACCGTCGGCGTACGCGAAAGGGCCTCCGCCGTGGTCGGCGGGGGCCCTTTCGCGTGGCGTCGCGGAGGTCAGTCGCCGATGAGGGCGTCGACGAAGGCGGCGGGCTCGAAGGGTGCCAGGTCGTCCGGGCCCTCGCCGAGGCCGATGAGCTTGACGGGGACGCCGAGCTCGCGCTGGACGGCGATGACGATGCCGCCCTTGGCGGTGCCGTCGAGCTTGGTCAGGACGATGCCGGTGATGTCGACGACCTCGGCGAAGACGCGGGCCTGGATGAGGCCGTTCTGGCCGGTGGTGGCGTCGAGGACGAGGAGGATCTCGTCGAGCGGGCCGTGCTTCTCGACGACGCGCTTGACCTTGCCGAGCTCGTCCATGAGGCCGGTCTTGGTGTGGAGGCGGCCGGCGGTGTCGACGAGGACGACGTCGGCCTTCTCGGCGATGCCCTCCTTGACGGCGTCGTAGGCGATCGAGGCGGGGTCGCCGCCCTCGGGGCCGCGGACGGTGCGGGCGCCGACGCGGTCGCCCCAGGTCTGGAGCTGGTCGGCGGCGGCGGCGCGGAAGGTGTCGGCGGCGCCGAGGACGACGGACTTGCCGTCGGCGACCAGGACGCGGGCGAGCTTGCCGGTGGTGGTGGTCTTGCCGGTGCCGTTGACGCCGACGACCATGACGACGCCGGGGACGTCCTGGGGGCTCTCGGTGTGGACGGTGCGGTCGTGGTCGCCGAGGAGGGCGATCAGCTCCTCGCGGAGCAGGCCGCGGAGCTCCTCGGGGGTGCGGGTGCCGAGGACCTTGACGCGCTCGCGCAGCCGCTCGACCAGTTCCTGGGTGGGGGCGACGCCGACGTCGGCGGTGAGGAGGGTCTCCTCGATCTCCTCCCAGGTGTCCTCGTCGAGGTGCTCGCGGGAGAGCAGGGTCAGCAGGCCCTTGCCCAGCGAGTTCTGGGAGCGGGCGAGGCGGGCCCGGAGGCGGACGAGGCGTCCGGCGGTGGGCTCGGGGACCTCGATCTCGGGCGCCGGGGGCGCCTCGGCGACGACCGGGTCCTCGACGGCGACGGGGGTCTCGACCGCCTCATCGGCGGTCGGGAGGTCGACCTCCTCGACGGTGCGGCGTGGTTCTTCCCGCGGCGTCTCCGCCTCGTCGCCGACGTGCGGCTCGGCGGGCGGAGCGGTGATGGTCGGCGTGGTGGACGGCGGTTCGGCCGGCGGCAGCTGCTTCTTCTTGCGACCGCTGATCACGAGCCCGCTGGTCACGGCGACCGCGACGACCAGAGCGATGACTACAGCAAGGATGAGTTCCATAACGTCACCCAGTATCGGACACGACCCGGCCGGTGACGCCGTACGCACGCAGTGTGGGTCGCGCGTTCCCGGGGTGCCGGACCCGTTCTCATCTGACACTCCGTCAGCTATGGTCGCCCCTCGCCGGCAGCCCACCCGCGGAGGGGACCCCCATGGCCTTCAGCGTCGTACGGTTCAACCTGGTCGAGCCGCGTGCCACCGCCGAGTCGCTGGCGGAGCGGTACCGTGCCGCGCTGGAGATGGCCGCCTACGCCGACGGGCACGGGGTGGACACGGTCCAGACCGAGGAGCACCACGGGGTGGGGAACAACTGGCTCCCCTCCCCCTTCGCCTTCGCGGGCGCGGTCTTCGGCGCCACCCGCCGGATCGCGGTCACGGTCTCCGCGATCATCGGCCCGCTGCACGACCCGCTGCGGCTCGCGGAGGACATCGCGGTCCTGGACCTGCTGAGCCGGGGCCGGCTGGTGACGGTGGCGGGGATCGGCTACCGGCCGGAGGAGTACGAGGAGCGAGGGGTGGACTGGGGGCGGCGCGGGCGGCTCCAGGACGAGCTTCTGGAGACGCTGCTCGCCGCGTGGACGGGCGAGCCCTTCGCGTACCGGGGCCGTACGGTACGGGTCACCCCGCGGCCCTTCACCCGGCCGCATCCGCTGCTGCTGGTCGGCGGTTCGTCGAAGGCGGCGGCGCGGCGCGCGGCGCGGCTGGGGCTGCCCTTCTTCCCTTCGGCCCACCTGCCGGAGCTGGAGGCGTACTACACGGAGCGGTGCGCGGAGTACGGGACGGAGGGCTGGACGATGATGCCGGGCCCGGTGACGCCGCTGCTGCACGTGTCGGAGGATCCGGACCGGACCTGGGCGGAGTACGGGGAGCACTTCCTGCACGAGGCGCGGACCTACGCCTCCTGGCAGTCGAAGGACATCAGGTCGGCGGTGCGGTCGGGGGCGTCGAGCGTGGCGGAGCTGCGGGCGGAGGGGGTGTACCGGGTGGTGACGCCCGGGGAGTGCGCGGCTCTGGGGCTGGAGAGCCTGGTGCTGCATCCGCTGTGCGGGGGGGATGCCGGTGGAGGAAGGGTGGCGGAGCGTGCGCCTGTTCTGTGACGAGGTGCTGCCCCGGCTCGGGGCTCAGGGCCTCGGGCCGGGGCAGCCGTCGTGAGGAGAGGGGCAGCGGGGGTTTAGCCCATCTCCTCCAACGCCTTGCCCTTGGTCTCCTTGACGTACTTGAGCACGAAGGGGATCGAGAGCACGGCGAAGACCGTGTAGATGACGTAGGTGCCGGAGAGGTTCCAGTCCGAGAGGGACGGGAAGCTGGCGGTGATGGCCCAGTTGGCGATCCACTGGGCGGAGGCGGCGACGCCGAGGGCGGCGGCGCGGATCCGGTTGGGGAACATCTCGCCGAGGAAGACCCAGACGACGACGCCCCAGGAGAGGGCGAAGAAGAGCACGAAGACATGGGCGGCGACGAGCGCCACGACGCCCTGGGTCTCGGGGAGCTTGCCGTCGACGAGGTCGGCGGAGAAGGCCCAGGCCTCGAAGGCGAGGGCGATCGCCATGCCGACGGAGCCGACGAGGGCGAGGGGCCGGCGGCCGACGCGGTCGACGAGGACCATGGCGATCACGGTGCCGATGATGTTGATGATCGACGTGGTGAAGGAGTAGAAGAACGAGCTCGACGGGTCGATGCCGACGGACTGCCAGAGCGTCGCGGAGTAGTAGAAGGCGACGTTGATGCCGACGAGCTGCTGGAAGACGGAGAGTCCGATGCCGACCCAGACGATGGGCAGGAGGCGGAAGCGGCTGCCGGAGACCAGCAGGTCCTTGAAGGTGGACCTGTGCTCGCTGCGCATGGCCCGGTCGATCTCGGCGACGCGGCGGTCGAGGTCGACGCCCTTGCCCTCGACCTCGGCGAGGACCTCCTTGGCCCGGGCGGTCTTGCCCACGGAGATGAGGAAGCGGGGGGACTCGGGGATGGCGAAGGAGAGCAGTCCGTAGAGGAGCGCGGGGACGACCATCACGCCGAGCATCCACTGCCAGGCCTCCAGGCCGCCGATCTCGCCGCGCTGGTCGCCGTCGGCGAGCTGGAGGATGCCGTAGTTGACCAGCTGGGAGATGGCGATGCCGATGACGATGGCGGCCTGCTGGAACGAGCCGAGCCGGCCGCGGTAGGCGGCGGGGGCGACCTCGGCGATGTAGGCGGGGCCGATCACGGAGGCCATGCCGATGGCGAAGCCGCCGACGATCCGCCAGAAGGCGAGGTCCCAGAGGGCGAAGGGCAGGGCGGAGCCGACGGCGCTGATGGTGAAGAGGACGGCGGCGATCTGCATGCAGCGGATGCGGCCGATGCGGTCGGCGATCCGGCCGGCGGTGGCGGCGCCGATGGCGCAGCCGATCAGGGCGATGGCGATGACCTGCGCGAGGGTCGCGGAGCCGATGTCGTAGCGGTCGCGGATGGCTTCCACGGCGCCGTTGATGACGGAGCTGTCGTAGCCGAAGAGGAAGCCGCCCATCGCGGCGGAGGCGGTGATGAAGATGACGTGCCCGAGGTGGTCCGGATGGGCCGCTCGGCCGTCGGACGGCGGCGGCGTGGGCGCCTGCGTGTCGGTCACATGGACTCCTCGGTGGGGGGACAGCCCTTCCAGTGGCTACCAGTGGCGCACAGGTTCGCGCCGCCCACCACGTGAAGGTAAAAGCAACGTTGCAGAGACTATGCGTTCAAGTTTTGAAGTCAAGAGGCAGGGTCGCTCGCCGTCTACCCAGCGATGAGCCCATTTATGTTCATTGCTTGAAGGAGTAAATCCGGGAGTTGCGGGCAGGCGATCAGCGGAGTCTCTGGCTGATGACCTTCGAGACGCCGTCGCCCTGCATCGACACCCCGTACAGCGCGTCCGCGACCTCCATGGTCCGCTTCTGGTGGGTGATCACGATGAGCTGCGAGGACTCCTGGAGCTCGCGCATGATCCGGATCAGCCGCTGGAGGTTGGTGTCGTCGAGCGCCGCCTCGACCTCGTCCATGACGTAGAAGGGGCTCGGCCGGGCCTTGAAGATCGAGACCAGCAGGGCCACGGCGGTCAGCGAGCGCTCGCCGCCGGAGAGCAGCGAGAGCCGCTTGACCTTCTTGCCCGGCGGGCGGGCCTCGACGTCGACGCCGGTGGTGAGCATGTTGTCCGGGTCGGTGAGGACGAGCCGGCCCTCGCCGCCGGGGAAGAGGCGGGAGAAGACGCCCTCGAACTCGCGGGCGGTGTCCCGGTACGCCTCCGTGAAGACCTGCTCGACCCGCTGGTCGACCTCCTTCACGACCTGAAGCAGGTCGGCGCGGGTCTTCTTCAGGTCCTCCAGCTGCTCGGAGAGGAAGCGGTGCCGGTCCTCCAGGGCCGCGAACTCCTCCAGGGCCAGCGGGTTGACCTTGCCGAGCTGCTGGAAGGCGCGCTCGGCCGCTTTCAGTCGCTTCTCCTGCTCCGAACGGATGAACGGGCGGGGCTGGTCGAGCGGGTCGGGCCCCGTGGCGGAGCCGTCGTCGGACGCGGCGCCGGGAAGCGTCTCGCCGTCCGCGGGCGGCGACGGCGGCACCGGCTGGTCGGGGCCGTACTCGGCGGTGAGCGCGCCGGTCTCGACCCCGAACTCCTCCAGGGCCCTCGCCTCCAGCTGCTCGATCCGCAGCCGCTTCTCGGCGCCCAGGACCTCGCCGCGGTGCACCGAGTCGGTGAGCTTGTCGAGCTCGGCCTTGAGCTCCCGGCCGCGGGCGCGGGCGGCGCCGAGGCCCTGTTCCCGGTCGGCGCGGGCGGCGGCGGCCACGGCCCGCTCGCGTTCGGCCCGCCCCAGCGAGACCTCGACGTGGGCGAGGAGGGTACGGGCTCCGGCGGCGACCGCGCCCGCGACACGGGCCTCGTGGCGGAGCCGGGCGCGGCGCTGCTCGGCACGCGCGCGTGCGTCGCGTTCGGCGCGGGCGGCCCGGTCGAGGGAGTCGGCCCGGCCGGCCAGGCCCTTGACCCGCTCCTCGTGGGTGCGGACCTGGAGGCGGGCCTCCATCTCGGTCTGGCGCGCGTTGGAGCCGTCGATGGCGAGCCGGTCGCGGACGGAGGTGTCGGGCTCCTCCTCGGCGGGCGCCTCCTCGGCGACCAGCAGCCGCTCGGCGAGCTCCTCGGCCTCGGCACGCGCGCGTTCCAGGGCCTCCTGGGCGCGGGCGACGGCGGCGGCGGTCCGCTCGGCCTCCCCGGCCGCTCCCCTGGCCTGGCCCGCGAGCCGTCCGAGCGCCTGGGCGACGGACGCCTTCTCCTTGTCCGCGGTACGCCGGAGGGCGTCGAGCTCCTCGACGCGCGCCGCGCCGGCCCGGCGGCGCTCGGCGGCCTCCTCCTTGGCGCGGGCCGACTCCTCGCAGCGGACGGCCAGTTCGGCGAGTTCGGCGGCGGCCTCGTCGACCTGGGCCCGCACTTCGAGGAGGCTGGGCGCGCCGGCGGAGCCGCCCTGGGCCCAGTGGGCGCCGAGGAGGTCGCCCTCGGCGGTGACGGCGGTCAGGGCGGGGTGGGCGCGGACGAGGTCGCGGGCCTCGTCGAGGCCGTCGACGACGACGATGCCGTCGAGCAGGCGGCGGACGGAGCCGAGCAGGTCGGCGGGGCCGGAGACCAGCGCGGCGGCGGCCCGCGCGCCGGCGGGCAGCGGGCGGGGCGAGGTGCCGGGCGCGGGGTCGGCGGTGAGGAGGAGGGTGGCGCGTCCCGCGTCCTGCTTGCGGAGCAGGCGGAGGGCCTCGGTGGCGGCGGTGGGCCCGTCGGCGGCGAGGGCGTCGGCGGCGGCGCCGAGGGCGGCGGCGACGGGGACCTCGTACCCGGGGGTGACGGTGAGGAGTTCGGCGGCGGGGCCGAGGATCCCGGTGAGGCCGGCGGCGAGCAGGGCGCCGGTGCCGTCCTTGCGGCGCAGGCCGAGCGCGAGGGTGTCGTGCCGGGCGCGGGTGGCGGCCCGGCGGCTCTCCGCGCCGGCGGCCTCCTCGCGGGCGGCGCTCAGCGCGGCCTCCGCGTCGGCGAGGGCGCGGCGGGCCTCCTCGTACCGCTCGCCGTGCGCGGTGTCGGCGGCGTCGAGGTCGTCGACCTCGGCCTTGAGCTGCTCGTACTCCTCCTGGGCGGCGACGGCGCGGTCGGCGGCCTCGTCGCGGGAGGCGGTGAGCCGCTCGATCTCGGCCTGGGCGGAGGCGGCGCGGGAGCGGGCGGCGTTGACCTGCCCGTGGAGCCGGGCGAGGCCCTCGCGGCGGTCGGCGAGGGCGCGGGCGGCGTCCTTGAGGCGGCGCTCCTCCGCGGCGAGGGCCCGTTCGAGTTCGGCCCGGTGCTCGACGGTGTCCTCCAGGGCCCGCTCGGCGGCCTCCAGTGCGGCCTCCAGCTCGGCCTCCTGCTCGCGGACGCGGGCGGCCTCGCGCTCCAGGTCCTCGGGGTCGCGGCCGCGCCGCTCCTCGGCGGGGGCGTCGGTGGCGCTCTTCACGCGCGCGTCGGCGAGCGAGATCGTGCCGCGGACGCGTTCGGCGAGCTGGGAGAGGGCGTACCAGCTCTGCTGGGCGCGCTCCAGGCGGGGCGCGAGGGCGCGGACCTCGGCCTCCAGCGCCGCCTCGTGGGCGAGGGCGGTGCGCAGCTCCTCCTCGGTGGCCTCCTTGCGGGCCAGCAGGGCGGCCTCGTCGGCGAGTTCGGTGGCCAGGGCGCGCTGGAGGCGGACGAGGTCGTCGGCGAGGAGGCGGAGGCGGGCGTCGCGGAGGTCGGCCTGGATGACGACGGCACGGCGGGCGACGGCGGCCTGCCGGCCGAGCGGCTTGAGCTGGCGGCGCAGTTCGTCGGTGAGGTCCTGCACGCGCGCGAGGTTGGCCCGCATCGCGTCCAGCTTCCGCAGCGCCTTCTCCTTGCGCTTGCGGTGCTTGAGGACGCCTGCGGCCTCCTCGATGAAGGCCCGGCGGCCCATGGGGTCGGCGTGCAGCACGGAGTCGAGCTGCCCCTGGCCGACGATGACGTGCATCTCGCGGCCGATGCCGGAGTCGGAGAGGAGGTCCTGGATGTCGAGCAGTCGGCAGGTGTCGCCGTTGATCTGGTACTCGCTGCTGCCGCCCCGGAACATGATCCGGGTGATCGTCACCTCGGCGTAGTCGATCGGCAGGGCGCCGTCGGAGTTGTCGATGGTGAGCGAGACCTCGGCGCGGCCGAGCGGGGGCCGCCCCGTGGTGCCGGCGAAGATGACGTCCTCCATCTTGCCGCCGCGCAGCGACTTGGCGCCCTGCTCGCCCATGACCCAGGAGAGCGCGTCCACGACGTTGGACTTGCCGGAGCCGTTGGGCCCGACGACGCAGGTGATTCCGGGTTCGAACCTCAGCGTGGTGGCGGAGGCGAACGACTTGAATCCGCGGAGCGTCAAGGCCTTGAGGTGCACCCCCGGGACTCTACCCGGGGTGTCGCGTTTCGCCCGTGATCGCGCAGGGCAGACCCTCGGGTGAGGAACGGGTGACCCGGGGGTGACGAGGGGGCCAAGAAAAGAAGGGACGCCGAAGCGCCCCTTGCCTATTCAGCTGTTCTCACCTGAGCCCGTAGAGGCTGTGGGTGTCAGGTGAGCGCAGGCTCCGCCTGGGGTACGTCGAGGTCGATGCGGTCGAGCAGCGACTCGCCCTGATGAGCGGCGGCAGCGTTGAGCGCGTCGTTCTCGGTCTGGATCCTGACGAGCTCGGATTCCAGATCCTGGACACGCTGCTGAAGCCGTCGCATCTCGGAGAGAAGTCGCGGGTCGGAGCCGCCGACGTAACCGAGAAGCGCCTTTGCCATGATGAGTGGTCCTCCACACTGAGTGACCGACCGATTGCGGTGTGGGTCGTGAGGGATGGATTCGCACCCGCGGTGCTCGGCAGTACCTGTGTTGTGCCGGTGTTCTACTGCCACACAGCTAAGGTGCGCGGGGCTTCCAGAGTCTCACCAAAAAGTTTGACGGTCAACACGATCACGCCCCGATCGGCGGGGCGGACGGGGAGTTCGCGGCCGCGTCGCAGGCGGCGGCGCCTCTCGACCCGTTGCCCCGGGGCGCGGCGATCATCCTTGTCCCGGAAGCCTTGCACGAGTGTCGAATCTTGGCAACCACCAGGCGGTTCCCCTGTTCACGCCCGTTCATGCGCGCGAAACCGGCCCCCTGTCCGCCCCTCGGGAAGGGGGTCGGACGGAGGGCCGGCGGGGGTCCGTGCGGGGTGGGGTCAGCGGATGGCGAAGCCGTCGTAGCCGCCGCGGGGGGTGTCCCATATCTCGGTGACACCGTCCACGCGGCCGGGCGTGTCATCGGATCGCAGCCAGTCGAGGAGACGGTGGCAATTGTCACTCGGCCCCTCGGCCACCACCTGGACCCGTCCGTCGTCGAGGTTCAGGGCGAAGCCCTCGATGCCGCCGATCTCCAGTGCGTTTGCCCTGGTGAACCAGCGGAAGCCCACTCCCTGTACTCGCCCACGCACCCAGGCGGTCATCCGTACATCGTCGCTCATGGCTGCACGCTAGCGGGCGGATTGCCCGAACAGCACGTCGCGGCGGCTTCCCATGGCGTACAGTCCGACGGAATGCGCCTCACCCGCACGGGTGCACACCTCTCGGCCGTCCGTACGCAGCGTCACGCTCCGCACCGACCCATGCCGAAAGCAAAGGCAGCAAAGATCCAGCGAACCGATCCAGCTGAGAGCCAGCTCAGGGAGGCAGGGCAGATGGGACGCCACCGTCGCTCCGGCGCCGCGCCCGCCGAGGCAGACTACGCGACCGGCACCGAGCGCGGTCAGGGGGGTACGCGCCGCAAGCGCCGCCACC
Source organism: Streptomyces sp. NPDC014861 (assembly GCF_043081625.1). Classification (NCBI taxonomy): domain Bacteria; kingdom Bacillati; phylum Actinomycetota; class Actinomycetes; order Kitasatosporales; family Streptomycetaceae; genus Streptomyces; species Streptomyces sp. NPDC014861. The sequence continues at coordinate 143,062 of NZ_JBIBWV010000007.1, forward strand.
CCGTCCGCAACGGACTGATCGGGGCCTCGGCGGCGGTCGCCGTCGGCGCCGTCGCGGTCGCCTCCGGCCTGCTTCCCGGCGGGGAGACCCTCACCGCCGGCAGCGTGGGCAGCACCCGCCCGACCGCCTCGGAGACCCGGGGGACCCCCGAGCTGACCACGCAGGGCGGGGGGAGCCGCACCCCGGCGGAACCCACCGCGGGTACCGGCAGGGCCGCGCCGGAGAAGAAGAAGGCGCCGGTCTCCGCCTCCCCGAAGACGAAGCCCACGGCGAAGCCCACCCCCACGAAGACCGCGCCCCCCTCCCCCACCCCGTCGAAGACGCGCACCGCCGCCCCGGCGCCCGCGACCACCCCGGCGAAGCCGACGTCCGCGCCGAAGCCGAAGCCGACGTCCGAGCCGGAGCCCTCGAAGGCCCCGGCCAGCACGAAGGCCGCAGAGCCGAGGCCCGTCGCGCCGAAGCCCGCGCCCACCACGGAGGCCCCGGCCGAGGAGACGACGGCGGCCGCCGCCGGTTCCACCGCCGACCGCGAGGAAGCGGCCGAGGCGGAGGTGCTGCGTCTGGTGAACGTCGAGCGCGCCGAGGTCGGCTGCTCCCCCGTGCGGCCCTCGGACTCTCTCGCCCGTCTCGCCGGGAACCTCAGCGCCGACATGGCGAACCGCGGCTTCTTCGACCACACCGACCCCGACGGCGCCACCCCCTGGGACCGCGCCCAGGCCGCCGGCATCACGAACCTCGGCGCCGAGAACATAGCCCGCGGGCAGGTCGACGCGACCGCCGCGATGGTCTCCTGGATGAACAGCGACGGACACCGCGCCAACATCCTGAACTGCGACCTCACCACCCTCGGCGTCGGCGTCCACTTCGCCGACGGCGGCCCCTGGTGGACGCAGGACTTCGGCCGCTGAGGCACTGACTTTCCGAAAGCGCGCTCTGGTGGTGAGTGGCCGCCGCGCGTACGGTGAGGGGCATGACCGACGATCTCGCCTTCGACGTGTTCGCGCGGGCGTGCCCCTCGCGGCTCACCCTGGAGCACGTCACGGGGCGCTGGGGCAGCCTCACCCTCGGGGCCCTGTACGAGGGCTCCTTCCGCTTCAACGAACTGCGGCGGCGGGTCGACGGCGTCAGCGAGAAGATGCTGGCGCAGACCCTGCACGCGCTGGAGCGCGACGGCCTCGTGCACCGGGAGGCGCAGCCGGTCAATCCGCCCCGGGTCGACTACCGGCTCACCCCGCTCGGGCGGGACGTCGCCGAGCGGCTGGTCGGGCTGATCGCGCTGGTCGAGGGACGGATGCCGGAGGTCGTGGCGGCCCGGGAGGCGTACGACTCCGGGCGCGCCGCCGTCACGGGCTGACGCGCGGCGGGCGCTGGCAGCGCGGGCAGAAGTAGCTGGAGCGGTTCATCCAGGCGCGGCGGCGCATCGGCGTCCCGCAGCGGCGGCAGGGTTCGTCCTCCCGCCCGTACGCGTCGAGCGAGCGGTCGAAGTAGCCGGACTCGCCGTTCACGTTCACGTACAGGCTGTCGAAGCTGGTGCCGCCGGCGGCGAGCGCCGCCCGCATCACGTCGCGGACGTGGCCGAGGAGCTCCGCCGAGCGGGGGCGGGTCAGGGTCGCGGTCGGCCGGTCGTAGTGCAGCTTCGCGCGCCACAGCGCCTCGTCGGCGTAGATGTTGCCGACGCCGCTGATCAGCGACTGGTCGAGGAGCGCCCGCTTGATCGTCGTACGGCGCAGCCTGAGCGCGGTGTGGAAGGCGGCGTCGTCGAAGGCGGGGTCGAGCGGGTCGCGGGCGATGTGCCCGATGACGTCCGGCAGCCCGTCGGGGCTGTCGGGGGCCCAGTCGTGCAGGGAGAGCCCGCCGAAGGTGCGCTGGTCGACGAAGCGGAGCTCGGTGCCGGCGGTGCCCGCGGCGGAGTCGCCGTCGGACGGCGTGAAGCGGATCCGGATGCGCAGGTGCTTCTCGGCCGGGGCCGACTCCGGCTGCATCAGGAGCTGTCCGCTCATCCCGAGGTGGGCGAGGACCGAGCTGCCGGTGTCGGCGAGCGGCAGCCACAGGTACTTGCCGCGGCGCAGGGCCGGCTCGAAGCGCTGCCCGGTCAGCCGGGCCGCGAAGTCGGCGCCGCCCGCGGGGTGGCGGCGGACCGCCCTGGGGTGGAACACCTCGACAGCCGCCACGGTCCGGCCGGTGACCCAGCGCTCCAGTCCGCGCCGGACGACCTCGACCTCGGGCAGCTCGGGCACGGACGTCCTCCGGAGGGGTACGGGGTGGGGGTGCTGGTCCTCGCAGCCTACCGCCAGGGACCGACCCGCCCGAGCCGCCCCCGGACCCGCCCGAGCCGCCCCCGGACCCGCCCGAGCCGCCCCCGGACCCGTCCGAGCCGCCCCCGGACCCGTCCGAGCCGCCCCCGGAAACAGCCCCTCCCCCGGGAACCGCCCAGCGGAAACCACTCGGCGGAAGCGGCTCCCGGAAACGGCTCCGCCCGCCCCTGGCGGGGGCGGGCGGGGAGAGACTCCGCTGAAGGGAGGCGAAGGACGCGTGCGGTCGCGCCGGAGCGGTCAGGCGGTGGCCGGTGCGGCCCCGTCCTTCCGGTCCTGCTCGCCGGAGGCGCCGGCACCGGTACCGCCGACGTCGCCGGAACCACCGGTCGCGACGGTCTCACCGGCCTCGGCCGCGGCCTTGGCCGCCGCCGCGCGCTCGTCCGCGGCCGCGCGGATCGCGCGCCACGCGGACTCGGCGGCCTGCTGCTCCGCCTCCTTCTTGCTGCGGCCGGTGCCGGTGCCGTACGAGACACCACCGACGCGGGCGGCAGCAGTGAAGGTCTTCTCGTGGTCGGGGCCCTCCTCGGAGACGAGGTACTCCGGCACGCCGAGACCTTCGGCGGCGGTGAGTTCCTGGAGACTGGTCTTCCAGTCCAGGCCCGCACCGAGGTTGGAGGACTTCTCGATCAGCGGGTCGAAGAGCCGGTGCACCAGCTCGGACGCCGCTTCGAGGCCCTGGTCGAGATAGACCGCGCCGATCACCGCTTCGAGGGTGTCGGCGAGGATGGATGCCTTGTCCCGGCCGCCCGTGCCCTCTTCACCCCGGCCGAGCCGGATGAAGGAGCCCAGGTCGAGACCACGCCCGACGTCCGCCAGCGCACGCGAATTGACCACCGCGGCCCGGAGCTTGGCCAGCTGGCCCTCGGGCAGATCGGGGTGGGTGCGGTAGAGGGTGTCGGTGACCACCAGGCCGAGCACGGAGTCCCCGAGGAACTCCAGCCGCTCGTTGGTGGGCAGACCGCCGTTCTCGTACGCGTACGAGCGGTGGGTCAGCGCACGCACCAGAAGGGCGGACTCGAGGTGATACCCGAGCCGCCCTTCCAGAAGCGTGTGGGACGAGGCGCTGCTGATGTTGTCAGACATCGTGCCTCTCACCAGCCCGCTCAGACCGCGAGGACCTGGCGCTTGTTGTAGGTGCCGCAGCTCGGGCACGCGATGTGCTGCAGCTTCGGCTCCTGGCAACGCTCACACGAAACCAGGGTGGGGACCGCAGCCTTCCACTGCGACCGGCGGTGGCGCGTGTTGCTGCGCGACATCTTCCGCTTCGGAACAGCCACGGCTACTTCTCCTGCTTCTCGTCGACACCGGTAGCGGCGTCGCTCATGTTGTCCTTCTCGTCGGATCCCAGCGAACCGGCGAGTTCCTGCAGTGCCGCCCAACGGATGTCGGTGGCGTCGTGGTGGTGGTCCGGGTTGTCGTTCAGGTTGATTCCGCAATCGGAACACAGACCCGCACAGTCCTCCCGGCACACCGGCTGCATGGGCAGCGCGAGTACCACTGCGTCACGCAGCACGGGTTCGAGGTCGAACATGCCGTCCTCGAGGGGGGTCATGCTCTCGTCTTCATCGTCCTCGTCGTCCGTGGCCGCCTTGGCGCGGCCCCGGTCGTCGGAGTCGGGGTACGAGAACATCTCCTGGAAGTCCGCGTCGAGATCGAACTCGACGGGCTCCAGACACCTTACGCACTCCCCCTCGGCCGATGCACGGGCGGTGCCTGTGACAAGCACCCCTTCCATGACCGACTCGAGTCGGAGCTCGATCTCGACCGGAGCGCCCTCGGGCACTCCGACCACCCCCGCGACGCCGAGATCGGCGGGCGCGTCGATCGTGCGGGAGATCCGCTGGAGGGCACCGGGACGCCGCCCCAGCTCGTGTGTGTCGAACACGAGGGGGTTGCGGTGGTCGAGGCGCGTGCTCAGGGTTCTTCCTGCTTTCGGATCGTTCGCGTCGCAAGTCTCAGGGGGCTGCCGCTCGCGGGCAGCATGGATCGCGGACATACACGCGACCGAAGGGCCAGGATACTGGACGCTTCGCCCAGGGCCCAATCCGGCCCTTCCGCCGGCGACCGGCCCGGCTACTGCCCCTGCTCGTACCGGCGCAGCTGCTCCAGGTCGATCATGCTCGTGTCGAAGAAGCTGGTCTCGTCGAGCGCGGCCGGCTGCGGCTGGACCGGGGGCTGCTGCTGGTACGCGTAGGGGTCCTGCTGCTGGTAGCCGTACGGGTCCACCTGCTGGGGCTGCTGGTACGCGTAGGGGTCCTGCTGCTGGTAGCCGTACGGGTCCACCTGCGGGGGCTGCTGCTGGTAGCCGTACGGGTCCTGCTGGGGCGGGATCTGCGCGGCGACGGGGGCGGGGGCCTGCACGGGCACGGGCGGCGCGGGGGCGACCGGCGCCGGGTCGGCGAGCTCCGCGAGGCCGGCGAGGTAGTCGGCGTCGCTGGTGTGCACGGAGGCGCCGAGGCCGTCCTGGGCGGCCATGTGCTCGCCGAGGGCGTCGGTGGCGATCCGGCCGTGCAGCTTCTGGCGGCCGCGGCCGACGGCCTCCAGGGTCTTGGAGAGGACCGCCTCGAAGGCGCCCAGCTTGGCGTCCACGTACGCGTCGGCGCGGGAGATCAGGGTCTGCGGGTCCGCGCTGTACTCGGGGGCGTCCTCGTCCGCGTAGCCGTGCTCGTCCAGACCCGGGCCGCGGCCGAGGAGCTTCTCGCGGCCGCGGTCGACGGATCCGATGGTCTTGTTGAGGACGACCTCGAAGTTGGCGAGCTTGGAGTCGACGTACTCGTCGGCCTCGGCGCGGACCTCCTCGGCCTCGCGGCGGGCCTCGGAGAGGATCCGGTCGGCCTCCTCCTGGGACTGCCGGGCGATCTGGGTGTCGGAGACGATCGTGCCGCGCTCGGCGTGGGCGGCCTCGATGATCCGCTCGGCCTCCTGGCGGGCCTGCTCGACCATCTGCTCGCGCCCGCCGATCAGCTCCTGGGCCTGGGCGAGGGAGTTCGGCAGGGCGTCCCGCACCTCGTCGAGGAGGGCGAGGAGATCGGCGCGGTTGACCACGCAGGAGGCCGACATGGGCATCGAGCGGGCGCCTTGCACGGTCGCGACGATCTCGTCGAGCTTCTTCTGCACGTCCACCGGGTGCTCGCCACTCTCTACAGCTGGATGGAGACGGACGGGACGACTGTAAGGGCAGTCGCGGCCCGTCCGACACCAGGTGACGGAGCGTCAGCGGCGGTGGCCGCGCGTCACTTCCGCCGGAGCCGCTCGGTGAGCCGGCCGAGGACCTGCGGCGGCACCAGGTGGGAGACGTCGCCGCCCCAGGCCGCGACCTCCTTGACCAGGGAGGACGACAGGAAGCTGTACGTGGGGTTGGTGGGCACGAACAGTGTCTCGACGCCCGACAGGCCGTTGTTCATCTGGGCCATCTGGAGCTCGTAGTCGAAGTCGCTGACCGCGCGCAGCCCCTTGACGATGGCGGGGATGTCGCGCTGCTTGCAGAAGTCGACGAGCAGGCCGTGGAAGGACTCCACCTCGACGTTGCCGAAGTCGGCGGTGACCTCGCGGATCAGCTCCATCCGCTCCTCGACCGTGAACAGGCCCTGCTTGGACTGGTTGATCATCACCGCGACGTGCACGACGTCGTACAGCTTGGAGGCGCGGGCGATGATGTCGAGATGTCCGTTGGTGATGGGGTCGAACGACCCCGGGCAGACGGCGCGGCGCAACCTGGTTCCCTCGCTCTCCGGTCCGGTCATCGTGCGTCTTCGCACGTAGAGGCGGCGCGACCGTACCAAAACGTTCCCTCGCCGTAGCGACGGGACCGCAGTGGTGCGAAGCCGTCCGGCCAGCCGAAGGAGCCGCCTCGGGTGCTGCGCTCCACGGTGACGACGGCATCCTCGCTCAGCCAGCCCCCCGAGCGCAGTGTGAGGAGGATCTCGCGCAGTTCCTCGTCCGCGACGGCGTAGGGCGGGTCGAGGAAGACCAGGTCGTACGGTTCGGCGGGGGCCGGTCCGGTGACGACCTGCTCGGCCTTCCCGGTCCGGGCCTCGGCGCCGGGCAGGCCGAGCGCGCGCACGTTCTCGCGGACGGTGCGGGCGGCGCGGGCGTCGGCCTCGACGAGCAGGGCGTGGGCGGCGCCCCGGGAGAGCGCCTCCAGGCCGACGGCGCCGGAGCCGGCGTACAGGTCGGCGACCCGGGTGCCCTCGATGCCGTGGAGCGCCTCCCAGGTGGAGAAGAGGCCCTCGCGCGCCCGGTCGGAGGTGGGGCGGGTGCCGTTGCCCGGGGGCACGGCCAGGCGCCGTCCGCCGGCGGTGCCGGCGATCACGCGGGTCATCGGTGTCCTCGTCCTGCGTCGTCCAGTGCGTACGCCCCAGGATATGGCCGTACGGGCCGGGGGCGCGGTCAGCCCTTCTCCAGGTACTCTTCCCGCTCCTCGCTCAGCAGGGCGTCCAGGGCGGTGCGCAGGCCCGGGTGGGCGTCGAGCTCCGGGTCGGCGAGGACGAGGGCGGTGGCCTCCTCGCGGGCCGCGCCGATGACCTCCTCGTCGTCGATGACGGCGAGGACCCGGAGGGAGGAGCGGACGCCGGACTGGGCCTGGCCGAGGACGTCGCCCTCGCGGCGCTGTTCGAGGTCGATGCGGGAGAGCTCGAAGCCGTCGAGGGTGGCGGCGACGGCGCCGAGGCGCTGCCGTGCGGGGCTCGCCTCGGGCATCTCGGTGACGAGGAGGCAGAGGCCGGGGGCGGAGCCGCGGCCGACCCGGCCGCGCAGCTGGTGGAGCTGGGAGACGCCGAAGCGGTCGGCGTCCATGATGACCATGGCGGTGGCGTTGGGGACGTTGACGCCGACCTCGATGACGGTGGTGGCGACGAGGACGTCGAGCTCGCCGGCCGCGAAGCGGCGCATGACCTCGTCCTTGTCGTCGGGGTGCATGCGCCCGTGCAGGACGGCGATCCGCAGTCCGGCCAGGGGGCCGGAGCCGAGCTTCTCCGCCACGTCGAGGACGGCGAGCGGGGGCCGCTTCTCGGCGTCGTCCTCGGCGGAGGGCTTGCGCTTGGCGGCCGTCTTCCGGTCCTCCTCGTCGCCGATCCGGGGGCAGACCACGTACGCCTGGTGGCCGCCCTCCACCTCCTCGCGGACCCGCTCCCAGGCGCGGGCGAGGAAGTGCGGCTTGTCGGCGACGGGGACGACGTGGCTGGCGATCGGGGAGCGTCCGGCGGGCAGCTGGTCGAGGACGGAGGTCTCCAGGTCGCCGAAGACGGTCATGGCGACGGTCCGCGGGATCGGGGTGGCGGTCATCACCAGCAGGTGCGGGGGCTGCTTCCCCTTGCCCCGGAGCGCGTCGCGCTGCTCGACCCCGAAGCGGTGCTGCTCGTCGACGACGACGAGGCCGAGGTCGTGGAACCTGACCTTGTCCTCGATGAGCGCGTGCGTCCCGATGACGATCCCCGCCTCCCCGGTCACCAGGTCGAGCAGGGCCTGCCGGCGCGCCGCGGCCCCCATGGAGCCGGTGAGCAGCACCACCTTGGTCGCCCGCTCGGCCCCGCCGAGCATGCCCCCCTCGGCGAGCTCGCCCATCATCTCGACGACCGACCGGTGGTGCTGCTGGGCGAGGACCTCGGTGGGGGCGAGCATCGCCGCCTGCCCCCCGGCGTCCACGACGGCGAGCATGGCCCGCAGGGCCACCATGGTCTTTCCCGAGCCGACCTCGCCCTGGAGGAGGCGGTGCATGGGGTGGTCGGTGGCGAGGTCGTCGAAGATCTCCTTGGAGACCTTGAGCTGGCCGTCGGTGAGGGTGAAGGGGAGTTTGGCGTCGAAGGCGGTGAGGAGGCCGTCGGCGGCCGGGCGGCGGGGGACGGCGGGGAGCTGGGTGTCGGCGTGCCGGCGGCGGGCGAGGGCGACCTGGAGGACGAAGGCCTCGTCCCACTTGAGGCGTTCCCGGGCGGCGGCGACGTCGGCCTTGGTGCGGGGGCGGTGGATCAGACGGAGCGCGTCGGGGAGTTCGGCGAGGCCGCGACCCTCGCGGAGGGCTTCGGGGAGCGGGTCGACGGCGTCGGCGGCGCTCGGCAGGACGGCGTCGACGGCCTTGGCGATCTTCCAGGACTCCAGCTTGGTGGTGGCCGGGTAGATCGGGATGAGGGCGCCGGCCCAGGTGTCGACGGCCACGTCGCCGTCGCCCCGGAGGAGTTCGTAGGCGGGGTGGGCGAGCTGGAGGCGCCGGTTGAAGAGCGAGACCTTGCCGGAGAACATCGCGCGGGTGCCGGGGGCCAGGTCGTGGTGCGGTTTGTGGATGCCCTTGCCGAAGAAGACCAGCTGGAGCCGGCCGTACCCGTCGGTGATCGTCACCTCCAGCCGCTGGCTCCGGCCCTTGGCGCCGTTGAAGGTGTGCACCCGGGCGTCGGCGACCTGGGCGACGACCGTCACGTGCTCGTCGAGCGGCAGGTCGGAGAGGGTGGTCAGCTCACCCCGCTCCGCGTACCGCCGGGGGTAGTGGTGGAGGAGGTCCCCGACCGTGTGCAGGTCGAGGGCCTCGGCCATGACCTTGGCGGTGGCGGGGCCGAGTGACTTCTTGAGGGGTTCGTCGAGCGCGGGCACGTGTTCCATTGCACACCACGGGACGGACACTCGGGGCGATGCCTGTGGACAACCTGCCGGTGCGGCCCTTCTACTCCACCCCGATGAGGAGCGGCGGGGCGCCCTCGCCCGCGTGGTACGTCACGGTGTCGACGGCCAGGTAGCCGCGGCGCACGTGGGCTTCGAGGGTGTCGGCGAGGCCGGGCGGGGTGCCGTCGGCGACGACGAGGGTGACGAGTTCGCCGCCGGCCTGGAGCATCCGGTCGAGGACGGTGCGGGCGGTGTCGGTGAGGTCCTGGCCGATCACGGCGACGTCGCCCTCGATCAGGCCGAGGACGTCGCCGGCCTGGCAGACGCCGGCGGAGGTGAAGGACTGGCGTTCGGCGACGGCGAGTTCGGCGTAGCGGGTGGCGCCGGCGGCGGCGGTCATGGCGACGACGTCCTCGTCGAAGCTGCGCCCGGGTTCGTGGACGGCGAGGGCGGCGATGCCCTGGACGGCGGCCCGGGTGGGGATGAGGGCGACCCGGATGCCCTCGGCGCGGGCGCGTTCGGCGGCGGTCGCGGCGGCGGCCCGCAGCTCGGTGTCGTTGGGCAGGAGGACCACCTCGCGCGCGTGGGCGCGGCGGACGGCGTCGAGGAGTTCGTCGCCGGCGGGCGGTTCGCCGGGCCGGGCCTGGACGGTGGTGGCGCCGGCGTCGGCGCAGAGTCCGGCGAGGCCCTCGCCGGGGAGGACGGCGACGACCGCGCGGGGGGCCCGTTCCTCGCGCGCGTGGACGGCGGTTCCGGCCGGGGCGAGGGGGGCGGGCGCGGGGGCGGCGCTCGCGAAGTGGGTGATGCGGATCCGGTGGGGGCGGCCGGCCTCGATGCCGGCCTCGACGGCGGCGCCGGGGTCGTCGGTGTGGACGTGGACGTTCCAGAGCCCGTCGCCGCCGACGACGACGAGGGAGTCGCCGAGGGCGTCGAGCCGGGCCTTGAGCAGTTCGACGGCCTCGTCGCCGGCCTCCAGGAGGTAGAGCACCTCGTGGCCGGGGCCCTCATGGCCCGGGCCCTGATCGGCGGGCGCGCAGGTCTCCCCCGTACCGGTCGGGAGGGCCCGTACCCCCGTGGGGGCCGGCGGCGGTTCCGGCGCCCGGCCGGTCACCGTCTCCACCAGCGCGCCGAGCACGGCCACCAGCCCCTGTCCGCCGGCGTCCACGACCCCCGCGCGACCGAGCACGGCCAGTTGGCCGGGGGTGGCCTCCAAGGCCGTCCTGGCCCCGTCGTAGGCCCTCCTGGCCACGTCCGGGAGGGGGCCGCCGTCCGCGCAGCCCGCCGCGGCGGCGGCCGCGACGGTGAGGATGGTGCCCTCCTCGGGGTGGGCGACGGCGGCGCGGGCGGAGGCGGCGGCGGAGGCGAGGGCGCGGGCGAGGTGGTCGCCGTCGGCGCCCTCGGCGAGCACCCCGGCCATGCCGCGGAGCAGCTGGGACAGGATGGTGCCGGAGTTGCCGCGGGCGCCGAGGAGCGCTCCGTGGGCCAGGGCCCGTACGGCCTCGGCGGTGTCGGGGGCGGAGCCGCCGGGGGCGGTGAAGACGGCCTCGACGGCGCGGTGGGCGGCGTCGGCGGTCAGGTAGAGGTTGGTGCCGGTGTCCGCGTCGGCGACCGGGTAGACGTTGATGGCGTCGATGGCGGCCCGCTCCCGTTCGAGCGCCTCGGCCGTCCGCGCGCTCCAGGCCCGTACCGTCCCGGCGTCGAGGACGAGACGCTCGTCACTCCGGACGGTGTGGTCGAAGGGCTGCGGGGCTCGCGACAACGGGGGTCCTCCTTCGGCGGTGAAGCTCACCGCAGGGTAGACCGGGGGTTCCCGGACCGGGGGGCCGGGACGGGGTCGGCCCTGACCGTGGTAGTTTCGTTCCACAGGAGCAGGCGTTGTATGCTGCTTCGGTTGCCCGGCACTCGCCGGGCCATCCCCGGCAAGCCACTTCAGACTCCTGATTCCGGTGCGCCGGATCTCACTGTAAATCTGAAGTCTTTGGAGTGACCCGTGGCTGCCAACTGCGACGTCTGCGGCAAGGGGCCGGGCTTCGGCAACAACATTTCGCACTCGCACCGCCGTACGTCTCGTCGCTGGAACCCGAACATCCAGCGTGTGCGTGCCGTGGTCGGTCGGACGCCGAAGCGGCTCAACGTCTGCACCTCGTGCATCAAGGCCGGCAAGGTCTCGCGCTAGTCGCGACGTTCTGTCGTAGCGCAGCCCCTGCGGTTGCCTTGAAAGGCCGGTTCACCTAGGTGAACCGGCCTTTCGCCGTACCCGGAATCGGGGCGGTACCGGAATCGGGGCGTACCCGGATCCTGGCGATGTCCGGATCCGGGTACGCCCCGATTCCAGGTCCGGACCCGTACCGGTACCCGGAAGTCGGGTCCGCCCCGGGCCACGGCCGATCCGCTACCCCCTGAACCGCCACCCGTGGTCCACCGGCCCGATGCCCTCGCCCAGGGCGAACCCGGAGGCGATGGCCCCGGTCACGTACTCCTTGGCCGCGCGGACGGCCTCCGGCACCGGCAGCCCCTTGGCGAGCCCCGAGGCGATCGCCGAGGCGAGCGTGCAGCCCGTGCCGTGGGTGTGCCGGTTGTCGTGGCGCGGGGCGCGCAGCCAGTGCTCCTCCTCGCCGTCGGTGAGCAGGTCCACGGCCTCCCGGCCGGTGGGCAGGTGTCCGCCCTTGATCAGCACCCAGGACGGCCCGTACGACAGGATCCCCTCGGCGGCGCGCCTCATGTCGCCCTCGTACACGACGTGCAGGTCCAGGAGCTGCGTCACCTCGTCCAGATTGGGCGTGGCGACGGTCGCGAGGGGGAGCAGCTTCGTGCGCACGGCGTCGAGCGCGGACGCGGCGAGCAGCGGGTCGCCGTGCTTGGAGACGCCGACGGGGTCGACGACCACCGGGACGCCGGGGGTTCCCGCGAGGAGTGCGGCGACGGTCTCGACGAGCGGGGCGGTGGCGAGCATGCCGGTCTTGACGGCGTGGACGCCGATGTCGTCGACGACGGCCCGGTACTGGGCGCGGACGGCCTCCTCGGGGAGTTCCCAGACGCCGTGGACGCCCCGCGAGTTCTGGGCGGTGACGGCGGTGAGCACGCTCATGCCGTGGACGCCGAGGGCGAGCATGGTCTTGAGGTCGGCCTGGATGCCCGCGCCGCCGCCGGAGTCGGATCCGGCGACGGTCAGGACGAGCGGCGGGGCGGTGCTCACTCGGTCTCCCCGAAGTGGTCCCAGCCGCCGGCGCTGTGCCAGGGGGCGCCGTCGACGGTCACCTGGGGCAGGGCGGAGGGGGCGATGACCTCGCCGATGACCTTCCAGCGGGCGGGCAGCTTCACGTCGGGCGGGAAGGTGGCCACGATGGCGTGGTCCTCGCCTCCGGTGAGCACCCACTGGAGCGGGTCGACGCCGACGGCCTGGCCGATGTCGTGCATCTGGCTGGGGATGTCGATGAGCCCGGAGCGCAGGTCGATGCGGACGTTGCTGGCCTCGGCGATGTGGCCGAGGTCGGCGATGAGGCCGTCGCTGACGTCGCACATGGCGGTGGCGCCGAGCCCGGCGGCGGCCGGACCCGCGTGGTACGGGGGTTCGGGGCGGCGGTGGGCCTCGACGAAGGCGCGCGGGGAGCGGAAGCCGCGGGAGAGGACCGCGTAGCCGGCGGCGGACCAGCCGAGCCAGCCCGTGTAGGCGACGACGTCGCCGGGTTCCGCGCCGCCCCGGGTGACCGGGTCGTGGTTGCGGAGGTCGCCGAGGGCGGTGATGGAGACCATGATCGTGTCGCCGCGCACGACGTCGCCGCCGACCACCGCCGCGCCCGCGACCTGACATTCGTCGCGCAGCCCGTCCATCAATTCGGTGGGCCAGGTGACGGGGAGTTCGGCGGGGACGACGAGGCCGAGGAGGAGCGCGGTGGGGACCGCGCCCATGGCGGCGATGTCGGCGAGGTTCTGCGCGGCGGCCTTGCGGCCGACGTCGTACGCCGTCGACCAGTCGCGGCGGAAATGCCGTCCTTCGAGCAGGATGTCCGTGCTGGCCACCACGCGCCGGTCCGGGGCGGAGACCACGGCGGCGTCGTCGCCCGGCCCGATCCGTACCGCCGGGGTGGAGGTGAGCCGGGACGTGAGCTCTCTGATGAGCCCGAACTCGCCCAGTTCTCCGACTGTGCCCTTCACCGCGTCTCACCTCGTGTCGTCGTACCGGCCGGCGGTCGGCGGAGCGTCCGCTCGCGCCGCGGGTCGCGGGCCGTCACCGTGCTGGGTACCGTCAAGTTGACCGTCAACTTCCGTCCTGTGTACGCCACACTCCGGGCGCCCCGGAAGGCGCGGGTCTCCCCGCGGCTTCCGGGGACGCGGTACCGTGGCGTCTCTTTCTCCCACAAGATCCTCGTGGCCGCCCTGGAGGTTCCGTGGTACAGGCGTACATCCTGATTCAGACCGAGGTGGGTAAGGCGTCGCTCGTCGCCGACACCATCTCCAAGATCCCGGGGGTGATCCAGGCAGAGGACGTGACCGGTCCGTACGACGTGATCGTGCGGGCGCAGGCCGACACGGTCGACGAGCTCGGCCGCATGGTGGTCGCGAAGGTCCAGCAAGTGGACGGCATCACGCGCACCCTGACCTGCCCGGTCGTCCATCTCTAGCCCCCGTCTACCCTTGGCCGGTGATGTCTTCCCACCGGCCTCTCGGCCTGCCCGCCGCGGCCGCCGTCCTGCTGCTGGCCGTCACCGGCTGCTCCGCCGACGCCCAGGCGTCCGTGCCGGTGCCCACGCCGCCCCCGGCGGAGGCGGCGCTCTGCCGAGCGCTGGCGCAGGAGCTCCCGGACACCGTGGCGGGGCGGGAGCGGAGCGATCCGTCCCCCGACTCCGAGCTGACCGCGGGGTGGGGTGACGGAGCGATCGTACTGCGCTGCGGGGTCCCCCGGCCCGAAAAGATGAGCGATCCGCAGGCGCAGGGCGTCTCCGCCGAGGGTGTGCGCTGGATGCTGGAGCAGCCCGGAGCGGGCGGCCCCCGGTTCACCTCGGTGTACCGGGAGACGTACGTCGAGGTGACGCTGGACGAGCGGTACGCGCACGACATCGGGCCGCTGGTGGATCTGGCCGGCCCGGTGGAGCGGGCGGTGCCGTGCGCCCTGGAGCCGGAATGCCGTTAGGCCCGTCCCCGGGGGGACGGGCCCAGGGGGTCAGCGCAGGCCCGTGGAGCGGGTCAGCGCGGCCTGGATCAGCCGGTCGACGAGCTCGGGGTAGCCGACGCCGCTCTCCTGCCACATGCGCGGGTACATGGAGATCGGCGTGAAGCCGGGCATGGTGTTGATCTCGTTGATGACGAAGTCGCCGTCCTCGGTGAGGAAGAAGTCGGCGCGGACCAGGCCCTCGCAGGAGACCGCGTCGTAGGCGGCGACGGCCAGGCGCTGGACCTCGGCGGTGGCCTCGTCGCCGATCGGCGCGGGGACCAGGCCGGAGGCGGAGTCGATGTACTTCGCCTCGAAGTCGTAGAAGTCGTGGTCGGTGACGGGCGGGATCTCGGCGGGCACGCTGGCGCGGGGGCCGTCCTCGAACTCCAGGACGCCGCACTCGATCTCGCGGCCGCGCAGCAGCGCCTCCACGATGATCTTCGGGTCGTGGCGGCGGGCCTCCTCGACGGCCTCGTCCAGACCGGAGAGGTCGTCGACCTTGGTGATGCCGACGGAGGAGCCGCCGCGGGCGGGCTTCACGAAGAGCGGCCAGCCGTGGTCGGCGGCGAACTCGACGATCTTCTTGCGGGCCTCGGCCGGGTTGCGGTCCCACTCGCGCGGCCGGATCACCTCGTACGGGCCGACGGGCAGGCCGTAGGAGACGAAGACCCGCTTCATGTACTCCTTGTCCTGGCCGACGGCGGAGGCGAGGACGCCCGCGCCGACGTAGGGGATGCCGGAGAGCTCCAGGAGGCCCTGGAGGGTGCCGTCCTCGCCGTAGGGGCCGTGCAGCATCGGGAAGACGACGTCGACCTCGCCGAGGGCCTGCGGCAGGGAGCCGGGCTCGTGCAGGACGACCTCGCGGCTGGCGGGGTCGACCGGGAGGACCACGCCGCCGGTCGCCGACTCGGCGAGCTGGTCGACGTCCGGCAGGGCGCGCTCGGCGATCGCCATCCGCTCGGGGGCGTCGGCGGTCAGCGCCCAGCGCCCCTCCCGGGTGATGCCGATGGGAAGCACGTCGTACTTGGTCCGGTCGATCGCCTTGAGGACGGCGCCGGCGGTGACGACGGAGATGGCGTGCTCCGAGCTGCGTCCGCCGAAGACGACGGCCACGCGCGGCTTGCGGGGGCTCTGGGTGTTCTCGCTCATATCGCGTTGAGCGTACCTTGCGGTGTCCGAACTCCTGAGCGCCCCGCTGGCGGCCTCCCGCGTCCGGCTCAGCGGCCTCCCGCGTCCGGCTCAGCGGTCTCCGGGGCTCGGCGGCGCCCCGGCCCGGCGGCCTCCGGGGCTCAGCGGCGCTCGGGCTTGGCGCTGCGCGACATCAGCTCCTTGAGCGCGACCGTCGGCGGCTTGCCGTCGTGGACGATGGAGACGACGGTCTCCGTGATCGGCATGTCGACGCCGTGCCGGCGGGCCAGATCGAGCACGGACTCGCAGGACTTGACGCCCTCGGCGGTCTGCTTGGTGGCCTCGACGGCCTCCTGGAGGGTCATCCCGCGGCCCAGGTTGGTGCCGAAGGTGTTGTTCCGGGAGAGCGGCGAGGAGCAGGTGGCGACGAGGTCGCCGAGGCCCGCGAGACCGGAGAAGGTGAGTGGGTCGGCGCCCATGGCGAGGCCGAGGCGGGTGGTCTCGGCGAGGCCGCGGGTGATGAGCGTGGCCTTGGAGTTGTCGCCGAGTCCCATGCCGTTGGCGATGCCGACGGCGAGGCCGATGACGTTCTTCACGGCGCCGCCGAGTTCACAGCCGACGACGTCGGTGTTGGTGTACGGGCGGAAGTACGGGGTCATGCAGGCGGTCTGGAGCCGCTGGGCGACCGACTCGTCGACGCAGGCGGCGACGGCGGCGGCGGGCTGCCGGGCGGCGATCTCGCGGGCCAGGTTGGGGCCGGTGAGGACGGCCACGCGCTCGGCGGGGACGTCGGCGACCTCGGTGATGACCTCGCTCATCCGCTTGGCGGTGCCGAGTTCGATGCCCTTCATGAGGGAGACGAGCACGGTGTCGGGGCCCAGCTTCGGCGCCCAGGCGGCGAGGTTCTCGCGCAGCGTCTGGGAGGGGATGACGAGGACGGCGAAGTCGGCTCCCTCGGCGGCCTCGGCCGCGTCCGCGGTGGCCGTGATGCCCTTGGGGAGTTCGACGCCGGGCAGGTAGTCCGGGTTGGTACGGGTGGTGTTGACGGTCTCGGCGAGGGCCGGGCGGCGGCCCCAGAGGCTCACCTCGCAGCCGGCGTCGGCCATCACCATGGCGAAGGCGGTGCCCCAGGATCCGTTGCCGAAGACGGCGGCCTTGGTCATTTGGCGCCTCCCTCGGCGGCCTTGCGGCGCTGCTCCAGGCGGGCGCGGCGGGGGTCGTACGGCTCGGCGGGGGCCTGCTCGCCGCGGATCTCCTCCAGGAGGGCGGTGATGGCGCTCATGATCGTCTCGGTGGCCTCGCGCAGCACCTCGGGGGTGGGCTCCAGACCGTCGAAGCGGGAGAGGTCGACGGGCGGGCCGGCCTGCACGATCAGCGTCTTGCGCGGGAAGAGGCTGAACTTGTCCGTCTTGGCGTACGGCGGCATCACGAGGTTGGCGCCCCACTGGGCCACCGGGATGACGGGCGCCTTGGTCAGCAGCGCCACACGGGCGGCGCCGGTCTTGCCGGGCATGGGCCACATGTCGGGGTCCCGGGTGAGGGTGCCCTCGGGGTAGAAGGCGACGCACTCGCCGCGCTCGATGGCGTCCACGGCGGCGCGGAAGGCGTCGAGGGCGTTCGTGGTCTCGCGGTAGACGGGGATCTGGCCGGTGTTGCGGAGCATCGTGCCGACGAATCCGGCCTTGAAGAGGCCGGCCTTGGCGAGGAAGCGGGGCACGCGGCCGGTGTTGTACTGGTAGTGCGCGTAGGACAGCGGGTCCAGGTACGAGTTGTGGTTGACCGCGGTGATGAAGCCGCCGTCGGCCGGGATGTGCTCCGTGCCGCGCCAGTCCCGCTTGAACAGAACCACCAGGGGGGGTTTGGCGATGACCGCCGCGAGGCGGTACCAGAAGCCGATTCTGCGGCGGGGCACTCGGGGCACCTTTCTCCGGGATGTGCGGGGACTTGCCGGGTCTGGCCGGCAGGGGGGTCAAGTGTCGCCCCGTGGTCCTGCTCTGTCGAGGACACGGTACGCCCCGGGGGCGGGGCCGTACCGCCGGGGCGGGACAGAATGGGCCGCGATGAACACGGATGCGGACGACGGCTGGTCCCTGGTCGTACCCCTGAAACCCCTGGCCCTGGCGAAGAGCCGGCTCGCCGCGGCGGCCGGGGAGCGGCTGCGCCCGCGGCTGGCCCTGGCCTTCGCCGAGGACACCGTGGCGGCGGCGCTGGAGTGCCCGGAGGTCCGGGACGTGGTGGTGGTCACGGACGATCCGGCGGCGGGCCGGGCGCTGGCGGCGCTGGGGGCCAGGGTCGTGCCGGACTCCCCGGCGGCGGGGCTCAACGCGGCGCTGGCGCACGGGGCCCGGGCGATACGGGAGCGGCGGCCGCACGCGCGCGTGGCGGCGCTGAACGCGGACCTGCCGGCGCTGCGCCCGGTGGAGCTGGGGCGGGTGCTCGCGGCGGCCCGGCAATTCCCGAGGGCATTTCTCGCGGATGCCGCCGAAATAGGTACGACATTCCTCTCGGCGGCACCGGGGGTGGAATTGGAACCGGCTTTCGGAGGACCGTCGAGGCTGAGGCATTTGTCGTCGGGGGCGGTGGAAATCCGGCTGGCGGGGGTGGATTCCGTGCGCCGGGACGTGGACACCGGGGAGGACCTGGAGGCCGCGGGTTCGCTGGGGCTCGGCCCGCGGACGGCGGCCCGGCGGCCGGCACCGGCCGGATAGGGTGCGGTGCATGCAGGCGACCGCGTTCACGTACGACCCCGACACCCGCAGCGGCAGCGTGCTGCTCGACGACGGCACCCCCGTGGAGTTCGGTCCCGAGGCCTTCGACGCGGGCGGGCTGCGGCTGCTGCGGCCGGGTCAGCGGGTGCGGATCGAGGCCGAGCCGGGCGAGCCGGGCGCGGGCCCGCGGATCACCCTGGTGACGCTGCAGACCTTCTGAACCGCTCCCCCGGCCCGTCGTGCGCACGGCCCTGACGTGCGCCCGGAACCGAGGCGGGTCCGGCTCCCCCTCGTACGGCCCCGGGCCGCGCGGACGCGCCGCGGGCCGGGCTCCCTCGCGGGGAGCCCGGCCCGGCGGACGTGCGGGGACCGTCCTACTTCTTGGCGGCGGCCTTCTTGGCCGTGGCGGTCTTGCGCGCCGTGGTCTTCTTGGCGGGCGCCTTCTTCGCCGTGACCTTCTTGGCCGGGGCCGTCTTCTTGGCGGTGGCCTTCTTGGCGGTGGTGGCCGTGGTGGCCTTCTTCGCGGCGGCGGTGGCGGTCTTCTTGGCGGCCGCAGTCGTCTTCTTGGTGGCGGCGGAGGTCTTCTTCGCGGCCGCGGTGGTGGTCTTCTTGGCCGGAGTGGCCTTCTTCGCGGCGGCGGCCGTGGTCTTCTTGGCCGGCGTGGCCTTCTTGGCGGCGGCCTTCTTGGCCGTGGTGGCCTTCTTCGCCGCGGCCTTCTTCACGGTGGCGGAGGAGCCGCCGGTCAGGCTGCCCTTGGGGGCCTTCTTGACGGAGACCTCGCCGCCCTTGGGGAGCTTCTTCGAGCCGCTGACCAGGTCCTTGAAGCCCTGGCCTGCGCGGAAACGCGGAACCGAGGTCTTCTTGACCCGCACGCGCTCGCCCGTCTGGGGGTTGCGGGCGTAGCGGGCCGGGCGGTCGACCTTCTCGAACGAGCCGAACCCGGTGACCGAGACCCGGTCGCCGGACACCACGGCGCGCACGATGGCGTCGAGCACGTGGTCGACGGCTTCGGCGGCCTGCTGGCGACCGCCCAACTTGTCGGCAATCGCTTCTACGAGCTGCGCCTTGTTCACGTCTTCCCCTTCGGAGACTTTGCCGGAACGAAACTGTTCTAGCGTTTTCGCACGTTAGGCATGTATATACCGCAAATCAAACACGAAACGGCCTTATCACCCTTGTGCCGCAACGCGGAAGTGCCGTTGCGGAGTTCCTGGTGTCAGTCGTCTTCAGGGAATCGGCCCTCGTCGAGGTCCTTCATCAACCGGTCCAGACGCGTTGCCGCGTCCGCGAGATCGTGCTTCGCCGCGGCCGTGACGACCAGCAGCTTCCGGGACAGCGCCATCCTTACGCCCTCCGGGACTTGCAGTGCGCGCACTCGGGAGTGCGCTTCCTTCAATCGGGCGGCGACTGCCTCGTAGAGCTCGAGTTGGCTGTCGCGTTCCATGCACCGATTGTGCCATCTAGGGCGAGTTGTCGCCCGACAGGGTCTCAACAAGCGACTGCGCCCCCCACCGGAGGGTGGGGGGCGCAGTCTTGGAAAAGCGCTGCTCAGGCCGTAATTGTACGGGGCTTGAAGGACGGTCGCTCCGCCTCGTAGGCCGCGATGTCGGCTTCGTTCTGAAGGGTGAGGCTGATGTCGTCCAGGCCGTTCAGGAGCCGCCAGCGGGCGTTCTCGTCGAGCTCGAAGTCGGCGTCGATCCCGTCCGCCAGGACCTTGCGGGCCTCCAGGTCGACGGTGATCTCGGCGGTGGGGTCGGCCTCGGTCAGCTGCCAGAGGGCGTCGACCGTCTCCTGGGGCAGGACGACCGTCAGCAGACCGTTCTTCAGGGAGTTGCCGCGGAAGATGTCGGCGAAGCGGGCGGAGATCACGGTCTTGAAGCCGTAGTTCTGGAGCGCCCAGACGGCGTGCTCCCGGGAGGAGCCGGTGCCGAAGTCGGGGCCGGCCACCAGGACCGTGGCGCCCTGCCGCTCGGGGCGGTTGAGGATGAACTCGGAGTCCTTGCGCCAGGCCTCGAAGAGGCCGTCCTCGAAGCCGTCGCGGGTGACCTTCTTCAGCCAGTGCGCCGGGATGATCTGGTCGGTGTCGACGTTGCTGCGGCGCAGCGGGACGGCCCGGCCGGTGTGCGTGGTGAAAGCTTCCATGGTTCCTCAGACCCCCGCGGTGGTGACGGCGTCGGACAGGTCGGCCGGGGAGGCCAGATGGCCCAGGACGGCGGTGGCGGCGGCGACCTGGGGGGAGACCAGGTGGGTGCGGCCGCCCTTGCCCTGCCGGCCCTCGAAGTTGCGGTTGGAGGTGGACGCGGAGCGCTCACCGGGGGCCAGCTGGTCGGGGTTCATGCCCAGGCACATGGAGCAGCCCGCGTGCCGCCATTCGGCGCCGGCCTCCTTGAAGACCTTGTCCAGGCCCTCCTCGACGGCCTGCAGGGCGACCCGGACGGAGCCGGGGACGACCAGCATGCGGACGCCGTCGGCGACCTGGCGGCCCTCCAGGAGGGAGGCGGCGTTGCGCAGGTCCTCGATGCGGCCGTTGGTGCAGGAGCCTACGAAGACGGTGTCGACCTTGATGTCGCGCAGCGGCTGGCCGGCGGTCAACCCCATGTACTCCAGGGCCTTTTCGGCGGCGAGGCGCTCCGAGGGGTCTTCGTACGAAGCCGGGTCGGGGACGTTCGCCGAAAGCGGCGCGCCCTGGCCGGGGTTGGTGCCCCAGGTGACGAACGGCGCCAGCGCGGCGGCCTCGATGACGACCTCGGCATCGAAGACGGCGTCCTCGTCGGACCGCAGCGTCTTCCAGTAGGAGACGGCGGCGTCCCAGTCCTCGCCCTCGGGGGCGTGCGGACGGCCCTTGAGGTAGGCGAAGGTGGTCTCGTCGGGGGCGATCATGCCCGCGCGGGCGCCGGCCTCGATGGACATGTTGCAGATGGTCATGCGGGCCTCCATCGAGAGCTTCTCGATGGCGGAGCCCCGGTACTCCAGGACGTAGCCCTGGCCGCCGCCGGTGCCGATCCGCGCGATGATCGCGAGGATGAGGTCCTTGGCGGTCACGTCGGCGGGCAGCTCGCCGTCGACGGTGATGGCCATGGTCTTCGGGCGGGCCATGGGCAGCGTCTGGGTGGCCAGGACGTGCTCGACCTGGCTGGTGCCGATGCCGAACGCCAGGCCGCCGAAGGCGCCGTGCGTGGAGGTGTGGGAGTCGCCGCAGACCACGGTCATGCCGGGCTGGGTCAGGCCCAGCTGCGGTCCCACGACGTGGACGACGCCCTGCTCGACGTCGCCGAGCGGGTGGAGCCGGACACCGAACTCGGCGCAGTTCTTGCGCAGGGTCTCCAGCTGGGCGCGGGAGACCGGGTCGGCGATCGGCTTGTCGATGTCGAGCGTGGGGGTGTTGTGGTCCTCGGTGGCGAGGGTGAGGTCGAGGCGCCGCACCTGCCGGCCGTTCTGCCGGAGGCCGTCGAAGGCCTGGGGGCTGGTCACCTCGTGCAGCAGGTGAAGATCGATGAAGAGGAGGTCGGGCTCGCCCTCGGCGCGCCGGACGACGTGGTCGTCCCAGACCTTCTCCGCGAGTGTCCTACCCATCGCTTTCCCTCCGGCCGGCGGCTGCGCCGACACCACTAGAGACCGTTGTGCGGGCCGTTGTGCGGCCGCCTCACCAGAGTGACAAGTTCCTCGGGAAATTGAACTTGCGTTTCACAGAGTGAGACGCGAATATCGTTGCATGGACAACTCTAGCGGCGTAGGCGTTCTCGACAAGGCAGCCCTTGTCCTGAGCGCCCTGGAGTCCGGTCCGGCCACCCTCGCAGGACTGGTCGCGGCGACGGGACTCGCACGACCCACGGCCCACCGACTGGCCGTGGCATTGGAACACCACCGGATGGTGGCCCGCGACATGCAGGGCCGCTTCATCCTGGGCCCGCGCCTCGCGGAGCTCGCGGCGGCGGCCGGTGAGGACCGCCTCCTCGCGACGGCCGGGCCGGTGCTGACGCATCTGCGCGACGTCACCGGGGAGAGCGCGCAGCTCTACCGGCGCCAGGGCGACATGCGGATCTGCGTGGCGGCGGCCGAGCGGCTGTCCGGTCTGCGGGACACGGTCCCGGTGGGCTCGACGCTGACCATGAAGGCCGGCTCGTCGGCGCAGATCCTGATGGCCTGGGAGGAGCCCGAGCGGCTGCACCGCGGTCTCCAGGGCGCCCGTTTCACGGCGACGGCCCTGTCGGGCGTACGGCGCCGCGGCTGGGCCCAGTCGATCGGCGAGCGGGAGCCGGGCGTCGCGTCCGTCTCCGCGCCCGTGAGGGGCCCTTCGAACCGCGTGGTGGCCGCCGTGTCGGTTTCGGGTCCGATCGAGCGCCTGACGCGCCACCCGGGCCGTATGCACGCCCAGGCGGTCATCGACGCCGCGGCCCGGCTCTCCGAGGCGCTCCGCCGCAACGGCTGACCCTTCTCCTCTGTTCACCTGTACGTTCCCGGCCCACCGCTCCAACGCCGCAGCGGTGGGCCGGAGTTGTGTCCGGACACGGGTCGGGTCAGGGCAACAGCGAAGAAGCCCTCCCCCGAAGGGAAGGGCTTCTCATCTCGCGTACCCCCGACCGGATTCGAACCGGCGCTACCGCCTTGAGAGGGCGGCGTGCTAGGCCGCTACACAACGGGGGCTTTGGATCGTGCGAGCGTCTCCGCCGCAGATCCGAGCTGGTCTACCTGGACTCGAACCAAGACTAACTGAACCAGAATCAGTCGTGCTGCCAATTACACCATAGACCAATACGTGGTTAGACCAGCGTCGTACCCCCGACCGGATTCGAACCGGCGCTACCGCCTTGAGAGGGCGGCGTGCTAGGCCGCTACACAACGGGGGCCCTAGCGATCCTGCATCGGGTCCACCTGGGCGCTACCCAAGTGATCCCGCGGGAAGGATCTGTACCCCCGACCGGATTCGAACCGGCGCTACCGCCTTGAGAGGGCGGCGTGCTAGGCCGCTACACAACGGGGGCTTTGTGGATGCCATCCACGGTTGCAGATGAGCTCTGCGAGCTGGCCTACCTGGACTCGAACCAAGACTAACTGAACCAGAATCAGTCGTGCTGCCAATTACACCATAGGCCACCGGGGCAACTTCCCCGCGAGGGGGATCTTGCTCGGCTTGCGCTTTCCGGGTTCTTGCCTTTCGGCTTGCTCCCCTCGGCGCAGGAAGAACATTACCCGAAGGTGGACGGTGCTCCAAAACGGGTATCCCCGCGGAGCAGCGGAGGGAGCTGGTGCAGGTCGGTGATGCGGTGCAGGCCGGGCCGGTCGCCGCTGTCGGCGCGATCCAGCCAGATGCCGCGGAGCCCCGCCTCCTGGGCGCCGAGGGCGTCGATGTCGGGCAGGTCCCCCACGTAGGCCACCTCCCGCGGGGCGAGGCCGAGGGCGTCGCAGGCGGCGTGGAAGGCCTCGGCGGCCGGCTTGGCGCTGCCCAGCTCGGCGGCGCACAGGACGGACTCGAAGCGGTCGCGGACGCCGAGGGCCCGCAGCTTGGGCTCCTGGGCGTGGATGCTGGAGTTCGACAGGACGGCCTGCCGGTACTCCGGGGCGAGCAGGTCGAGGACGGGCAGGGCGTCGGGGAAGAGCTCCCAGGCGGCCTCGTAGTGGGTCACGTACCGGCCGAACCAGGCGTCGGTCTCGGGGTCGGTCATGGCCGGGCGCTCCAGAAAGTCGCGGACGCGCCGGCGCCGCTGGTCCTGCCAGCTGCCCGCGGGCCTCTCCTCGTAGCGCCGCCAGTGCAGCTCGGTGAGCTCCTTCCAGTGGCGCAGGGCGTCCTCGACGGAGCCGTGCAGTCCGGACAGGCCCTCGGCGGCGAGGTGGGCGCGCATCCCGGCGCGGTCGGCGCTCGCGTAGTCGAAGATCGTGTCGTCCACGTCCCAGAGGACGGCGCGGATGCTCATGGGATCGACGGTACGCCGCCGGGGCCCCGGAGGGGCGGGGTTCTCACCCGCTCCCGGTGAACCGGAAGGGGCGGAGGCCGGCGGCGGAGCAGGCGGCCTCGCCGTCGGCGTCGCGGCCGACCCTGGGGGGCGGGTACGACGACGGGGGCGGCGGCCGGAGGGAACTCCGGCCGCCGCCCCCGTCCCGTGCGGCGGGTGGCGCCTACGCGGCGAGCTTCGCCAGGGCCGCGTCGACGCGGGCCAGGGTCTTCTCCTTGCCCAGGATCTCCAGGGACTCGAAGAGGGGGAGGCCGACGGTGCGGCCGGTGACGGCGACGCGGACCGGGGCCTGCGCCTTGCCGAGCTTGAGGCCGTGGGCCTCGCCGGCGGCCAGGACGGCGTTCTTGAGGGACTCCGGGTCGCTCCAGTCGGCGGCGTCGAGCTTCTCGCGGGCGGTGGTGAGGAGGGCCGCGGGCTCGCCCTTCATCGCCTTGTCCCAGGAGGGCTGGTCGAGGACCGGCTCGGGCAGGAAGAGGAAGTCGACGTTGGCCGTGATCTCGGAGAGCACGGTCAGCCGGGTCTGGGCGTGCGGGGCGATCCGCTCCCAGGCCGCGCGGTCGAAGTCCTCGGCGGCCCAGGGGGCGTGCGGGGCCTGGAGCCAGGGCTCGCAGGCCTCGGTGAACGCCTTCACGTCCAGCATGCGGATGTGGTCCGCGTTGATGGACTCGGCCTTCTTGAGGTCGAAGCGGGCCGGGTTGGCGTTGACGTCGGCGATGTCGAACTTCGCCACCATCTCGGGGATGGTGAAGATGTCCTGGTCGGCCGAGAAGGACCAGCCGAGCAGCGACAGGTAGTTCAGCAGGCCCTCGGGGAGGAAGCCGCGCTCCCGGTAGAGGTTGAGGGAGGCCTGCGGGTCGCGCTTGGAGAGCTTCTTGTTGCCCTCGCCCATCACGTACGGCAGGTGGCCGAAGGCGGGGATCTCCTTGGCGACGCCCAGCTCGATCAGCGCCTTGTAGAGCGCGATCTGGCGCGGGGTGGAGGAGAGCAGGTCCTCGCCGCGCAGGACGTGGGTGATCTCCATGAGCGCGTCGTCGACCGGGTTGACCAGGGTGTAGAGCGGGGCGCCGTTGGCCCGGAGGATGCCGTAGTCCGGCACGTTCTCCGGGGTGAAGGTGAGCTCGCCGCGGACCAGGTCGGTGAAGGTGATGGCCTCGTCGGGCATCCGGAAGCGCACGATCGGCTCGCGGCCCTCGGCCTCGTACTGCGCGACCTGCCCGTCCGACAGCTCCCGGCAGTGGCCGTCGTAGCCGGAGGGCTTCCCGGCGGCGCGGGCGGCCTCGCGGCGCTCGTCCAGCTCGGCGGTGGTGCAGTAGCAGCGGTACGCGTGTCCGCCGGCGAGCAGCTTGTCGGCGACGTCCTTGTAGATGTCCATCCGCTGCGACTGGCGGTACGGGGCGTGCGGGCCGCCGACCTCGGGGCCCTCGTCCCAGTCGAGGCCCAGCCACTTGAGCGAGTCGAGCAGCTGCTCGTAGGACTCCTCGGAGTCGCGGGCCGCGTCGGTGTCCTCGATGCGGAAGACCATGGTGCCCTGGTTGTGCCGGGCGAACGCCCAGTTGAAGAGGGCGGTGCGGACCAGGCCCACGTGGGGGTTGCCGGTCGGGGACGGACAGAAACGGACGCGGAGGTTCGCGTTAGCCACGCTTGATCACCCTGTTGGTGAGAGTGCCGATGCCTTCGATGGTGACGGCGACCTCGTCGCCGACGGTGAGGGGGCCGACCCCGGCGGGGGTGCCGGTGAGGATGACGTCGCCCGGGAGCAGCGTCATGGCCTCGGTGATGTGGACGACCAGGTCCTCGATGGAGCGGATCATGTCGCTCGTCCGACCGAGCTGGCGTTGCTCGCCGTTGACCGTGGCCTGGACGGCGAGGTCGCTCGGGTCGAGGTCGGTCTCCACCCAGGGGCCCAGCGGGCAGCTCGTGTCGAAGCCCTTGGCACGGGCCCACTGGACCTCGCGCTTCTGGACGTCGCGGGCGGTCACGTCGTTGGCGCAGGTGTAGCCGAAGATCACGTCCTTGACGCGCTCCCGGGGCACCTCGCGGCACATGCGGCCGATCACCACGGCCAGTTCGGCCTCGTGGTGCAGCTCGCTGGAGAAGGAGGGGTACTCGATGGCGTCGCCGGGGCCGATGACGGAGGTGGTCGGCTTGAAGAAGGCGACCGGGACCTCGGGGACCTCGTTGCCGAGCTCCTTGGCGTGCTCCGCGTAGTTGCGGCCGATGGCCACGACCTTGTTGGGGAGCACCGGCGGCAGGAGCCGTACCTTGCTCAGCGGGACCTTGGTGCCGCTGAGCTCGAAGTCGGTGTACGGGATGCCCTTGATGATGTCGAGGACGAGGCCGCCGGACTCGACCGGCCCCTCGCCCTCGACCGCGCCGAAGGCGACATTGCCGTCGATGGAGAATCTGGCGATGCGCACGAGTGCTGTCGCCCCTCACTTGGTACTGGCTGGAGTCTGACGCTCCAGGCTAACGCGGCGCGGGGCGGCCTACCGGCGGATATCGCCGGTGGCGGGCGTGCTGAGGGGGCGGATCAGGCCTCGGCGAGGTAGGCCGGCACGTAGGGGGCGGGGGCCTGCATGAGGACGGTGCGGCGCGGGTTGGCCGTGGCGCCGGGCAGCTCGGTCGCGTACTCGGGGGAGGCGCCGCGGCCGAGGGCGGCGGCGTCCGCGAGGTGGGCGAGGGTGGAGCGGCGCGGGTTGGCCGTGGTGGCGGGGGTGGGTGCAGTCATCGCGCTGGCAGTCCTTGTTCCGGGACGGGCGCCCGTGCGGGCGCGAAGAATGGTGTAAAGCGTCAGGCTAAATCAAGGCGTTCCCTTCGAATGCATGGCGGAGACATCCATTCCCGTGTGAGTTTGCTCACCAACGGGTGGATATACCGCTCATTACGGACACGCATGTCAAGTCACGGAAAGGGACATTCTGCCACTGAACCCTCCATTCCGCTCCTGATCATCGCGACTGGGACACTCGGGGACCCCGGGATATTGGAGGGGAAAAGTCCGAAACCTCCGTGATCATCTTCTACACGGGGTGACGCGATGCGTACGGTTGGTCATCCCCCGCGCGGTACAGACCGCAGCCCTTGTTGGAGTTCCGGCACTGTGCTGGAATTCCGGCACCGCCGCGGGTTCGACGCCGGCACGCAGGGGGCGCAACGCAGCGCCGGCCGAGTGGCGGGAAAGGGGGATCTGCGCCGGTCACCGACGACCACCCGGGGCGCGCACACGCGTCCCATCGACGCCGACACCGTCCGCTCCGGTTCCGACCGGAAAGGGCGCCTGGTCCAGAGGTTGCGACGCTAGTGCAGGGACGTTTCAAGAGGGATGGCGCGGGCTCCGCCCCGGCCCGCAAGGGTCGCGCGGAGGCTCCGTCGGAGCAGGAACCGCGTGCCGGGGCCGATCGCGGTCCCGCGGCCCCGCACCCCACCCAGCAGGCGCCCGGAGCGGGCGGCCGGGGCAGGAAGCAGGGCAAGGCCGCGCGCCCGAACGGCGAGTCCGGTGACGGTCCCGCACGCGGCGCGGGCCCGTCCGCCACGCCCGGCGAACAGGGTGCGAACGCGGCCTCGCGCGGGGAGAAGGGCACCACGCCCGCCACCCCCGAGAACTCCACCGGCCCCCGAATAGCCCTCCGCAACTGGCGCATCTCCACCCGCCTCGTGGCCCTGCTGACCCTCCCCGTGGTCGCGGCCACCAGCCTCGGCGGCATCCGCATCAACGAGTCGCTCCAGGACATGCAGCAGCTCGACCACATGCAGCTGCTGACCAAGCTGACCCGTGAGGCGACCGCGCTCGCGCAGACGCTCCAGGCCGAGCGCGACCTCTCCGCGGGTCCGCTCGCCAACGGCCGTCCGGTCAGCGACTACCAGATCGCCAACCCGCGCCGCCGCACCGACCGCCAGTACGACGCCTTCCTCGACGCCACCCGGGCCATCCCGAACAGCGAGGACGACGAGGCGCTCCAGAGCATCCGCTCCAACGTCGGCATCATCGCCGGACAGGTCCTCGACCTGCACAACATCCGGACCACCGCCTACAAGGACGGCGTCCAGCAGTCGGTGACCGTCGAGGCGTACAGCCGTCTCATCCGCTCGCTGCTCAGCCTCTCCCAGGACATGGCGCAGGCGACCAGCAACCCCGAGATGATCAAGCGGACCCGCGCGCTCGCCGCGTTCTCGTCCGCCAAGGAGTACGCCTCCATCCAGCAGGCGATCATCGCGGGCGCCCTGCCGGCCAGCGACAAGGCCAGAGGCGAGATCCAGCCCGGCGACCGCCTCTACGGCGAGGCCGCGCTCAGCGGCGAGAACAACGCCTTCAAGTCCTTCACCTCGATCTACGAGGCGACCGGCGGCGACGCCACCGACCTCACCGAGTCGCTGCACTCCGGCAACCCCACCATCGTGGACGCCGAGAAGTACGCGGAGCGCGTGCTCAAGTCCGACGACACCATGCGGAGCGGCGCGCCGCGTGGTTACCTCAACTTCACCGACGAGTACGAGACCAAGATCGCGGCCATGGGCCGCATCGAGAACGAGCTCCTCGGCGACATGGAGACGATGGCCCGTGAGCTGCGGCAGGAGTCGCAGCGCGAGGCCATCATCAACGGTGCGCTGATCCTGCTCGTCCTCGGCGTCTCGCTCGTCGGCGCCTTCGTCGTGGCCCGCTCCATGATCCGCTCGCTGCGCCGGCTCCAGGACACCGCCACCAAGGTCGCCCAGGAACGCCTGCCCGAGCTGGTCAAGCAGCTCTCCGAGTCCGACCCGCAGGACGTCGACACCTCCGTCGAGTCCGTCGGTGTCCACTCCCGGGACGAGATCGGCCAGGTGGCCGCGGCCTTCGACGACGTGCACCGCGAGGCGGTCCGGCTCGCCGCCGAGCAGGCCCTCCTCCGGGGCAACGTCAACGCGATGTTCACCAACCTCTCGCGCCGTTCGCAGGGCCTCATCCAGCGTCAGCTCTCGCTCATCTCCGAGCTGGAGTCCCGCGAGGCCGACCCGGACCAGCTGTCCTCCCTCTTCAAGCTCGACCACCTCGCGACCCGTATGCGCCGGAACGGCGAGAACCTCCTCGTCCTCGCCGGCGAGGAGCCGGGCCGCCGCTGGACCCGCCCGGTCCCGCTGGTCGACGTGCTCCGCGCCGCCGCCTCCGAGGTGGAGCAGTACGAGCGCATCGAGCTGGCCGCGGTCCCGGCGACCGACGTCGCCGGCCGGGTCGTCAACGACCTCGTGCACCTCCTCGCCGAGCTGCTGGAGAACGCCACCTCGTTCTCCTCCCCGCAGACCAAGGTCCGGGTCACCGGCCACGCGCTGCCCGACGGGCGGGTGCTGGTCGAGATCCACGACACCGGCATCGGCCTCTCCCCCGAGGACCTCGCGGCGATCAACGAGCGGCTCGCCTCGCCGCCCACCGTGGACGTCTCCGTCTCCCGCCGCATGGGCCTCTTCGTGGTCGGCCGCCTGTCCCTGCGACACGGCATCCGCATCCAGCTGCGTCCGTCCGACTCGGGCGGCACCACGGCGCTCGTCATGCTCCCGGTCGACGTCGCCCAGGGCGGCCGCAAGCCGGCCCCCAAGACCGGCCCCGGCTCCCAGGGCGCGGCCCCGCAGGGCGGCAACGCCCCCGGCGGGCGTCTCCCCGGCGGCCCCGGCGCGCCCGGTGGTCCGGGTGCCGGTGGTCCCGGTGCCGGACGTCCGGGTCTCGGCGGTCCCCCGGCTCCGGCCGGCCGCCTCGGCACCGGTCCCGGCGCCTCGCGTCCCCAGGTCGGTGCCGCGGGCGCCCCGCGCACCGCGCTGCCCGCCCGGGACGGCGCGCCGCAGGCCCCGGCTCCCCAGCAGCCCCGTCAGCCGCAGCCGGCCGACGCCCAGCTGGAGCAGACCGGTCGGCTCCCGCAGCTCCCGCAGCCTCCGCAGCCCGGCCCGGGTGCCGGTCTCATCGGCGGCGCGGCCAGCGCCATCCCGTCCCGCACCGACGTGTGGGGCGGCCGTCCGCAGAACCAGCAGGCCCCGCAGCAGCCCCAGGCCCCGCAGCAGCAGGACCCGCTGGGCGCGCCCGACGGCTTCCCGCGCGCCGAGCTGCCCGGCGGGAACCCCCAGCCGCAGCGCCCGCAGGGCGCGAGCTGGGGCAGCGACCCGGCCCAGCAGCCGGTGCGCCGTCCGCAGCAGGACATGACGCCGCTGGACGCCCCGCGCGGCCACGACGACGCGGAGACCACCGGTTCCTTCGCCGCGCCCGGCGCGCCGCAGGGTCCGGGTTCGACGGGCCAGTTCCCGCGCCCCGACTTCGGTGCGCCGCAGGCACCCCAGCAGCCCCAGGCCCCGCAGGCGCCCCAGGCCCCGCAGTACCAGGCCCCGCAGTACCAGGACCCGGCGTCCACCGCGCAGTTCGCGCGTCCGGACTACGACGCGCCCCTGGCCCCGCAGGGCCCCGGCTCCACCGGCCAGTTCCCGCGCCCCGACTTCGGTGCGCCGCAGGCACCGCAGCAGCCGCAGGCCCCGCAGGCGCCCCAGGCCCCGCAGTACCAGGGCGGCCCGTCGTACGGCAGCCAGCCCTACGTACCGCAGGCGCAGCAGCCTCCGGCCCCGCGCCGGCGCACCGGCAACGAGTTCCCGCCTCAGATGCCTCAGGCGCCCCAGGGCTCCCCGATGCCGCAGGCGCCCCAGCGGCCCGTGCCGCCTCAGGGGCCGCAGCCCGTCGCGCCGCAGGGCCAGGCTCCCGAGCCGCGGCAGCCGCAGCTCGGCCGGCCGCGTCGTCCGGAGGCCCTGCCGCCGGCGCCGGCTCCCGGCGACGGACGCACCCCGCTGTACGACAACCTGGAGACCAACTGGTTCCACCAGGACCAGGGTCAGCAGCAGGCTCCGGCCCAGCCGGTCCAGCCGCAGCAGGGGACGCCCGCGGTCGAGCAGACCATGCAGACCCCGGTCGTGCAGCAGCCCGCTCCGGCGGGTCCGCAGCCGGCCGGCGA
Organism: Streptomyces sp. NPDC014861; assembly: GCF_043081625.1. Lineage (NCBI taxonomy): Bacteria > Bacillati > Actinomycetota > Actinomycetes > Kitasatosporales > Streptomycetaceae > Streptomyces > Streptomyces sp. NPDC014861. The sequence goes on from NZ_JBIBWV010000007.1 coordinate 173,860, forward strand.
CGGGCGGCCGGGCTCGGCCTCGTGGCGGCCCTCGCCCAACGATGATCTGGTGCGCCAGGCCGAGCGGGCGCGCAAGCCCTCCGCCGGCGGGGTCACCACCTCCGGTCTTCCGCGCCGTGTGCCGAAGGCCAACCTCGTACCCGGGACCGCACAGGAGCAGGCCCACACGGCCGGCCCCCAGGTCTCGCGTGCACCCGACGACGTCCGCGGCCGGCTCACCAATCTGCGCCGCGGGATCCAGCAGGGCCGACAGGCGGGCAACTCGACCACGGGTAGCTTCCACCTCGGTCCGAACCACCAGCAGGAGCGATAGTTGAGCGCGATGAGCCAGGCGGCGCAGAATCTGAACTGGTTGATCACCAACTTCGTGGACAACACCCCTGGGGTGTCCCACACGGTGGTGGTCTCCGCCGACGGCCTTCTGCTGGCCATGTCCGAAGGATTCCCCCGCGATCGTGCCGACCAGCTGGCGGCGGTCGCGTCCGGGCTCACCTCGCTGACCGCGGGCGCCTCCCGGATCTTCGAGGGCGGTCCCGTGGCACAGACCGTGGTGGAGATGGAGCGCGGCTTCCTCTTCCTCATGTCGGTCTCGGACGGCTCCTCGCTGGCCGTGCTCGCGCACCCGGAGTGCGACATCGGCCTCGTCGGCTACGAGATGGCGCTGCTGGTCGACCGGGCCGGCAGCGTGCTCACCCCGGATCTCCGCGCGGAGCTCCAGGGCAGCCTGCTGCACTAGCGGCCCCCACCCGCCCGCAGCACCTGCCCCCTCGACGGGGCGGTACGCCCCCCAACTCGTACCGCCCCCGGCACCGTTCATCGTCCGGCCGCCCCATCCGGCCCCCCACCGGCCCCATCAGACGGCAGAGGTCTTGCCGTCACGCCCGGAGGATTCATGACCCCGCCCCCCGCCACTCACGATCCGTACGACGATCCGTACGGTCATGAGGGCGACCAGCCGCTGGTCCGTCCGTACGCGATGACCGGCGGCCGGACCCGGCCGCGCTACCAGCTCGCCATCGAGGCGCTGGTCAGCACCACGGCCGACCCGGCACACCTCGCCACGCTCCTCCCCGAGCACCAGCGCATCTGCCACCTGTGCCGTGAGGTCAAGTCGGTGGCCGAGGTGTCCGCCCTGCTGTCGATGCCGCTCGGTGTCGCCCGGATCCTCGTGGCCGACCTGGCCGAGGCGGGCATGGTGGCGATCCACCAGCCGGGCAACGGAGAAGCCGGCGGCACGCCGGACGTGACACTGCTCGAAAGGGTGCTCAGTGGACTTCGCAAGCTCTAACGGCGGCGCGGCCAGATCGACCACCAGCGCGAAGATCGTGGTGGCCGGTGGCTTCGGCGTGGGCAAGACCACGTTCGTGGGCGCCGTCTCGGAGATCAATCCGCTGCGTACCGAGGCCGTGATGACGGCGGCCTCCGCCGGGATCGACGATCTGACGCACACCGGAGGCAAGACCACCACCACGGTGGCGATGGACTTCGGCCGTATCACGCTGGACCAGGACCTGATCCTGTACCTGTTCGGCACCCCCGGCCAGGACCGCTTCTGGTTCATGTGGGACGACCTGGTCCGCGGCGCCATCGGCGCCGTCGTCCTCGTCGACACCCGCCGCCTCGCCGACTGCTTCCCCGCGGTCGACTACTTCGAGAACAGCGGCCTGCCGTTCGTCATCGCCCTCAACGGCTTCGACGGCGCCCAGCCGTACACCCCGGACGAGGTCCGCGAGGCACTGCAGATCGGGCCCGACACCCCCATCATCACCACCGACGCCCGCCACCGCGCGGACGCCAAGAGCGCGCTCATCACCCTCGTCGAGCACGCCCTGATGGCCCGTCTCAAGTAAGGTCCTCACCAGCGCAGTTGTCATATGCCGCCGGACCGGGGCGGCCGGAGTCGATCTGTGGCCTTCGACACGGCCGACCCGGGCTTCATAACATTTCGACAGAGAATTCGGGCGCCCCGGACACCCGACGCATCCGATCGGTGTCGCTGCGCTCACCTGAGCCCCGCCATTTGGCGGGGCTCGCTCTTTATGCCCGTTTTATGTGAGGCGTGGACCACTGAAAGCGCCCGCGTCCCACTGTTTGGAACGGACCCCCATCACGTGCTGCAATTCATGAACTCCCGAGTAGTACGGCCCTGAACGAAACACCGGCACGACGTAGGTGCCGACGCCGAGAGGTTGTTGGTCGAGTGAGGCGAAGCATGGATGGCTCCGCGGAGCAGGAGGCGCGGGGCAACTTCACCCCGCCGTCGCGCGGCGCGGTGTCGCCCGCAGACGTACCCGTGACGCCCGTGCCCGGACCCGCCCCCCGCGGCAGCTCCAGCAAGCTGTCCCCGCGCAACTGGCGCGTGCCCACCCGCCTGAACGCGATCCTCCTCATACCCGTGCTCGTCGGTCTCGTCATGGGCGGCTTCCAGGTCAAGGGGTCGATCGACACCTGGCAGGAGGCCCAGGACGCCGAGAAGACGGCGCTCATCGTGCGCGCCGCCTCGGAGTACTCCACCGCCCTCCTCAACGAGCGCGACCTGACGGCGGCCCCGCTGCTCGCCGGCAAGGACCGCGCGGGCGAGGACATCACCCGGACGTACGCCGCCACGGACGCGGCCCGCGCCAAGTTCGACGCGGCCGTCGGGAACATGCCCTCGGGCCAGGGTCTCGAACGCCGTCTCCAGGCGTTCAAGAACGAGGAGCCCAAGCTCGCCGCGCTCCGCAAGAACGCCTACACGGCCTCCCAGGACCCGGTGAACACCCAGCTCGCCTACACCGGCGTGCAGCACTACCTCATGGAGTTCTCCAACGAGCTCGGCCTGGGCACCGGCAACATCACCAGCTACGGCCGCACGGTCTACGCCATCCAGCTCGCGCAGGCCGCCGGTTCGCTCCAGCGCTCCATCGGCACCCACCTGCTCGTCCGGCCCAGCGCCAAGGACGCCGTCTTCGCCCAGCAGTCGGTCGCCTTCAACTCGTACAACTACCTGGAGCAGATCGCCCTCGGCGAGTACAGCTCCGGCGGCACCGCCGAGGACGTCGAGCGCCTGAAGAAGGTCATGGCCGGCAAGGCCGCGGCGGGCGAGAAGCAGATGCGCGCCGCCGACGTCACCCTGCCCAAGGGCAAGGACGGCTCGGTCTACACCGGCGTCGCCGGTCTGATCGGCACCGCCGAGGACGCCGACGCGATCAAGGCGCTCGCCTCCAAGGGCATCACCGCGGAGACCTGGCTGGCGATCTCCACCGCCAAGTTCGACGGCTACAGCGAGGTCGAGAAGGTCCTCGTCGACAAGGCCGTGGCCGAGGCCACCGACATCTCCTCCGGCGCCGCGACCGACGCCTGGGTCACCGGCGCCAGCGTCGTCCTCGCCCTGCTCGCCGCCTTCATCCTCGCCGGGATGATGGCCCGCCAGATGAGCCGCTCGATGCGCGAGCTGCGCACGGCCGCCTTCGGCATCGCCGAGCAGCGCCTGCCGATGCTGGTCGACCAGCTCTCCCGTACCGAGCCGGGCCGGGTCGACACCCGCGTCCAGCCCATCCCGATCGACTCGCAGGACGAGATCGGCGAGGTCGCCCGCGCCTTCGACCAGGTCCACCGCGAGGCCGTCCGGCTCGCCGCCGAGCAGGCCATGCTCCGGGGCAACGTCAACGCGATCTTCACCAACCTCTCGCGCCGCAACCAGTCGCTGATCGAGGGCCAGCTGACCCTCATCACCGACCTGGAGAACAACGAGGCCGACCCGGACCAGCTGGAGAACCTCTTCAAGCTGGACCACCTCGCGACCCGTATGCGCCGCAACGGCGAGAACCTCCTGGTCCTCGCCGGCGAGGAGCCGGGCCGCCGCTGGGACCAGCCGGTCCCGCTGGTCGACGTGCTGCGCGCCGCTTCCTCCGAGGTGGAGCAGTACGAGCGCATCGAGATCGCCGGCGTGCCGGAGGCGGAGATCCACGGCCAGGCCGTGACCGACCTCGTGCACCTCCTCGCCGAGCTCCTGGAGAACGCCACGACGTTCTCCTCCCCGCAGACCAAGGTCCGCGTCACCGCGACCCGTCTCCCCGACGGCCGCGTGATGGTCGAGATCCACGACAAGGGCATCGGCCTCACCGCCGAGGACTTCGCGGACATCAACCACAAGCTGGCGAACCCGCCCACCGTGGACGCCGCCGTCTCCCAGCGCATGGGCCTCTTCGTGGTCGGCCGGCTCTCCGACCGGCACGGCATCCGCGTCCAGCTCCGCCCCTCGGGCGAGCAGGCCGGCACCACCTCGCTGGTCATGCTGCCGGACGCCATCACCCACGGTGGCGGTGGCGAGCAGCCGGTCCAGGACGACTTCACGGTCTCCCAGATCATCCCGCACCAGCAGCAGGGCGGCTTCGAGCCGGCGGTGGCGCCGATGCGGACCGCGGCCGAGCTCGGCTTCGACGACTCGCGCTACGAGCAGCAGGGCGAGGGCCAGCAGCTGGACCCGGTCAACCGCTCGCTGATGCGTGAGGAGCGCCGCGCGGCCCTGGAGGCCCAGGTGCAGAGCGACGGCACGCCGCTGTACGGCGAGGAGCCGGAGCACGGCCAGGATTACGGCGCCGAGTACGGCCAGGAGCAGGGCTACGGCCAGGAGTACGCCCAGGGCTACGACCAGCAGGCCCCGGCTCAGCCCCAGGTCCAGGCCCAGGAGTACGGCCAAGAGCAGGGTTACGGCCAGGAGTACGGCCAGGGTTATGGCGAGCAGCAGCCGCAGGACGGCTACGGCTACCCCCAGCAGCAGGGTTACGAGGGCTACGACCAGCAGCCCGGCGCGTACCCGCAGCAGGCGTATGCGGAAGCGCCGTACAACGGTCAGGACGCGACCCACGCCGGATACGGCCAGACGTTCGAAGATGCCTCCCACCAGGGCGAGTGGCCTGCGCAGAGCTCCTACCAGGGCGCTTTCGACCAGGGTTACCGGCCGGAATCGGAATCTTCCCAGGCCGCTCCCGAACAGGGCCGCGAGCGCGTAGGCTTCGACCGTCCGGCTCCGGCTCCGAGTCCCGCTCCGGACACCGGCAACGGACTGACCGACGCCGGTCTGCCGCGCCGCGGCGGTGGTGCCCCGCAGGCGCCCCAGGCGCAGCGGTCCGCGCCGTCGGCCCAGCCCGCCCAGCCGGTGGGGCAGGACGAGCAGCACCAGAACAACGGCTCCGAGGAATGGCGCTCGGCCAACGACGAGCGCTGGGAGCAGGCCAAGAAGCTCCGCGAGCCGAAGGCGGGCGGAGTCACTCCGTCCGGTCTCCCCCGGCGCGTCCCGAAGGCCAACCTGGTCGAGGGCACCGCGGAGCAGACCCCGCAGGGCGGCCCCCAGGTCTCCCGCGCGCCCGAGGACGTCCGGGGCAGGTTGAGCAACCTGCGCCGGGGTGTCCAGCAGGGACGGACCGCGGGGTCGGACACGAACGGATCGGGCCTCGGCCCGGGTAGTACCTACAACCAGGAGCGTTAGTGTGAGCCCGATGAGCCAGGCGGCGCAGAATCTGAACTGGTTGATCACCAACTTCGTGGACAACACCCCCGGGGTGTCCCACACGGTGGTGGTCTCCGCCGACGGACTCCTGCTGGCCATGTCCGAAGGATTCCCCCGGGACCGTGCCGACCAGCTGGCGGCGGTCGCCTCCGGGCTGACCTCGCTGACCGCGGGCGCGTCCCGGATCTTCGAGGGCGGCGCGGTCAACCAGACCGTGGTGGAGATGGAGCGCGGCTTCCTCTTCATCATGTCGGTCTCGGACGGCTCCTCGCTGGCCGTCCTCGCCCACCCCGAGTCCGACATCGGTCTCGTGGGCTACGAGATGGCCCTGCTGGTGGACCGCGCGGGCTCCGTCCTCACCCCGGACCTGCGGGCGGAGCTCCAGGGAAGTCTTCTCAACTAACAGACACACAGTGCGTATCTCGTCACCGCACCGTTAGGGTGCGGTGACGCGGCTCCAAGGGACATGGACCGCGAAGCAGTCGGAGGAGGAGACGTGGGAACACCCCCGGGGGCGAACCCCTACAACGGTTTCGACGCGCATCAGGTGCCGCTGGGCGACACCGCGCAGAACCGGTACAACTTCCCTTCCGCACCCAGCAGACAGGGTGTCCCCCAGCACTACGGGCAGCAGCCGCAGGCGCAGCCCGCGCCCCAGCGGGCCGCGGGCAGTGCGAGCGCGGGCGGCGGACACAACCCGCTCGTGCGTCCGTACGCCATGACCGGCGGCCGGACCCGGCCGCGCTACCAGCTCGCCATCGAGGCGCTGGTCAGCACCACGGCCGATCCGTCGCGCCTGCAGGGGCAGTTGCCCGAGCACCAGCGGATCTGCCGGCTGTGCTTCGAGATCAAGTCGGTCGCGGAGATCTCGGCCCTTCTCTCCATCCCCCTCGGCGTCGCCCGAATCCTCGTCGCCGACCTGGCCGAGGCCGGACTTGTCGCCATTCACCAGCCCGGCGGCGACGAGGCCGCCGGCGGTCAGCCAGACGTGACACTGCTCGAAAGGGTGCTCAGTGGACTTCGCAAGCTCTAGCGGCGGCGCGGCCCGTTCAACCACCAGCGCGAAGATCGTGGTGGCGGGCGGCTTCGGCGTGGGCAAGACCACGTTCGTGGGTGCCGTCTCGGAGATCAATCCGCTGCGCACCGAGGCCGTCATGACGTCCGCGTCCGCGGGCATCGACGACCTCACGCACACCGGCGACAAGACGACGACGACTGTCGCCATGGACTTCGGCCGTATCACGCTGGACCAGGACCTGATCCTGTACCTGTTCGGCACCCCCGGCCAGGACCGCTTCTGGTTCATGTGGGACGACCTGGTCCGCGGCGCCATCGGCGCCGTCGTCCTCGTCGACACCCGCCGCCTCGCCGACTGCTTCCCCGCGGTCGACTACTTCGAGAACTCGGGGCTTCCCTTCGTCATCGCCCTCAACGGCTTCGACGGGAACCAGCCCTACAACCCGGAGGAGGTCCGCGAGGCCCTCCAGATCGGGCCCGACACCCCCATCATCACCACCGACGCCCGCCACCGCGCGGACGCCAAGAGCGCGCTCATCACCCTCGTCGAGCACGCCCTCATGGCCCGCCTGCGGTAACCGTCCCGCCGGGTTCGTCGGTGGCACCGCCACACGAAAGGGCCCCCGCTCCTCGAAGGAGCGGGGGCCCTTGGCGTACGTCCGGGGTGTCAGCGCCAGCTGTGCGGGGCGCGGAAGCCGTTCTCGCGCTCCAGACGGCGCCATCCGGCGGTGGTGCGGCCGTGGCCGGCGACGGCGGGCTCCGGCTGGGAGGCGGCGCGGGCGAGCAGGACCGCGGTGATGGCGGCCAGCTCCTCGGGGTCGGCGTGGCCCTTCTCGACGCGGAGAAGGTTGGCTGTGGCAGGCGTGGTCACTTCGGTGGACTCCTCTTGCTGAAGTCTTACTGCGGCGGGTTGCCGTGCTTGCGGGACGGCAGGTCGGCGTGCTTGGTGCGGAGCATGGCGAGGGACCGGATGAGCACCTGGCGGGTGTCGGCGGGGTCGATGACGTCATCGACGAGACCGCGCTCGGCCGCGTAGTACGGGTGCATCAGCTCGGCCTTGTACTCCTTGACCATGCGGGTGCGCATGGCGTCGGGGTCCTCGGCCTCCGCGATCTGCTTGCGGAAGATCACGTTGGCGGCGCCCTCGGCGCCCATGACCGCGATTTCGTTGGTGGGCCAGGCGTACGTCAGGTCGGCGCCGATGGACTGGGAGTCCATGACGATGTAAGCGCCGCCGTACGCCTTGCGCAGGATCAGTGAGATCCGGGGCACGGTCGCGTTGCAGTACGCGTAGAGCAGCTTCGCGCCGTGGCGAATGATTCCACCGTGCTCCTGGTCGACGCCGGGCAGGAAGCCGGGGACGTCCAGAAGGGTGATGATCGGGATGTTGAAGGCGTCGCACATCTGCACGAAGCGGGCGGCCTTCTCGGACGCCTCGATGTCGAGGACGCCGGCGAGGGACTGCGGCTGGTTGGCGACGATGCCGACGACCTGGCCGTCGAGGCGGGCCAGGGCGCAGATGATGTTGCGCGCCCAGCGCTCGTGGATCTCCAGGTAGTCGCCCTCGTCGACGAGCTCCTCGATGACCTTGTGCATGTCGTACGGGCGGTTGCCGTCGGCGGGCACCAGGTCGAGCAGGACGTCGGAGCGGCGGTCGGCCGGGTCCTCGGAGGGGGCGGTCGGCGGGTTCTCGCGGTTGTTCTGCGGGAGCATCGAGAGGAGGTAGCGCACCTCGGCGATGCAGGTCTCCTCGTCGTCGTACGCGAAGTGCGCGACGCCGGAGGTCTCGGCGTGCACGTCGGCGCCGCCGAGGCCGTTCTGGGTGATCTCCTCGCCGGTGACCGCCTTGACGACGTCCGGTCCGGTGATGAACATCTGCGAGGTCTCGCGGACCATGAAGACGAAGTCGGTGAGGGCGGGGCTGTAGGCCGCGCCGCCGGCGCACGGGCCGAGCATCACGCTGATCTGCGGGATGACGCCGGACGCCTTGGTGTTGCGCTGGAAGATGCCGCCGTAGCCGGCGAGGGCGGAGACGCCCTCCTGGATGCGGGCGCCGGCGCCGTCGTTGAGGGAGACCAGCGGCGCGCCGGCCGCGATGGCCATGTCCATGATCTTGTGGATCTTGGTGGCGTGGGCCTCGCCCAGCGCGCCGCCGAAGATCCGGAAGTCGTGGGCGTAGACGAAGACGGTGCGGCCCTCGACGGTGCCCCAGCCGGTGATGACGCCGTCGGTGTAGGGCTTCTTGGCCTCCAGGCCGAAGCCCTGGGCGCGGTGCCGGCGGAGCTGCTCGACCTCGTTGAAGGAACCCGGGTCGAGGAGCAGCTCGATGCGCTCGCGCGCGGTCAGCTTGCCCTTGGCGTGCTGCGCCTCGGTCGCGCGCTCACTGGGGCCGGCCAGCGCCTGCTCGCGCAGGACGTGCAGTTCGGCGACACGGCCGCGTGCGTCGGTGGGCTCGCTCGGGATCTCGTCGACAAGGGTCATGTACCGACCCTACGAACTCGACCAAGGAAACCCCGCCGTCGACTCCGTACAGTCTCGCGTGTCGATTCCTGGCGGGGACGGACAGAACCGTGGGACCGACGGAGTGAGTCCACAGCCAGGAGACCTGTTTACTTGTGGAGAGTCCACAAAAGTGGAGTGCGGGCCCCCGGGGTGACGGGGGCCCGCGCCCGGTGGTGCCGTGCGGTTCAGCAGCCGCCGCAGTTGTAGAAGGTCACGTCCCAGTGGTTGCCCTCGTCGGCGTAGACGTTACCGGCGCCGGAGCGCCACTGCGGGGCACCGTCCCCGCGTACGCCGATGTAGGTGAACGTGTTCTTGATGTAGTTCCCGAGGCACGTGTACTTGCCGAAGTCGAGCTTGTAGCCGTTCCAGTGCGAGTAGGTGCCGCCGGCGTGGCCGGTCTCGGTGCCGCCGGTGATGTTGAGGGCGCAGCCGCTGGCGCTCCTGAGGGTCTGGGCGCCCTGGGCGGTGGCGAGGTTGAGCTGCTCGAAGGAGGTGCAGGTCGGGTTGGAGCGGGTCGAGCAGCCGCCGGAGGAGGACCAGGTGATGCCGGAGCTGCGGAACATCGAGGTCGCGGTGGCGTGGCTGATCTTGGTGACGGCGTGGGCCTCGCCGCCGGAGGTGAGGGCGCCGAAGCCGGGGGCGAAGAGGGCGCCGAGGACGAGGGCGACTGCGGTGAGGACGGAGCGGAGCTTCACGGGGGTTGCCTCCTGCTGGTGACCGTGACGGGTGGGGACGGCTGTGCAGGTGGTGCTCGTCGCGCAGGGAGATGGTGCCGCAGTTCTACGCGCGTCCGCCAGAGGGCGTCGGCGCCCTCGTGACGCCATCCGGATGAACCTTCGGGCCAGATGTTGAATATTGAACGGAATGGGGCTACAGTCGTCCTCGTTGAAGCTTCAACAATCCCTCCCCGCTTCGACGACACCCCCGAGAAGGAGCACGTCATGGGTATCTTCGGCCGCAAGAACACCGAGTCCGCCACCGCCACCGCCACCCTCCCCGTGGACCCGGCCCTGGCCGCCCTGACCGGCGACTACACCATCGACGCCGCGCACAGCAGCATCGGCTTCACCGTCCGGCACGCGATGGTCACCAACGTCCGCGGCTCCTTCGGCGAGCACGAGGGCACGCTGAAGCTGAACGGCACCGACCCGGCGGCCTCCAGCGCCTCCATCGACGTCAGGATCGCCTCCGTCGACACCGGCATCGGCGACCGCGACAACCACCTGCGCAGCGGCGACTTCTTCGACGCCGAGCAGTTCCCCCTGATGAGCTTCCGCTCCACCGAGGCGGCGCAGCTGGGCGGCGACAAGTACCGGATCACCGGCGACCTGACCATCAAGGACGTCACCAAGCCGCTCTCCATCGACCTGGAGTTCAACGGCACGGCCACCGACCCGTACGGCAACGAGCGCGTCGGCTTCGAGGGCTCCGCCGAGATCCTCCGCTCCGAGTGGGGCCTCACCTGGAACGCGGCCCTGGAGACCGGCGGCGTCATGGTCAGCGACAAGGTGAAGCTGAACTTCGACATCTCCGCGATCAAGAACGCCGCCTGACCCTCCCCCGCAGGGCCCGGACACGAGCGCGCCCGCCCTCCGCCTCCCGGCGGACGGCGGGCGCTCGGCGTTCCCCGGCAGCCGTCGCGGGGAGCTCAGAAGCCTCCGCCGCCGCCGAAGTCGCCGCCGCCGAAACCGCCGCCTCCGAAGTCGCCGCCTCCGCCGTAGTCACCGCCCCCGAAGTCCGTGCCGCCGAAGTCGCCGCCCTGGCCGTCCTGGAAGTCCTGGCCGCCGTACTCGGAGGCGTAGGCCGGGGTGGCGAGGGCCGAGCCGAGCAGGGTGCCCGCGAGGAGGCCGGGGAGGAGACCGCCGCCGAAGTAGCCGCCGGCCCAGGGTCCGTACGCCGGGCCCGCCTCCCAGTAGGGGCGGCGGCCGGAATCGGTCTCGACGGTCCGCGCCCGCGGGTCCTGCCCGTCGTCCAGGCGGGCCGCGTCGGCGGCGCAGACCGGGACCTCGCGGGAGCTCCCGCCGCCCGGGGTCCAGGTGCGGTCCTCGGTGGACGGGCCGTGGCGCGGGTCGAAGAAGCACGGGGCGCGGCGCTCCGGCAGCGGGCGGGAGCCGCGGCGGGCGTCGAGCACGGCGAGCGCGAAACGGCCGTCGTCCAGGGCCTCGGTCACGCCCCTGACGTCGTGCGGTCGGGTGGCCGAGCCCATCAGCGACTTCGCCCGGTCGTAGGAGTCCAGGGCGCGTTCGTAGTCGGCGCGCATCGCCTCGTCGGCGCCACGCTCCGCCGGGTGGAAGTCGAGGCGCTCCAGCTCCTCGCCGAAGGCCGTGATGTCCTCGTCGACGACGACCTGGAGCTTCTCCAGCGCGGCCCGCTCCTCCGCCTCCTTGCGCTTCCGCCTGCCGCGGACCACGGCGTAGGCACCCGCGCCGCCGGCGGCGGCGACCGCGCCGAGGGTGACGAGGCCGGCGACCGGCACGCCGGAGTCGGAGCCGCCGGCCCAGGCGTCCGGCGCGGTGCCGCGCATCGCGGGCAGGGCCTGGTCGGCGAAGGCGTTCAGCTCGGTGGCGGCGTCCGCGCCGGGCCGGTCGACGGTGGCGACCATGTTCTCCACCGCGCCCGCCGACAGCACCCGGCTGTCGGCCTTCGCGGCGAGGTCGTCGCCGAGCCGCACGGCGTACACGCCGGCGAGCCCGGTCTGCTCGCGCAGGTTGTCGATGAGCCCCTGCGGCGGGTACTCCGCGCCCTCCGGCAGCACCGCCACGAACAGGGGCTTGCCGGCGTCCTCGATCTTCTGCGCGAGGGCGGCCGCGTCGGCCGTCGAGAGCTGGTCGGCGGCGCCCGGGTCGACGTAGACCGGCCCCTGTCTCAGGGCCGCGCCCGCCTCGGGTACGCCGGTGGCCCTGGCGCCCGCCGACGCGGGGGCCAGGGCCAGGAGCAGCAGGAGGATCAGCCCGGCGAGGGCCGACCACACCGAAATCGCCCTGGTCCTCATGGTTCGAAATTACCCGAATGGACCAGAACTAGACATACCCGGCGAAGGTCGTTTACTCGGCGGGGTCCACCCCGGCCCGCAGCAGGCCGTAGGTGAAGGCGTCCTCCAGGGCCTGCCAGGAGGCGGCGATCACGTTCTCGCCGACGCCGACGGTGGACCACTCGTCGGTGCCGTCGCCCGTGGTGACGAGGACCCGGGTGGTGGACTCGGTGCCGTGCCGGCCTTCGAGGATGCGGACCTTGTAGTCGACCAGCTCGAACTTGGCGAGCTGGGGGTAGACCGGCTCCAGGGCGACCCGCAGGGCGCGGTCGAGGGCGTTGACCGGGCCGTTGCCCTCGGCGGTCGCGAGCATCCGCTCGCCCTTGGCCCACAGCTTCACGGTGGCCTCGTTGGCGTGGGTGCCGTCGGGGCGGTTCTCGGTGATCGCCCGCCAGGACTCGATGCGGAAGTAGCGGCGGGCCCGGCCCTCGGCCTCGGCGCGGAGCAGCAGTTCGAAGGAGGCGTCGGCGGCCTCGTAGGTGTAGCCCTGGAGCTCGCGCTCCTTGACCCGCTCGACCACCCGGGCGACCAGGGCGCGGTCCCCGCCGAGGTCGACGCCGAGCTCCTTGCCCTTGAGCTCGATGGAGGCGCGGCCGGCCATGTCGGAGACGAGCATCCGCATGGTGTTGCCGACCAGCTCGGGGTCGATGTGCTGGTAGAGGTCGGGGTCGACCTTGATGGCGGAGGCGTGCAGGCCGGCCTTGTGGGCGAAGGCGGAGACGCCGACGTACGGCTGGTGGGTGGAGGGGGTGAGGTTGACGACCTCGGCGATGGCGTGCGAGATCCGGGTCATCTCGGCGAGGGCGCCGTCGGGCAGCACCTGCTTGCCGTACTTGAGCTCCAGGGCGGCGACGACCGGGAAGAGGTTGGCGTTGCCGACCCGCTCGCCGTAGCCGTTGGCGGTGCACTGGACGTGGGTGGCGCCCGCGTCGACGGCGGCGAGGGTGTTGGCGACGGCGCAGCCGGTGTCGTCCTGGGCGTGGATGCCGAGCCGGGCGCCGGTGTCGGCGAGGACGGTGGCGACGACGGCCTGGATCTGGGCGGGGAGCATGCCGCCGTTGGTGTCGCAGAGGACGACGACGTCGGCGCCGGCCTCGTGCGCGGCGCGGACGACGGCCTTGGCGTAGGCGGGGTTCGCCTTGTAGCCGTCGAAGAAGTGCTCGCAGTCGACGAAGACGCGGCGGCCCTCGGCGCGCAGGTGGGAGACGGTGTCGCGGACCATCGCCAGGTTCTCGTCGAGGGTGGTGCGCAGGGCCAGCTCGACGTGCCGGTCGTGGGACTTGGCCACCAGGGTGATCACCGGGGCGCCGGAGTCGAGCAGTGCCTTGACCTGCGGGTCGTCGGCGGCGCTGCCGCCGGCCCTGCGGGTGGCGCCGAAGGCCACGAGCTGCGCGTTCCTGAAGTGGATCTCCTGGCGGGCGCGGGCGAAGAACTCGGTGTCCCGCGGGTTGGCACCGGGCCAGCCGCCTTCGATGAAGCCGACGCCGAACTCGTCGAGGTGCCGGGCGATGGTCAGCTTGTCCGCGACGGTGAGGTTGATGCCCTCACGCTGGGCTCCGTCGCGGAGCGTCGTGTCGAAGACGTGGAAGCTGTCGTCGGCCGGGCCGGCGCCCGGACGGGGGCTCTCGCCGTTCTCGGTGGTCATGACTGTGTTGGCTCCTGTCGGATGTGGCTCCGGAAGGTATGGATCCACTTGCCCCCATTCTCACGCGCTGTCCGTCTCCGGCGTGGGTGGGGCCGGAAAACGAAAAAACCCCTCGCGGGTGCGAGAGGTCTGCGCGCGGGTCTGGGGCACGGTGGCCGCCGCCACGGGGGTGGGGTCCCGGGGTTCAGCGGCCACTGCGGACCGGCGCGCTGCTGCCGATAATCATCGTGGTAGCAAGCACGCCCGCAGTGTGCCACAGGCCCGCGCGGTTCAGGACGCGGATCTCACGATGCGGAATCCACGGCGGTGCCGGTCCTCCTGGCCGGCGGTACGGGCTCGGGCGCGGCGGCCGTTCCCCCGGAGGCGCCCACCCGGGCCAGGTCGATGTCACGGGTCTCGCGCATCGTCAGGTAGACGATCAGCGAGACGGCCGCGCACCCGGCCACGTACCAGGCGAAGCCCGACTCGATCCCGGCGTTCTTGAACCAGAGGGCGACGTACTCGGCGGTGCCGCCGAAGAGCGCGTTGGCGATGGCGTACGGCAGGGCGACGCCGAGGGCGCGGATGCCGGTGGGGAACAGCTCGGCCTTCACGCAGGCGTTGATCGAGGTGTAGCCGGTGACGACGAGCAGCGCGAGGAGCGAGAGGCCGAGGGCCGGCCAGAACGAGTCGGCCCGCTTGAGCATCGTCAGGATCGGCACCGTGAGGAGGGTGGAGCCGACGGCGAAGGTGATGAGGAGGGGGCGGCGCCCGATCCGGTCGGAGAGCGCGCCGGCGAGCGGCTGGAGGCAGGCGAAGGCGATGAGGGCGCAGAAGGAGACGAGGGTGGCGGTCTGCTTGGGCAGCCCGGCGCTGTTGGAGAGGTACTTGGTGAGGTAGGTGGTGTACGTGTAGTAGGCCACGGTGCCGCCCATGGTGAGGGCGACGACGAGGAACGCCTCGCGGCGGTGCGCCCACAGGGCCTTGAGGGTGCCCTGCTCGCCGTGGGCGACGCCCGCGTCGGCGGTCTCCTCGTACACCTCGGTCTCCAGCATGTTCCGGCGCAGGTAGAACACGACGGCGGCGCCGAGGGCGCCGATGACGAAGGGGACGCGCCAGCCCCAGCTGTGCAGGGCCTCGCTGGACATCGTGTGCTGGAGGACCAGGAGCAGGCCGAGGCCGAAGACCTGCCCGGCGGTCATGGAGACGTACTGGAAGCTGGAGGCGAGGCCGCGCCGGCCGGGGGCGGACGCCTCCGTGAGGTAGGTGGCGCTGGCCGCGTACTCGCCGCCCACGGAGAGGCCCTGGAGGAGGCGGGCGACGAGGAGGACGGCGGCGCCGCCGTAGCCGGCGACGGCGTAGGTGGGGGCGACGGCGATGAGGAGCGCCGAGGCGGACATCAGGGTGACGGTGAGGGTGAGCGCGGCCTTGCGGCCCTTCCGGTCGCCGACCCGGCCGAGGAGCCAGCCGCCGACGGGTCGCATGAAGAAGCCGACGGCGAAGATGCCGGCGGTGTTCATGAGTTTGGCGGTGTCGTTGCCCTCGGGGAAGAAGGCGCCCGCGAAGTAGACGGCGAAGCTCGCGTACACGAACCAGTCGAACCACTCGACCATGTTCCCGGCCGAACCGATCCAGATCTTCTTCCAGTGATCTCGTCCCATGGCCCGGAACCGTGCCGGAGCGACCCCCCGCACAACAAGGGTGCAGGGGGCAACGATCGGGAGTACTTACGTGCCTTGAGTTCGCGGGATCAGGGTTTCGTCGATGAACTCCCGCACCTGCGCGAGGACTTCACCTCGCCCGGTGCCGGGGAGACCGACCGCCACGTGCACGCTGTAGCCGTCCAGGAGTGCGCGCATTCGGGTGGCGAAGCGATCCGGGTCGACGGAGCGGAACTCACCCCGCGAGACGCCTTCGGCGAGGATCGCGACGAGGTCCCGGTGCCAGGCCCGCTCGATGGCGGACTGGCGGGCGCGGGCGTCCGCGTCGGCGTTCTGCGACCGGTTCCAGACCTCCAGCCAGAGCGTCCAGTGCGGGTCGCGCGGTCCGGCGGGCACGTACACGTCGACGTATCCGTCGAGGCGTTCGCGGGAGGTCCCGGGCCCGGAGAGCAGCGCCCCGCGCGCGGCCCCGAGCCGTCCCTCGCTCCACTCCAGCGTCTGGAGGAGCAGCTCGTCCTTGGTGCGGAAGTAGTACAGCAGGTGGCCGCTGCTCATCCCGACCTGCCGCCCGAGCCCGGCCATCGTGAGTCCGTCGAGTCCGCGCTCGGCGACGGTGTCCATCGCCGCCGCGAAGACGTCCTCGCGGGGCGGGGCGGGCTGGTTGCGCCGGCGGGGGGCGCGGGCCGGGACGGGGCTGCTGCTCTGACTCACTCGTACGTTCTACACCGCGGGCTGCTGCTGGGTGATGCAGTGGATGCCGCCGCCGGCCGCGAAGATCGTGCGCGCGTCGACCAGGACGACCTCGCGGTCCGGGAAGAGGCGGCGGAAGATCTCGGCGGCGAGCTCGTCGTGCGGGTCGTCGAAGGCGCACAGGATGACGGCGCCGTTGCAGAGGTAGTGGTTGATGTAGGAGTAGTCGACCCAGTCGCCCTCCTCGTCCTTGAGGACGGTGGGGGCGGGGATCTCGATGACCTCCAGCGGGCGGCCCCGGGCGTCGGTCCGGGCGCGCAGGATGTCGGCGTACAGCCGCGAGCGGCCGTGGTCGGGGTGGTTCGGGTCCTGCTGGCTGTGGACGAGGACGGTGCCGGGGCGGGCGAAGGCGGCGACGATGTCGATGTGGCCCTGGGTGCCGTACATGCCGTAGTCGCCGGCGAGGCCGTGCGGGAGCCAGATCGCCTCGCTGGTGCCGAGCTTGGCATGGATCTCCCGCTCGACCTCCTCGCGGCTCCACTCGGGGTTGCGGCCGGAGCCGAGCTGGACGGTGTCGGTGAGGAGGACGGTGCCCTCGCCGTCGACGTGGATGCCGCCGCCCTCGTTGACCAGCGCGCTGCTCAGGACGGGGACCTCGGCGAGGTCCGCGACGTGGCGGGCGATCGTGGAGTCGTGCTCCCAGCGCGCCCAGTCCTGGGCGCCCCAGCCGTTGAAGACCCAGTCCACGGCGGCCAGGGAGGTGCCGTCGGTGACGAAGGTCGGGCCGATGTCGCGCATCCAGGCGTCGTCGAGCTCCCGGTGGACCAGCTCGACGCCGTCGCCGAGGAGCGCGCGGGCTCCCTCCGCGTCGCCGGGGGCGACGACCATCGTCACCGGCTCGAAGCGGCGTACGGCCCGGGCGACGGAGGCCCACGCCTCGCGGGCGGCGGCGAGCTCCGCGTCGTCGGTGAAGGTGGGGTTGGGGCTGGGCCAGGCCATCCAGGTCCGCTCGTGCGGGGTCCACTCGGCGGGCATGCGGTACGCGGTCATGGCGGGGTCCTCGGGGAAGTGGAACGGTGCGGGTGACGCTTTGAGCAACACTCTAAATGCTGAGAGGTTCACCTCCAAGCATTGACGTCGGGTGCAGGCACAGGTCACATTGAGCGCCACTCTAAAGTTCCCGACCCGCTCCCCCGGAGGTCCCATGGCGGTCGAACAATCCGGAACCGGTCACCGCGGCATCGAGCAGCGGGGCGTCGACACCGTCCCCGAGGCCGAGCGCACCAGCGGCCCCCGTGATCTCGTCGCGATCCTGCTCGGCTCCAACCTCTGCCTGGGGGTGATCGTCTTCGGCTGGCTGCCCGTCTCCTTCGGCCTCGGCCTGTGGGGCTCGGTGACCTCCGTGGTGGCCGGCACGGTCGCCGGCGTCGCCGTCACCGCCCCGCTGGCGCTGGTCTCCCTGCGCACCGCCACCAACCTCTCCACCTCCTCCGGCGCCTTCTTCGGCGTCCGCGGCCGGCTCGTCGGCTCGGTGGTGGGGCTGCTGCTCTCGCTGGGCTACACCGCGCTGACCCTGTGGATCGGCGGCGACGTCATGGTGGGCACCCTCGCCCGGCTGACCGGCCTCCCCACCGGCGACGGCACGCACGTGGCCGTCTACACGCTGCTCGCGGCCTGCACGGTGGTGGGCGCCGTGTACGGCTACCGGCTGCTGCTCCGGCTCAGCAAGGCGCTCGCCGTCGGCATGACCCTCCTCCTGGCCGTGGGGCTCGTCGCGTACGCGGGCGACTTCACCGCCGCGCCGGTCCCGGAGACCCCGTACCTGCTGGGCTCCTTCTGGCCGACCTGGCTGCTCTCGGCGGTCGCCGCCGGTCTCAGCGGGCCGGTCGCCTTCATCACCCTGCTGGGCGACTACACCCGGTACGTATCCCCCGCCCGGCACAGCGCGCGGAGCGTCTGGCGGGCCACCTCGCTCGGGCTGCTCGTCGGACTGCTGGTGCCGCAGCTCTTCGGCACGGTCACGGCGCTCGCCGCCCGGGCCGGCGAGGACTACGCGGGGCCGCTGGTCGCCGCCTCCCCCGTCTGGTACCTGCTCCCGCTGCTGCTGGCCGCCACCGCGGGCTCGGTCGGCAACGCCGGTCTGATGCTCTACTCGATGGGCCTCGACCTGGACGCGATCCTGCCCCGGGCCACCCGGGCGCGCGCCACCCTCGTCGTCGCCGCGGTCGCCACCGGCTTCGTCCTCCTCGGGCACTTCGCCTCGGACGCCCGGTCGGCGATGACCTCGTTCGTCCTGCTCCTGACCGCGCTCGGCACCCCGTGGGCGGTCGTCACCCTGATCGGTCACGTCCGCTGCCGGGGCGTGTACGACCCCGAGGCGCTCCAGGTCTACAACCGGCGCTCACGCGGCGGGATCTACTGGTTCTCGGCCGGCTGGCACCCGCGCGCCACGGCCTCCTGGGCGCTCGGCGCGGCCGTCGGCCTCGCCGCCGTCTCCACCCCGCTGTACGAGGGCCCGCTGCTGGCCCTGACCGGCGGGATCGACTGCAGCTTCGTGCTGTCGGGACTCACCGGCGGCCTGCTGTACGCGGTCCTCACCCCCGCTCCGGAACGGGGGACGCCCGGGACGGAGACCGTCCCGGGCGCCCTGGCCGACCGGCCCTGAAATCACTTGCCCAGCTGGTGCACCCACCCGTGCGCGTCCTCCGCCTTGCCGGTCTGGATCGCCAGCAGGGCCTCGCGCAGCCGCATGGTGACCTCGCCGGGCTCGCCGTCCGCGTGCCGCCACTCGCCGCGGGCCGACTTCACCGTGCCGACGGGGGTGATGACGGCGGCGGTGCCGCAGGCGAAGACCTCGGTGAGGGTGCCGTTCGCGGCGTCCTCCTGCCACTGGTCGATGGAGACCCGGGCTTCCTCGGACTCGTAGCCGAGGTCCTCGGCGACCCGGAGCAGCGAGTCGCGGGTGATGCCGGCGAGCAGCGAGCCGGTGAGGGTCGGGGTGACGATCTTGTTCCCGTAGACGAAGTACAGGTTCATGCCGCCCAGTTCCTCGACCCACTTGTGCTCGACGGCGTCGAGGTAGGCGACCTGGATGCAGCCCTTCTCGGCGGCCTCGGCCTGGGCGAGCAGGGAGGCGGCGTAGTTGCCGCCGGTCTTGGCGTCGCCGACGCCGCCGGGGAAGGCGCGGACACGGTCCTCGGAGGCCCAGATGGCGACCGGCTTGACGCCGGCCGGGAAGTAGGCGCCGGCCGGGGAGGCGATGACCACGAAGAGGTACTCGTTGGCCGGGCGGACGCCCAGGCCGACCTCGGTGGCGATCATGAACGGGCGCAGGTACAGGGACTCCTCGCCGCCGTGCGGCGGGACCCACGACCGGTCCTGGCCGACCAGGGCGTCGCAGGCCTCGATGAAGGTCTCGACCGGGAGCTCCGGCATGCCGAGCCGGCGGGCGGAGTACTGGAAGCGGCGGGCGTTGGCGTCGGGGCGGAAGGTGGCGACCGAGCCGTCGGGGCGGCGGTAGGCCTTCAGGCCCTCGAAGATCTCCTGCGCGTAGTGGAGGACGCTGGTCGCCGGGTCGAGCGAGAGCGGCCCGTACGGCACGAGCTGCCCGTCGTGCCAGCCCCGGCCCTCGGTCCAGCGGATGGTGACCATGTGGTCGGTGAAGTGGCGGCCGAATCCCGGGTTGGCCAGGATCGCCTCGCGCTCCGCGGTGGACAGCGGGCTGGAGGAGGGCTTGAGCTCGATCGTGGGCTTCGTCATGAGTGCGTGTCCTTCACCGGTTGTGTGGGTCGGACCGCGCCCACGGCGTGCCCGCATGCCACGGCCCCACGTTCGATTATCGCCCGGGGGGACCGGAGGACGAAACGGGTGGACGCGGCGCGGGTGAGCGCGATCCGGTGAGAGGGAGAGTAGAGGTTCTCGCGCCCGGTGGCCGCATACGACGAAGCAGCCGCCGGGTGTCTGGGAGACCCGGCGGCTGCTCTGTGGTGTCAGTGAGGCGCGCGGGTCAGCTCGCTACTCGCGCGGCGAGCGCGTCGCCGATCTCGTCCGTGGTGCGGACGGTGGTGCCCCGCTCGGTCAGGTCGGCCTCGACGGCCGCCTCGACCCGGGCGGCCTCGGCCTCGTGGCCGAGGTGGCGCAGCAGGAGGGCGACGGAGAGGACGGTGGCCGTGGGGTCGGCCTTGCCCTGGCCCGCGATGTCCGGCGCGGAGCCGTGCACCGGCTCGAACATGGACGGGAACTCGCGGCCGGGGTTGATGTTGCCCGAGGCGGCGACGCCGATGCCGCCGGAGACGGCCGCGGCGAGGTCGGTGATGATGTCGCCGAAGAGGTTGTCGGTGACGATGACGTCGAAGCGGGCCGGGTCGGTGACGAGGAAGATCGTCGCGGCGTCGACGTGCAGGTAGTCGGTGGTGACCTCGGGGAACTCCTGGGCGACCCGGTGGAAGATGTCGGTCCAGAGGTGGCCGGCGAAGGTCAGCACGTTGTTCTTGTGGACCAGCGTGAGCTTCTTGCGCGGGCGGGCCTGGGCGCGGGCGAAGGCGTCCCGGACCACGCGCTCGACGCCGAAGGCCGTGTTGACGGAGACCTCGGTGGCGACCTCGTGCTCGGTGCCCTTGCGGATGGTGCCGCCGTTGCCCGTGTACGGGCCCTCGGTCCCCTCGCGGACGACGACGAAGTCGATCTCGGGCTGGCCGGCGAGCGGGGTCGAGACGCCGGGGAGCAGCTTCGAGGGGCGCAGGTTCACGTGGTGGTCGAAGGCGAAGCGCAGCTTCAGGAGGAAGCCCCGCTCCAGGACGCCGGACGGCACCGACGGGTCGCCGATCGCGCCGAGCAGGATGGCGTCGTGCTTCTTGAGGGAGTCCAGGTCGGCGTCGGTGAGGGTCTCACCGGTGGCGTGGTAGCGCCGGGCGCCGAAGTCGTACTCCTCGGTCTCCAGCTTCACGTCCTGGGGAAGCACCGCCGAGAGGACCTTGAGGCCCTGGGCCACGACCTCCTGGCCGATGCCGTCGCCGGGGATGACTGCGAGATTGATGCTGTGAGACATGGCGGCACCCTACTCTTCGTCCCATCGTCTGACACGCATCGTCCACCATGTGGACGAACGGACAGGCGTCGGGCGGTTCAGTGGCCGGTGGAGCCGCCGTTGTCCCGGCGGTCGAGGGCGCGCTGGAGGGCGGCGGCGGCGTTCTGCCGGGCCTCGTCGCTGGGACGGGTGGCGGAGTGGCGGACGCGGGGGGCGGTCTGAGTGGCCATGAGGGATCGACTCCTTGAGATCAGTGGTGATCCGGATGTGCGGAGATCAGCTGCGATCGGGAGATCAGTGATCGAAGGCGCCGGAAAGGGGCGGGGAGCGCCGCCGCAGGGGTTGCCTGCACGGGGCGTCGCGCTCTCGACCGCCATTCGCTGATGAAGCGAGACGTTCGGCTTCTACAAAGCTAGGGCAGGGACCCTCATCTGTCTCCACAATTACTCGGACTTCCTACTATCTGAGACGGCGGCTCTCCCCCGGCCGCCGCTCCGTCACGCGACGTCGCCGTCCCGCCAGTCGAGGACGAGCGGAGCGGCGGCGTCCGGGAGGGCGAGGGCACCCGCGGGGCGGACGAGGAGGCCGCCCTCCTCCTCCGGGAGCCCGACGACCCCGTCCGGGCCCAGCACCGCGATCCGGCCGCCCCAGACCTGCCAGCCGCGCCCCCGGTAGAGGGCGGCGCCCTCGTCGGAGGCGGAGAGCGCGCCGAAGGCGTGGGTCGCGTCGATCACCCGCTCCAGGGCGTCCATGACGGCGCTCCCGAGCCCGCGCCGGCGCGCGTCGGCCCGGACGGCGACCCCTTCGACGTACCCGGTCCGGTACGAGCGTCCGCGGTGGAGCACCCGGCGCTGGACGACGGCCCCGTGCGCGAGGAGGCCCGTCCCGTCCTCGATCCAGGCGTGGACGCCGCCGAGGGTGTGGTCCCAGTCCTCCGCGGAGAAGTCTCCGTCGAAGGCGGAGTCGAGCAGGGCGCGGACGGCCGCCAGCCGCTCCGCGCCGAGGGAGTGGGTGGGCGCGGTCCTCACGGTCATCCGCCCACCCTGCCACCGGCTCCCCCGGGGCCGCACATGAATACCGCCCCCGACCCCGGCCTGGGGGGACCGGGGAGGGGGGCGGTGATCAGGGGCCGCTCACGCGGCGGGCGGGCGTCAGCCCATGTGCGGGTAG
Source organism: Streptomyces sp. NPDC014861 (assembly GCF_043081625.1). Classification (NCBI taxonomy): domain Bacteria; kingdom Bacillati; phylum Actinomycetota; class Actinomycetes; order Kitasatosporales; family Streptomycetaceae; genus Streptomyces; species Streptomyces sp. NPDC014861. The sequence continues at coordinate 196,072 of NZ_JBIBWV010000007.1, forward strand.
CCGTACTCGGTCGGCGGGACCAGCGTCTCCTTGATGGCGCGGGTCAGCGTCCAGCGCATCAGGTTCTGCGGGGCGCCGGCCTTGTCGTTGGTGCCGGAGGCGCGGCCGCCGCCGAAGGGCTGCTGGCCGACGACGGCGCCGGTCGACTTGTCGTTGATGTAGAAGTTGCCCGCGGCGAAGCGGAGCTTCTCCATCGTGTGCGCGGCGGCGGCGCGGTCGTTGGAGATGACGGCGCCGGTCAGCGCGTAGTCGGAGACCGACTCCATCTGCTCCAGCATGGCGTCGTACCGCTCGTCCTCGTACACGTGGATCGCGAGGATCGGACCGAAGTACTCGGCCTTGAAGACCTCGTTCTCCGGGTCGGTGCACTCGATGACGGTCGGGCGGACAAAGAAGCCCTCGGTGTCGTCGTAGGTGCCGCCGGCGACGATCGTGCAGCTCGGGTCGGAGGACGCACGGTCGATCGCCGCCTTGTTCTTCGCGAACGAGCGGTCGTCGATGACGGCACCGATGAAGTTCGACAGGTCGGTGACGTCACCCATCTTGATGCCGTCGACCTCGGCCGCGAACTCCTCCTTGAAGCCGTCGTTCCAGATGGAGGCCGGGATGTACGCCCGCGAGGACGCGGAGCACTTCTGGCCCTGGAACTCGAAGGAGCCGCGGGTCAGCGCGGTCTTCAGGATCGCGCGGTCGGCGCTGGGGTGGGCGACGACGAAGTCCTTGCCGCCGGTCTCGCCGACGATCCGCGGGTACGCGCGGTACTTCTCGATGTTGTTGCCGACCGTCTTCCACAGGTGCTGGAAGGTCCTGGTCGAGCCGGTGAAGTGGATGCCGGCGAGGTCGCGGTGGTTCAGGGCCACCTCGGAGACGGCGATGCCGTCGCCGGTCACCAGGTTGATGACGCCCTTGGGCAGGCCGGCCTCCTCCAGGAGCTCCATGAGGAGCACGGCGGAGTGGGTCTGCGTGGGGGACGGCTTCCAGACCACCACGTTGCCCATGAGGGCGGGGGCGGTGGGCAGGTTGCCCGCGATGGCCGTGAAGTTGAACGGCGTGATCGCGTAGACGAAGCCCTCCAGCGGGCGGTGGTCCAGTCGGTTCCACACGCCCGGGGAGTTGGCCGGCGGCTGCTCGGCCAGGATCTGGCGGGCGTACGCCACGTTGAAGCGCCAGAAGTCGACGAGCTCGCACGGGGTGTCGATCTCGGCCTGCTGGGCGGTCTTCGACTGGCCGAGCATGGTGGAGGCGGCCAGCGTCTCGCGCCACGGGCCGGCGAGCAGCTCGGCGGCGCGCAGGATGATCGCGGCGCGGTCGTCGAAGGACATCGCGCGCCAGGCCGGGGCGGCGGCCAGGGCCGCGTCGATCGCGTCCTGGGCGTCGGCCTCGGTGGCACCGCGGAAGGTGCCGATGACGGCCTTGTGGTTGTGCGGCTGGACGACCTTGAACTCCTCGCCGCCGCCCATGCGCTTCACGCCGCCGATGGTCATCGGCAGCTCGCGCGGGTTGTCGGCCAGCTCCTTGAGAGCGGCCTCCAGACGGGCGCGCTCCGGGGAGCCGGGGGCGTAGCCGTGCACCGGCTCGTTGACGGGAGCGGGGACCTGGGTCACAGCGTCCATGAGTCTCGGAACTCCTTCAAAGAGGGGTAGTGGGCTCAGCCCTTGGTCAGGATGGAGCGGACGAAGAAGAGCAGGTTGGCCGGCTTCTCCGCGAGGCGGCGCATGAAGTAGCCGTACCAGTCGGTGCCGTAGGCCGTGTAGACGCGCATGCGGTGGCCCTCGGCGGCGAGCCGGTTCTGCTCCTCGGAGCGGATGCCGTACAGCATCTGGAACTCGTACTCGTCCAGCTTGCGCCCGGCGCGGCGGGCCAGCTCCTGGGCGATCGAGATCAGGCGCGGGTCGTGCGAGCCGATCATCGGGTAGCCCTCGCCGTCCATCAGGATCTTCATGATCCGGACGTACGCCTTGTCGATCTCGGGCTTGTCCTGGACGGCGACCTCGGCGGGCTCCTTGTAGGCGCCCTTCACGATGCGCACCCGGGAGCCGTTCGCGGCCAGGCGGCGGGCGTCCTCCTCGGTGCGGAAGAGGTACGCCTGGATGACGCAGCCGGTCTGCGGGTGGTCCTTCCGCAGCTCCTCGTGGATGGCGAACATCGAGTCGAGGGTGGTGTGGTCCTCGGCGTCCAGCGTGACGGTGGTGCCGATCTCGGCGGCGGCCGCGACGACCGGGCGCACGTTGGCGAGGGCCAGCTCGTGGCCGTTCTCCAGCGACTGGCCGAACATCGACAGCTTCACCGACATCTCGGCGCGCTCGCCGAGGCCCAGCTCCTTGAGGCGGCCGATCAGCTCCAGGTAGGCGTCCCGGGCGGCGTACGACTGCTCGACGGTGGTGATGTCCTCGCCGACGACGTCGAGGGTGACCTCCAGGCCGCGGTCGGTCAGCTCCTGGACGATCGGCACGACGTCGCCGACGGTCTCGCCGGCGATGAAGCGCGCGACGACCTGCTTGGTCCCGGGCGCGGCCGACACGAGACGGCGCATCTTGTCGCTGCGCGACGCGGCGAGGATCACGGGACCCAGCACGGGGCACCTCCAAAGGGCAAGGGTAGAACGGGGCCGTTACCGGTCACAGGGGTACGAACCGGGAACAGCACGGAGAACCACCGTGAAACCTAAGGATCGCTCCGATCCTGCGCCATCTACAGCTGTCACGCATCCGTGAACACGCCCTCAGACATCTGTCTGAAAGGCCGGGCGGCGGGTGCGAGAATGGGCCCGTGAAGGGCGATTACCAGGAGCTGGTGGACGAGATCTCGGCGCTGCTCGGTGCCCCGGCGACCCTGGAGAACCGCGACTTCGGACTGATCGCCTTCGGCGCCCACGACAGCGACGACGACAGCGCCATGGACCCGGTGCGCACCCGCTCGATCCTGACCCGGAGGTCCACCCCCGCGGTCCGCGCCTGGTTCGAGGGCTTCGGCATCACCCGGGCGACCGGCCCCGTCCGCATCCCGGCGGCGCCCGACGCGGGCGTCTTCCGCGACCGGATCTGCCTGCCCGTACGCCATCGGGGTGTCGTCCTCGGCTACGTCTGGCTCCTGGACGCCGAGCCCGCCCCCTCGCACGACCGGCTCACGGCGGCGATGGAGGTCGCCGCCCGGATCGGCGAGCTCCTCGCCGACGAGGAGCGGGCCGGGGCCGACCTCTCCCGCGAGCTGCGGGCCGTCCTCGCGGCGGAGCGCGGCTGGCAGTACGACATGGCCGTCGCCGCCCTCCGTACGGCCCTGGGCCCGGACGCGGAGGGACTGCACGCCCTGGTCTGCGTCGCCCCCTGGGCCGGCGAGGACTCCCCCTCCCCCCGTACGGTCCCCGGCGCCGCCGCCCTCTGCGCCCTCCCGTGGCGCGGACCGACCGGCCCGTACGCGACCGCGGGCGGCCCGGCCCCGGTGGCCGACCCCGGCCCCGGCGGCCCGGTCCTGGAGGCCCGCCCCGGCCCGCCGCGGGCGCTCGCCGTGCTGGTGCGGCTCCGCTCCGCCGACAACCTCTCCCCCGCCACCACCGCCGCCGAGCGGCTGCGCGGACCGGCCGGCGCGGCGGCCGTCGCCGGGATCGCCGCTCCCCGCCGGGGGCTCGGGGACCTCGACCACAGCTGGCACGAGGCGACCGCCGCCGCCCGCGCCGCCCACGCCCAGCCCCGGCTCGGCCCGCTCGCCCACTGGTCCGAGCTCGGCCCCTACCGGCTGCTCACCGCCCTCCCCCAGGCCGAGCCCGATCCGGCGGTACGCGCCCTGCTCGGCCCCGCGCACACGGAACTGGCCCGCACCGCCGAGGTGTTCCTCGACCACGCGGGCCAGGCGGGCCGGACCGCGGCGGCCCTCGGCATCCACCGGCAGACCCTCTACTACCGCCTCTCCCGCGTCGAACAGCTCACCGGCCTCGATCTGGACACCGGCGAGGACCGCCTCCTGCTCCACATGGCCCTCAAGACGGCCCGGCTGTGAGCCGCCCGCCGTCGGGACGGGAAAAGCACCGTACCCGGGTGAGGGACGCCCGTGCGGAACGGTCGTCTCTCACCCGGGTACGGAAGGAGTGCCCGGGGATCCGCGTCAGATCAGGTTGACCGAGCGGGCCGAGGTGGCGCCGATCTCCGTGGAGATCTCCGCGATGACGGGCGCCGGGACGGTGTCGTCGACGGTGAGCACGACGAGCGCCTCGCCGCCCTCCTCCGTACGGGAGACCTGCATGCCCGCGATGTTCAGACCGGCCTCGCCGAGGATCCGGCCGACGGTGCCGACGACGCCGGGACGGTCCTCGTACCGCAGCACCACCATGTGGTCGGCGAGGGCGAGGTCCACGTCGTAGTCGCCCACGGCGACGATCTTCTGGAGGTGCTTGGGGCCGGCCAGGGTGCCGGAGACCGACACCTCCTCGCCGCTGGAGAGCGTGCCGCGCACGGTGACCACGTTGCGGTGGTCGGGCGACTCGGAGCTGGTGGTGAGGCGGACCTCGACACCGCGCTCCTGCGCGAAGAGCGGCGCGTTGACGTACGAGACCGTCTCGTCGACGACGTCCTCGAACACGCCCTTGAGCGCGGAGAGTTCGAGCACCTTGACGTCGTGCTGGGTGATCTCGCCGTACACCTCGACGTCGAGGCGGGCCGCGACCTCGCCCGCGAGGGCGGTGAAGATGCGGCCGAGCTTCTCGGCCAGCGGCAGACCCGGCTTCACGTCCTCGGCGATGACGCCGCCCTGGACGTTGACCGCGTCCGGGACCAGCTCGCCGGCGAGCGCGAGGCGCACCGACTTGGCGACGGCGATGCCGGCCTTCTCCTGGGCCTCGTCGGTGGAGGCGCCGAGGTGCGGCGTGCAGACGACCTGGTCGAGCTCGAAGAGCGGGGAGTCCGTGCAGGGCTCCTTCGCGTACACGTCGAGGCCGGCGCCGGCGACGCGGCCCTCCTTGAGGGCCGAGTACAGCGCGGCCTCGTCGACGATCCCGCCGCGGGCGGCGTTGACGATGCGGACGCTCGGCTTGACCTTGTGCAGCGCCTCGTCACCGATGAGGCCGACGGTCTCGGGGGTCTTCGGCAGGTGGACGGTGATGAAGTCGGCGACCTCCAGGAGCTCGTCCAGGGCCAGCAGCTTCACCCCCATCTGGGCGGCGCGGGCCGGCTGCACGTAGGGGTCGTACGCGACGATCTTCATGCCGAAGGCGGACATCCGCTGCGCGACCAGGACGCCGATGCGGCCGAGGCCGACGACGCCGAGGGTCTTCTCGCTGAGCTCGACGCCGGTGTACTTGGAGCGCTTCCACTCGCCGTTCTTCAGCGCGGTGTTGGCCTGCGGGATGTTGCGCGCGGTGGCGACGAGCAGACCGCACGCGAGCTCGGCCGCGGTGACGATGTTGGAGGTCGGGGCGTTCACGACCATCACGCCGGCCTTGGTGGCGGCGGAGACGTCCACGTTGTCCAGGCCGACGCCGGCGCGGGCGACGACCCGCAGCTTCTTGGCGACGGCGATGGCCTCCGCGTCGACCTTGGTGGCCGAGCGGACGAGGATGGCGTCGACGTCGGCGATCGCGGGGAGCAGCTGGGCGCGGTCGGCGCCGTCGCAGTGCCGGATCTCGAAGTCAGGGCCCAGGGCGTCGACGGTGGCGGGCGACAGCTCTTCAGCGATGAGTACGACAGGTTTCGAGCTCACGTGAGTCCTCACAGTGGCAGTGCGGACGGCCGTCCCGACGGCCGCAGGCGGTGGAGGGGGCTTGCCGCGTGAAAGCGCACGACGCTGTGGGCCAGACGCGATGTTGTTGAGCAGTGTAGTGCCGCATCGGCGCACGTCGTACGCCTCGTTGGAAGGATCACCCGTCCGTGGTTGGACGGGGTGTCCAAGGAAGCGGCACGGGGCCGGACAGCGTGTCCGGCCCCGTGCCGAGGGGCTTACGCCTCCTCGTCGTTCACCCAGCTCATGAGCTTGCGCAGCTCCTTGCCGGTGGTCTCCAGGAGGTGCTGCTCGTCCTGGGTCTTGTACTCGTTGTACTTCTTCAGACCGCCGTGGTACTCGTCCATCCAGTTCTTGGCGAAGGTGCCGTCCTGGATCTCGGTGAGGACCTTCTTCATCTCGGCCTTGGTGTCGGCGGTGATGACGCGCGGGCCGGTGATGTAGTCGCCCCACTCGGCGGTCTCGGAGACGGACCAGCGCATCTTCTCCAGGCCGCCCTCGTACATGAGGTCGACGATGAGCTTCAGCTCGTGGAGGCACTCGAAGTAGGCGATCTCCGGCTGGTAGCCGGCCTCGACCAGGGTCTCGAAACCGGCCTTGACCAGGGCGGAGGCGCCACCGCAGAGGACGGCCTGCTCGCCGAAGAGGTCGGTCTCGGTCTCCTCGGTGAAGGTGGTCTTGATGACGCCGGCGCGGGTGCCGCCGATGGCCTTGGCGTAGGAGAGGGCGAGCGCGAAGGCGTTGCCGGTGGCGTCCTGCTCGACGGCGGCGATCGCGGGGACGCCGCGGCCCTCCTCGTACTGGCGGCGGACCAGGTGGCCCGGGCCCTTCGGGGCGACCAGGGCGACGTCGACGCCGGCCGGGGGCTTGATGAAGCCGAAGCGGACGTTGAAGCCGTGGGCGAAGAACAGCGCGTCGCCGTCCTTCAGGTTCGGGGCGATGGACTCCTCGTAGACCTTGGCCTGGATCGGGTCCGGGATCAGGATCATGATGAGGTCGGCCTCGGCCGCCGCCTCGGCGGGGGTGACCACGCGCAGACCCTGCTCCTCGGCCTTGGCCTTGGACTTGGAGCCCTCGTGGAGACCGACGCGGACGTCGACACCCGAGTCGCGGAGCGACAGCGCGTGGGCGTGGCCCTGGCTGCCGTAACCGATCACCGCGACCTTGCGGCCCTGGATGATCGAGAGGTCGGCGTCGGCGTCGTAGAACAGCTCGGCCACTGGAAATCTCCTTGAGGTGCTGGTGTTGCGTCCCACCGTACGGCGGGGAGCGGAAGGAAGGTTGAGGGGTCTCGTCAGGCGGACCGCCGGATGGACCGGCGGTCAGCCCCCGTGGACGGTGCGGAGCGTCACGCGCTGCGGTCGAGTGCCCGCAGGGACCGGTCCGTGATGGACCGGGCGCCACGCCCTATGGCGATGGTGCCCGACTGGACGAGCTCCTTGATGCCGAACTGCTCCAGCATCTTGAGCATGGCGTCCAGCTTGTCGCTCGAACCGGTGGCCTCGATGGTGACGGCCTCGGGCGAGACGTCGACGGTCTTGGCGCGGAACAGCTTGACGATCTCGACGATCTGGGAGCGGGTCTCGTTGTCGGCGCGGACCTTCACCAGGACGAGCTCGCGCTGGATCGCGGCGCTGGGCTCGAGTTCGACGATCTTCAGGACGTTGACCAGCTTGTTGAGCTGCTTGGTCACCTGCTCCAGCGGCAGGGACTCGACGTTGACCACGATGGTGATGCGGCTGATGTCGGGGTGCTCGGTGACGCCGACGGCGAGCGAGTCGATGTTGAAGCCGCGACGGGAGAACAGGGCGGCGATCCGGGCGAGGATGCCGGGCGTGTTCTCGACGAGGACGGAGAGCGTGTGCTTGGACATGGTGTGTGGGCCTCTTCCCTGTGGCTCGTCGCTGCTCAGTCGTCTTCGCCGTCGCCGAAGTCGGGGCGGACGCCCCGCGCGGCCATGACCTCGTCGTTGGAGGTGCCGGCGGCGACCATCGGCCAGACCTGGGCGTCCTCGTGGACGATGAAGTCGATGACGACGGGCCGGTCGTTGATGGCGTTGGCCTCGGCGATGACCTTGTCGAGGTCGTCCGGGGACTCGCAGCGCAGGGCGACGCAGCCCATGGCCTCGGACAGCTTCACGAAGTCCGGGACGCGGGTGCCCTTGGCCTCCGGGTTGACGTCGTCCGGGCCGGAGTGCAGGACGGTGTTCGAGTAGCGCTGGTTGTAGAAGAGGGTCTGCCACTGGCGGACCATCCCGAGGGCGCCGTTGTTGATGATGGCGACCTTGATCGGGATGTTGTTCAGGGCGCAGGTGGTGAGCTCCTGGTTGGTCATCTGGAAGCAGCCGTCGCCGTCGATGGCCCAGACCGTGCGGTCGGGCTCGCCGGCCTTGGCGCCCATGGCGGCCGGGACGGCGTAGCCCATGGTCCCCAGTCCGCCGGAGTTCAGCCAGGTGGCCGGCTTCTCGTAGTCGATGAAGTGGGCGGCCCACATCTGGTGCTGGCCGACGCCGGCGGTGAAGATCGTGCCCTCGGGGGCGAGCTGCCCGATGCGCTGGATGACCTGCTGCGGGGAGAGGCTGCCGTCCTCCGGCAGGTCGTAGCCGAGCGGGTAGGTCTCGCGCCAGCGGTTCAGGTCGGCCCACCAGGCGGAGTAGTCGCCCCGGTTGCCCTCGCTGTGCTCGGCCTGGACGGCCTGGACCAGGTCGGCGATGACCTCGCGGGCGTCACCGACGATCGGGACGTCGGCGGCGCGGTTCTTGCCGATCTCGGCCGGGTCGATGTCCGCGTGGACGATCTTGGCGTACGGGGCGAAGCTGTCGAGCTTGCCGGTGACGCGGTCGTCGAAGCGGGCGCCGAGGGCGACGATCAGGTCGGCCTTCTGGAGCGCGGTGACGGCGGTGACGGCGCCGTGCATGCCGGGCATGCCGACGTGCAGCGGGTGGCTGTCGGGGAAGGCGCCGAGGGCCATCAGGGTGGTGGTGACCGGGGCTCCGGTCAGCTCGGCCAGGACCTTCAGCTCGGCCGTGGCGCCCGACTTGATGACGCCGCCGCCGACGTAGAGGACCGGGCGCCTGGCCGCGGCGATGAGCTTCGCGGCCTCGCGGATCTGCTTGGCGTGCGGCTTGGTCACTGGGCGGTAGCCGGGCAGGTCGGTCTGCGGCGGCCAGGAGAAGGTGGTCTTCGCCTGGAGGGCGTCCTTGGCGATGTCGACCAGGACCGGGCCGGGGCGGCCGGTGGAGGCGATGTGGAAGGCCTCGGCGATGGTCTTCGCGATGTCCTCGGCCCTGGTGACCAGGAAGTTGTGCTTGGTGACCGGCATGGTGATGCCGACGATGTCCGCCTCCTGGAAGGCGTCGGTGCCGATCGCCTTGGAGGCGACCTGGCCGGTGATCGCGACCAGCGGGACCGAGTCCATGTGGGCGTCGGCGATCGGGGTGACCAGGTTGGTGGCGCCGGGACCGGAGGTCGCCATGCAGACGCCGACCTTGCCGGTGGCCTGGGCGTAGCCGGTGGCCGCGTGGCCGGCGCCCTGCTCGTGGCGGACCAGGATGTGGCGGACCTTCGTGCTGTCCATCATCGGGTCGTACGCGGGGAGGATGCAGCCGCCCGGAATGCCGAAGACGGTGTCCGCGCCCACCTCTTCGAGAGAGCGGATGAGGGACTGCGCACCCGTGACGTGCTCGACGGTGGTGGCGGGCGTCGCGCCGCCGCGGGGCCGCGGCTGCGGATGGTGCCCGGTGGCCTGGTCGGTCATCAGCATCTCTTCTCGAAGCAGAGGGTTTTTGCGAGGTGTTTTACGAGGTTTTGCGTGGACTTCGGGGAGAACCAGTGCAACAAAAAACCCCTCGTGCCGGAAGGCAAGCGAGGGGAGCGCGTCGGGTGGTTCTCAGCGGGCCTGCGGGGGCCCGGCCTCAGCCGACGCGCTGTCCAAGTACGAGAATTCGGGTGCGCATGGCACTGACCCTCCCTCTCGGGCCGCGCCACTGTCAAGTGGGTGGGACGCGCGTCTCATCATGTGAGCGGATCGGGGGACGGATTCCGCCGTGTCTCCCGGCCCGTCCCGGCGGGTACGGAGACGGCCCCGGGCAGCGGATAGTCGCCCCGGACCAGGGCCCTGCGGAGCCGGTACTCGTCGAGCGGGCCCGAGAAGGCCATGCCCTGCGCGTGGCGGCAGCCCATCGCCCGCAGGGCCAGCGCCTGCTCGGGAACGTCGACGCCCTCGGCGACGGTCTGCATGCCCAGCTCCCCGGCGATCCGGAGCACTCCGCTGGTGATCTTGCGGAGCCGGGCGGATTCGACCAAGCCTTCGACGAGACCCCTGTCCAGTTTCAGTATGTCGACCGGGAGCCGTCTGAGGGCGTGAACGGCCACGTGTCCGCTGCCGAATCCGTCCAGGGCGATCCGTACGCCGAGCCTGCGGAGCGCGACCAGCCGCTGTTCGAGCTCGTCGAGGGGGATCCGGTGGTCGGTGTCGGCCAGCTCGATGACGAGCGAGCCGGACGGCAGCCCGTGCCGGGCCAGGAGCGCCTCGACGGTGCCGAGCGGGACCGAGCGGTCGAGCAGGCGGCGGGCGGCCAGCCGGATCGTCACCGGGGTGCGGTGGCCGCTGCCGGCCCGCTCGGCGGCCTGCTCGACGGCCTCCTCCAGGAGCCAGCGGCCCAGCTCGGCGGTGCGCTCGCCGTCGTCCGCGACCCGGAGGTACTCCGCCGGGGTGAAGAGGATGCCCTGGGCGGAGCGCCAGCGGGCCTGCGCGCTGACGCCGGAGATCCGGCCGGTGGAGAGGTCCACGACGGGCTGGTGGAGGAGGGCGAACTCGCCGTCGTGGAGCGCGCTGCGCAGCCGGGCGGCGAGCTCGGTGCGCCGGACGACCTCGGCCTGCATCTGGGGCACGTACAGCTCGACGCGGTCCTTGCCCCCGGCCTTGGCCCGGTACATGGCGAGGTCGGCGTTGCGCAGCAGGTCCCCGGCGCCGATGCCGGGCTCGGCGAAGGCGACGCCGATGGAGGCGGCGACCCTGACCTCGGTGCCCCCGTCGACCCGGTAGGGGCGGGAGAGGGTCTGCCGGAGCCGGTCGGCGATCTCCTGGACCTGGGCCTCGCGGGCGGGCCGGTCGTGCAGGCCGTCGCCGAGGATGAGGGCGGCGAACTCGTCGCCGCCGAGCCGGGCGGCCGTGTCCCCGGACCGTACGGCCTCCTGGAGACGGCGGGCGGCCTGCACGAGGAGGTCGTCCCCGGCCTGGTGCCCGAGGCGGTCGTTGACCGCCTTGAAGCCGTCGAGGTCGATGAAGAGCACGGCGGTGCCGGGATCGGAGGCGCGACGGCCGCCGAGGGCCTGTCCGACCCGGCGGGTGAAGAGCGCGCGGTTGGGCAGGTCGGTGAGCGGGTCGTGCTCGGCGTTGTGCTGCAGCTGGGCCTGGAGCCTGACCCGTTCCGTCACGTCGCGGCTGTTGAAGATCAGGCCGCCCTGGTGCCGGTTGACGGTGGACTCGACGTGGAGCCACTCCCCCCCGGCGCCCCCGTGGCCGGAGCGGAAGCGGCACTCGATGCGGGTGGTGGGCTCCTCGGCGGGCGAGGCGGCGAGGAAGCGGCGCACCTCGTGGACGACCGCGCCGAGGTCCTCGGGGTGGATCAGCGAGGCCAGCTCGGAGCCGATCAGCTCCTCGGCGTCCCGTCCGTACACCCCGCTGGCCGCGGGGCTGACGTACCGCAGGACGCCGCTGGGCGCGGCGATCATGATGACGTCGCTGGAGCCCTGCACGAGCGACCTGAAGTGGTTCTCCTTCTGGGCCAGTTCGTGGGTCAGGGCGATGTTGTCGATGAGCATGATGCCCTGGCGGACGACGAGGGCGAGGACGACGGCGCAGCCGGTGAGGACGACCACCCGGTCGACCCGGCGGCCCTCGACCACGTTGTAGAGGATGCCGAGGGTGCAGACGGCGGCGGCGAGGTACGGGGTGAGGGCGGCGAGCGAGCCGGCGATGGGCCGGCTGGGCAGCCCCGGGCCCCGGACGGGGTCGGTCTCCGGCGGGCGGCGGACCCCCCAGGGGGCGTAGGCGAGCAGCAGCGAGCCGGCGAACCAGCCGGCGTCGAGTAGCTGGCCCGAGACGTAGTTGGCGCGCAGCAGCGGCGAGGTGAAGAGGGCGTCGCAGAGCACCGTGAGGGCGAGCGCGGCGATGGCGGTGTTGACCGCCGAGCGGTTCGCCTGGGAGCGGCGGAAGTGGAGCGCGAGGACCATGCTGACGAGCACGATGTCGAGCAGCGGGTACGCGAGCGACAGCGCGGCCTTGGCCACGGACTCGCCCTGGAAATGGGCGGTGTGGGCGAGGGCGAGGCTCCAGGAGAGGGTCAGCAGGGATCCGGCGATGAGCCAGGCGTCGAGTCCCAGGCAGACCCATCCGGCCCGGGTGACGGGCTTCTTGGCCAGGACGAGGAGGCCGACGATGGCGGGCGGGGCGAAGAGTAAGAAGAACAGGTCGGCGGCGGAGGACTCGGGGACCTCCTGGCCGCGCACGACCTCGTACCAGCCCCAGACGGCGTTCCCGGCGCCGGCCATGAAGGACGAGAAGGCGAAGAGGAGCCAGGCGGGGCGGGTGCCGCCGCGCTCGGTCCTGGCGTAGAGGAAGCAGGAGACGGCGGCGGTGAAGGCCGCGGCGCTGAGCCCGAAGTCGCCCATGACGAGGGCGAGTCGGGGGGAGCCCCAGCCGAGGGCGGCGCCGGTGGTGTACCCGGCGCAGACGAGGCCGAGGGCGACCTGCGCGAGGAGCGAGGCGGCCCAGGAGGGCGGCCGTCCGGGGTCGTGCGCGGCCTCCCCGGGGCCGGGCGGGCCGGGGTCGGCCAGGGCGGTTCCGCGTCGCATGACCGCGGTCGCGCCGGTGCCGGTCACCGGGTCCTCCCGCCCCTCGCCGTGCCCGAAGCCCCCGCCCTCACCGTCCGCCCCGCCGAAGGAGTGCGGGGCCGCGAGGTCACGCGTGCCGTCGCGCGGGGCGGGGTCACGCCGGGAGCCCTGCCGGGGGGCACCGCCGGTCGCGCCGTCGCGCGGGGCGGGGAGGCCGGGGCGTGCGGGTGCCGGGGCGGATGCGCCGGGGGCGCGGGTGTACGGCTCCGTGACGGCCGCGCGGGGCCGGACCGGGCCGGATGAGGGCGGGCCGGGTGCGGCCGGGCAGGGCGGGACCGGTTCGCGGGTCGGTTCGCGGGTCGGTTCGCGGGTCGGTTCGCGGGTCGGGAGGGTGCCGGCCTGCCGTGGCGCCTCGGTGGCGAGGTCGGTCCGGTCCGCGGAGTCGGTGTGCGGCGGTGCGCCGTCCAGGCGTTCCGCGCGGTGGGGCGCGGCCTGGTCCGGCACCGGACGCACGAGGCCGGCCGCGAGGCGCGGGAGGTCGGCCGACGGCGTCGCCGCGTGGAACCGTCGGTCCTCCGGCCGTGCTTCACCGGTAGCCCCCCTCGGATTCTGATGGCCCGTCACTTCGCTCCCCAGCGTCAGCCCGTACACGACGCAGTCCCCCCGATCCGGGACGATACACCAGAACCGTCACTCAGGGACAGGGTCGCAGTACTCTCCGTGACGGCCAGGGGGCTTGCGGGCGGCGCGCGAGGGGGCGCGCACCGCCGGGCGGCCTCAGGTGGTGCGGAGCACGTTCACGAGCTCCTCCCCCGCCGCGAACCGTCCGACCTGCCCCGAGATCAGCCGTTTCGCCCGGGGCATGAACGCCGAGGTGGATCCGCCGACGTGGGGGGTGACGAGGACACCGGGAGCGTGCCACAGCGGGTGCCCGGCCGGCAGCGGTTCCGGGTCGGTGACGTCCAGGGCCGCCGTGATCCGCCCGCTCTCCACCTCCTTGAGCAGGGCGTTCGTGTCCACCACCGGCCCGCGGGCGACGTTGACGAGCAGCGCCCCGTCCTTCATCCGCGCGAGGAAGCCCGCGTCGGCGAGGTGCGTGGTCTCCGGGGTGAGCGGGGTGGAGAGCACCACCACGTCGGCCCCCGGAAGCAGGGCGGGCAGGTCGGTCAGGGCGTGCACGGGGCCGCGGGCCGTGGTGCGCGCGGAGCGTGCGACGCGCGCCACCCGCGCGCACTCGAAGGGTGCGAGCCGGTCCTCTATCGCCGAGCCGATCGATCCGTACCCGACGATCAGGACGGACTTGTCGGCGAGCGCCGGGTAGAAGCCGTCCCGCCACTCCTCGGCGTCCTGGCCGCGCACGAAGCCGGGGATGCCGCGCAGGGAGGCGAGGATCAGGGCGAGGGTGAGCTCGGCGGTGCTGGCCTCGTGGACGCCCTTGGCGTTGCAGACCGAGACGCCGGGGCCGAGCGAACCGAGCCCGGGCACGACGTGGTCGATGCCTGCGGAGAGGGTCTGGACGACGCGCAGCGAGGTCATCGCGGCGAGCGGCCGTACCGCGACGGCGGAGCCCTTCATGTACGGGACGACGTAGAAGGCGCAGTCGGCCGGGTCGGCGGGGAAGTCGGCTCCGCCGTCCCAGAAACGGTAGTTCAGCCCCGACTCGCCCGGATCGGGCAATCCGCCGATCTCGTCGGCGGGAATCGGAAGCCACACGTCAGCGGTGGTGGGTGCGAGTGTCATGACCGGGAGGCTATGCGAAGAATCCCGCGCGCCATTGGTTACTTTGGGGGGCGGCACAGGGAGGGGTAGCGGCACGTGGAGCGCAGGACTATCGGGGCGACGGCGCTCGACGTGGGGGCCATCGGCCTCGGCTGCATGCCGATGAACTGGGCCTACGGCCGGTCGCAGGCCCGGGGCGACCGCTCGCTGCGGGCCGTGCACGCGGCGCTGGACGCCGGGGTCAGTCTGCTGGACACCGCCGACATGTACGGCCCCTTCACCAATGAACTGCTGCTGGGGCGGGTGCTGAAGGAGCGCCGGGCGGACGTCTTCGTGTCGACGAAGTGCGGACTGCTGGTCGGCGACGGGCACGTGGTCGCCAACGGACGGCCGGAGTACGTGCGCCGAGCCTGCGACGCCTCCCTGCGGCGCCTCCAGACGGACGTCCTCGACCTGTATCTGCTGCACCGCGCCGATCCCGAGGTGCCGGTGGAGGAGACCTGGGGCGCGATGGCGGGGCTGGTGGCCGCGGGCAAGGTGCGGGCGCTCGGACTGAGCGCGGTCGGCGTGCGGCGGACCCGGCGTTCGCGGACCGGCGATCTGTACGAGGGAACGATCCGTCAGCTGGCCCGTGTGCAGCAGGTGTTCCCGGTGGCGGCGGTGCAGGCCGAGCTGTCGGTCTGGGCGCCGGAGGCGCTGGCGCGGCTGCTGCCCTGGTGCACGGCGCGCGGCGTCGGGATGCTGGCGGCGATGCCGCTGGGGAGCGGTTTCCTGACCGGGACGCTGACGCCGGGCGGCGGCTTCGAGCCGGACGACCCGCGGGCCCGGCACCCGAGGTTCACGGCCGAGATGATGGCGGCGAACCAGCCGCTGGTGGCAGGGCTGCGGCGGGTGGCGGCGCGGCACGGCGACGGGGTGACCCCGGCGCAGGTGGCGCTGGCGTGGGTGCTCGCCCAGGGGCGGCACGTGGTGCCGGTGCCGGGGACGAAGCGGGAGCGGTGGGCGGTGGAGAACGCCGGGGCGGCGGGGCTGCGGCTCGGCGGCGGGGACCTGGCCGAGCTCGCGGCGCTGCCCGCGCCCCGGGAGTCGTGGGACCAGCGGGACTGAGACCGCTCCGACCGGCGGCGCCGGGGAAGATCGGAGAAAGTCGGCCGGAGGCGGGAACGCGATCGGGGCGAGCGGTGTATCAAAGAGGGAAGGGATGCCGCTCGACCTCTCGAACCGTCGAAGGGACCGGATCATGAGCCGTCCTGCTGTACAGAAGGCCCTGGGGGCCGTCGCCGCGCTGGTGTTCGCGGCGGGCTGCTCCTCGGGCGGTGACGCCGGCCCCCGGGGCACCTCGGCGCCGCCGGGCTCGCCGCCGCCCGCCTCCACCGGCTCCCCCACCGGCTCCGCCGCCTCCTCGCCCGCGGGTCCCGCCGGTGAGGGGCGGGTGACGGTGGCGGGGACACTCACCGAGGGGCTGCGTTCGCCGTGGGGGCTCGCCGCGCTGCCGGGCGGCGACCTGCTGGTCTCCTCGCGGGACGAGCGGACCGTCACGCGGGTGGACGGGCGGAGCGGGGCGAAGACCTCGCTGGGCGAGGTGCCCGGGGTGGTGCCGGCTGGCGAGGGCGGGCTGATGGGCCTCGCGGTGCGGGACGGGTGGGTGTACGCGTACCTGACCGCCGCGTCGGACAACCGGATCGTGCGGATGCGGTACGGCGGGGCGGCCGGCGACCGGCTGGGCACCCCGGAGCCGGTGCTGACCGGCATTCCCAAGGGCACGATCCACAACGGCGGGCGGATCGCCTTCGGACCTGACGGGATGCTGTACGCGGGGACGGGCGAGACGGGAGAGACGGGGCTCGCGCAGGACGAGGAGTCGCTGGCCGGGAAGATCCTGCGGATGACCCCTGAGGGGAAGCCCGCGCCGGGCAATCCCGCCGCGGACTCGGTGGTCTACTCGTACGGCCACCGGAACGTGCAGGGGATCGCCTGGGACGCCCAGGGGCGCCTGTGGGCCGCCGAGTTCGGGCAGAACACCTGGGACGAGCTGAATCTGGTCGAGCCGGGTAAGAACTACGGCTGGCCGGAGGCGGAGGGGCGGGCCGGCGAGGCGCGGTTCACGGACCCGGTGGCGCAGTGGCCGACCTCGGAGGCCTCGCCGAGCGGGATCGCCTTCGCTCGGGGCGCGGTGTGGATGGCGGGGCTGCGGGGCGAGCGGCTGTGGCGGGTCCCGCTGTCGGGCGCGGAGCGGTCCGGGGAGCCGGAGGCGTTCCTGGCCGGGGAGCACGGACGGCTGCGGACCGTCCTCGCGGACGGCGCCGGGCGGCTGTGGCTGGTGACGAGCGAGACCGACGGCCGGGGGACGCCCGGGTCCGGGGACGACCGGATCCTGCGGCTCGACGTGAGATGACGGCCCGGCGCCCCCGGCGGAGGCCGGACCGGGGCCGGGCGGCGCGGGGTCAGCGGGGGTTGTCGAGGAGGTGGAGGCGGTGGGCCATCGCGGCGGCCTCACCGCGGCCGGAGACGCCGAGCTTGGCGAGGATGTTGGAGACGTGGACGCTGGCGGTCTTCGGTGAGATGAACAGCTCCTCGGCGATCTGCCGGTTGGTGCGGCCGGCCGCGACCAGGCGCAGGACGTCCTGTTCGCGGGGGGTCAGGCCGAAGGCGTCGGCCTGCGGTTCCGGCTCGGGGGCCGGGGCGGCCGGGTCCGCGGTGAGGGGGATCCGGGCGCGGGCGGCGAGGAGTTCGACGTCCTCGCGGAGCGGGCGGGCGCCGAGGGCGACGGCGGTGGCGTGGGCCTGCCGGAGCAGGGCCGTGGCCTCCTCGCGCCGGCCGCCCTCGGTGAGGAGGGCGTCGGCGAGCCGGTGGCGGGCGCGGGCCAGCGGGTAGGGCTGGTCGAGCGTGGTCCACGCGTCGACGGTCTCGGCCCAGCGGCCGGAGGTCTCGCGGCCCTCGGCGCGGGCCAGTTCCTCGGAGACCTGGGCGGCGTGGGCGGCCCACACGGGGGCGGGGGCGGCCAGGGCGCGGACGCAGCGGCGGACGGTGGCCAGCGCCTCGGCGCGGCCCTCCTCGGCGGCGGGCAGGCCTCGGCTGTCGGCCTCGGCGGTGACGGCGGCGAGGACGAGGGGCCAGCCGTAGCGGTGGGTGCCGGGCGGGAAGCCGCCCTCGGCGGCGGTGAGGAGCCGGGCGCGGACGTCGGCGAGGCGGCCTTCCGCGGCGGCCGCGACGACGTCGATGCCGGCCAGCGGGAGGGTGTACTGCGGGATCGGGTCGCGGGTGCCGTAGACGGCGCGGGCCTCGTCGAGGTGGCGGGCGGCGGTGGCGGTCTCGCCGCGGGCGACGGCGATCTGGGCGAGCCGGAGGTGGGCGGAACCGCGGGGCTTGGTGCTGGTGGCGGAGGAGAGGAGGCGTTCGGCCTCGGTGCGGGCCTCGTCCCAGCGGCCGAGGGAGTAGAGGGACTCGGCCTTGTTGCCGCGGATCCAGCCGTCGGACTCGGCCAGGCCGCGGGCGCGGGTGAGTTCGAGGCCCGCGTCGGAGAGTTCGACGGCCTCGGCGGAGCGGCCGAGGGACTCCAGGGCGGAGACGAGGTTGATGTGGGCGCGGGCGGCTTCGTGGAACTGGCCGAGGGCGGTGGTGCGTTCGCGGACCGCGTGCATCTCGGCGAGGCCGGACTCGCGTTCGCCGGCGGCGACCATGATGGTGCCGAGGGTGAGGCGGGCGTTGAGCTCGGTCGCCTCGGCCTTCACCAGGCGGGCGTACTCGACGGCGCGTTCGGCGGCGGCGAGGGAGTCGGGGCCGGGATCGCGGAGCATGCCCCAGCCGGCGGCGCCGGCGAGGACGGTGGCGTGGACCGCGGACGGCGGCAGGCCCTTGACGAGTTCCTGGGCGCGGGAGATCTCGGCCCAGCCGTCACCCCGGCCGAGGTTGGACTGGAGCTTGGCCTTCTCGGTCCAGAACCAGGCGGCGCGCAGGGGGTCGTGCTCGTCGTCCTCCAGGAGGCGGAGCGCCATCTTGCCGATCTTGAGGGCGCGTTCGCGCTCACCGCACAGGCGGGCGGCGACGGCGGCCTCGGCGAGCAGGTCGAGCTGGCGCAGCGGGGTGGTCTCGGGGTCGCAGCCGCAGGGCGGGTAGGACTCGGCGTAGTCCATGGGGCGCAGGCCGGCGCGGACCTCGGCGGGGGCCTCGTCCCAGAGTTCCATGGCCCGTTCGAGGAGGCGGAGCTGCTCGGCGTAGGCGTGCCGCTTGCGGGTGGCGACGGAGGCGTCGAGGACGGCGGGGAGGGCCTTGGCGGGATCGTGGGCGTGGTACCAGTACGTGGCCAGGCGGGTGGCCCGCTCGTCGGGGCGGACGAGTCCGGGGTCGGCCTCCAGGGCCTCGGCGTAGCGCCGGTTGAGGCGGGAGCGTTCGCCGGGCAGCAGGTCGTCGCTGACGGCCTCGCGGACCAGCGAGTGGCGGAAGCGGTAGCCGTCGCCGTCGGGGACGGCGAGGAGGAGGTTGGCGCCGACGGCGGCGCGCAGGGCCGCGATGAGGTCGTCCTCGGCGAGGCGGGAGACGGCGGCGAGGAGCCCGTGCTCGACGGTGGAGCCGCCCTCGGCGACGATCCGGGCGACCCGCTGGGCGTCCTCGGGGAGGGCCTCGACGCGGACGAGGAGGAGGTCGCGGAGGGAGTCGCTGAGCGGGGTGACGCCGTCGCCGCAGGTCCGGGAGGCGACGAGTTCCTCGACGAAGAAGGCGTTGCCGTCGGAGCGGTCGAAGATCTCGTCGACGAGGCCGGGTGCGGGCTCGTCGGCCAGGATGCCGGTGAGCTGGCGGTGCACCTCGGTGCGGGTGAAGCGGGAGACCTCGATGCGGCGGATGGTGCGCATCCGGTCGAGCTCGGCGAGGAGGGGGCGGAGCGGGTGGCGGCGGTGGATGTCGTCGGCGCGGTAGGTGGCGACGACCACGACCCGGCCCCGGCGCAGGGTGCGCAGCAGGTAGGTGAGGAGATGGCGGGTGGAGGTGTCGGCCCAGTGGAGGTCCTCGAGGACGAGGACGAGGGTGCGGTCGGCGGCGAGCCGTTCCAGCAGGCGGACGGTGAGCTCGAAGAGCCGGGCGGTGGCGTCCTCGTCGCCGCCGTCGGCGAAGCCGGGGTCGCCGAGCTCGGGGAGGAGCCGGGCGAGTTCGCTCTCGTGGCCGTCGGCGGCGGCGGAGAGCTCCTCGGGCATGCGGCGGCGCAGGGTGCGCAGGGCGGCGGAGAAGGGCGCGAAGGGGAGTCCGTCGGCGCCGAGCTCCACGCAGCCGCCGAGGGCGACGACGGCGCCGGTGGCGCAGGCGGCGTCGCGGAACTCCTCGACGAGGCGGGTCTTGCCGACACCGGCCTCGCCGGCGACGAGCAGGGCCTGGGGCTCTCCCGCGGTCGCGCGGGAGAGCGCCTCGGTGAGGGCGGTGAGTTCGCCGGCGCGGCCGACGAAGACGGGGCTGACGGACCGGGTCTCCACGGCGCCGAGCATCGCACAGGCGCCCCGCGGGTCACCCATACGGGGTCACGCGACCTGGGCGAAGCGGTCCCGGCCGGCGGTCACCCGCCCCTCGGGTTCATGGCGGGCGGCCCGGCGGGCGGCCTTGGCGGCGCGGGCGGCCTCGCGGCCGAGGCGCTGGGCGCCGGCCTCGCGGACCAGCTCGGCGTGGGCGGCGCGGTGGAGTTCGTACTCGAACATGGGGTGCTCCCTGGGCTTCGGTCTCGGCATCGCTCCTTGCGATGCCTCCACCTTCCTCGCCCAGCCGGTGCCGGGGCATCGGGCGAGTGCCGCATGTTCGGGGTACGGGGGGCCTTAGGGAGGCCCGGGGGGTGCCTTAGGGCGCCCCCCGGGCCTCCCCCGTACGGCGGTGCGGGGGTGCCTAGGCGGATCGGGCGGCGCGCCAGTCGGGGGCGAGGAGGGACCAGACCTCGGTGTCGACGCGGGTGCCGCGGTGAGCGAAGTTCTCGCGCAGGACGCCGTCCCTGGTCATGCCGAGCCGGCGGGCGACGGCGATGCTGGGCTGGTTCTTCGTGGAGACGAGCCATTCGAGGCGGTGGATGCCGCGCCGGTCGACGGCCCAGTCGATGAGGGTGCGGCAGGCGCGGGTGACCAGCCCGCGGCCGGCGGCGGCGGGCTCCAGCCAGCAGCCGACCTCGGCGTTGCCCGCGGTCACGTCCATGGTGCGGAACATGACGCCGCCGACCAGGGTCCCGTCGGCCCAGATGCCGTAGATGCGTCCGGCGTCGTTCGCGGCCTTCTCGGCGTAGGAGCGGAGGAAGGCACGGGCGGAGTCGAGGTCGTGGACGGCGTCGGCGAGGCCGATGTGGGTGCCGATGAACTCCCTGCCGCGCTCCATGTGGGCGAGGAACTCCTCCGCCTGCCAGGGCTCCAGGGGCCGCAGCTCGGCGCCGTCGTCACCCAGCGATATCGCGAACATCCTCGTGCTCCTCCGTGGTCGGTGCTGTCACACGCTGCCCGGGGATCTTCGCACGGACGTCCGCGGCGGCACGGGATTCCGGCGGCTCGATGCTGATCCGGGGCAGGATCCGGTCGAGGCTCCGGGGCAGCCACCAGTTGGCGCCGCCGAGCATGTGCATGAGGGCGGGGACGAGGAGGGTCCGCAGGACGAAGGCGTCGAGGGCGACGGCGGCGGCGAGCGCGATGCCGAACATCGCGATGACCCGGTCGCCGGAGAGGACGAAGGCGAGGAAGACCGCGATCATGATCACCGCGGCGGAGTTGATCACCCGGCTGGTCTCGGCGAGGCCGACCCGCACCGCCCGCCGGTTGTCGCCGGTCTCCAGCCACTCCTCGTACATCCGGCTGACCAGGAAGACCTGGTAGTCCATGGAGAGGCCGAAGAGGACCGAGACCATGATCACGGGGAGGAAGGGCTCGATCGGCCCCGCGCTGCCGAGGCCGAGCAGTTCGGCGCCCCAGCCCCACTGGAAGATCGCCACGACGATGCCGAAGGCCGAGGCGACGGCGGCGATGTTCATGGCGGCGGCCTTGAGCGGGATGCCGATGGACCGGAAGGCGAGCAGCAGGAGCAGGCAGCCGAGGGCGACGACCACCCCGACGAAGAGCGGCAGCTTGCCGACGATGATCTCGGCGAAGTCGTCGTACGAGGCGGTGATGCCGCCGACGTGGACGTCGAGGGAGGTGCCGCTCTCCGCGGCCGGGATCACGTCCTGCCGGAGCCGGTCGACGAGCTCGCTGGTGGCCTCGGACTGCGGGGAGGAGTCGGGTACGACGGTGAGGACGGCGGTGTCGCCTGAGCCGTTGTAGGTGACCGGGGAGACGGAGGCGACGCCCTTGGTGGCGGCCAGCGCGTCCGGGAGCTGGTCGAGGGCGACGCGGTCGTCGGCGCCGTCGAGCCCGGCGACGAGGGTCAGCGGGCCGTTGACGCCCGGTCCGAAGCCGTCGGCGAGGAGGTCGTACGCCTGCCGCGTGGTGGCGGAGGCCGGGTTGTTGCCCTGGTCCGAGGTGCCGAGGTGGAGCGAGAGGGTGGGCAGCGCGAGGACCGTCATCACGACGGCGGCGACGGCGCCGAGGAGCTTGGGGTGGCGCTCGACGAAGGCGGACCAGCGGGCGGCGAAGCCCGTGGGCAGCTCGGGCTGCGGCCCGTGCTCGGCGAGCGCCCGGCGCTCGCGCCGGGAGAGGGCGCGCATGCCGATGAGGGAGAGCAGCGCGGGCAGCAGGGTGACCGAGGCGGCGACGGTGAGGACCACGGTGAGGGAGGCCGCCAGGGCGACTCCGTTGAGGAAGCTCAGCCGGAGGATGAGCATGCCGAGCAGGGCGATGCAGACCGTGGCGCCCGCGAAGACGACGGCCCTGCCGGTGGTGGCGACGGCGGTCTCGGCGGCCTCGGCGACGCTCAGGCCGCGTTTCAGGCCCTTGCGGTGCCTGGTGACGATGAAGAGCGCGTAGTCGATGCCGACGCCGAGGCCGATGAGCATGCCGAGCATGGGCGCGAAGTCGGCGACGGTCATCATGTGCCCGAGGAGCACGATCCCGGAGTAGGCGATGCCGACGCTGACCAGGGCGGTCGCGATGGGCAGCAGGGAGGCGGCGAGGGAGCCGAAGGCGAGGAAGAGGACGACGGCGGCCACGGCCACCCCGACGGCCTCGGCGATGTGCCCGCCGGGCGCCTCGGTGAGGGCGACGGCGCCGCCTCCGAGCTCCACCTGGAGCCCGTCGGTCCCGGCGGCCTTCGCCGTGTCGACGAGGGCTCGGGCCTGGGAGACGGGGATGTCGTCGGCCTGCTCGTGGAAGGTCACGGTGGCGTAGGCGGTGCGCCCGTCCTCGCTCACCTGGCCGCGCGCGGCGCCGTCCCCGTACGGGGAGGCGACGGCGGCGACACCGGGCAGGCCGGCGACCTCCTCCAGCATCGGTCCGACCCGTTCCTGGACGGCGTCGGCGCGGACGCTGCCGCGCTCGGTGTGCCAGACGATGGTGTCCGTGTCGCCGCCGAGCCCCTCGAAGCCTCGGTCGAGGAGGGCGGTGGCGCGTCCCGACTCGGTGCCGGGCACCTCGTAGTCGTTCGAGTACGCGCTGCCGGCGAAGGCGGCGGCGCCGCCCACTCCGACGAGGGCGAGGACCCACAGGAGGACGGCGACGAGGCGGTGCCGGATGAACCACCGTGCGATGGCTGCCAAAGGACGTGCTCCCTGCCTGGATCGGTGCTCGCGGCCCACTGTCGCAGCCAAACGTGATCGTTTGCCCGTTTCGTGTCGATCCTCACAGCTCGCGGCTTACGAGGACCGGCACCCACCCGACCGTCACACCCGACGCCCAGGCCCCGGCCCTCACACCCGGTACCCGGGCCCCGACCGCCGCGTCCGGCACCCGGGCCCCGCTCTCACGGCATCGCCCGCGCCCCCGCCCCACGGGCCTCGCGCCCGCCCCGTCGGGTGTCCCGGGGCGGTCCTGAAGGCGGGACGGAGGCGCTCGCGCGGACGGTCGGGACCGGCGGCGCGGGCCCGGGATCCGCCGCTGTCCGGCGAGGCTTCTCCGGTTGACCACGGCGGTGGCCGGGCGGCAAGCTGACTTCCTGTCATTCACTGTGCCTTGGGGGAACGTTGAGCAAGTCGGCACACCACATCGGGCCTGACTCCGCACCGGACCGCTATCGGCTGCTGCGCTCCATCGGGCGGGGCGGGGAGGCGGTGCTCTATCTCGCCGAGATCGAGCTCGCGGGAGGTACCGAACCCGTCGTCGTGAAGGTCCTGGACTCCAAGACGACGATCACGCCGGAGATCTTCGAGCGGGTCAGCCGCAAGTGGAACGAGCAGGCCGAGCTGCTGCGGTTCGTCAGCCGTCCCGGCGTCGTCGGCGTGCGGGAGCACTTCCAGGGCTCGCCCATCCACGCGCCCGGCGAGTCCGGCACGCTCACCGGCCGGGCGCTCGTCCTCGTCATGAACCACGTCGACGGCCTCGATCTGCGCGACTGGCGCGCCGAGCGGACGCTGACGACGCCCGCCGAGCGGCGCGAGGTGATGCGGACGCTCGAACAGCTCGCGGACGTCCTCGACTGGCTGCACTCCGGCAAGGCCACGCCGTCGGGGCGGACCGTGGTGCACGGCGACCTCTCGCCGGGCAACGTGATGGTGGACGAGCACGGCCAGGCCACCCTCGTCGACTTCGGCCTCAGCAAGCTGACCGCCGACCACCAGACCGCCGAGGTCTGGTTCACGCCCGGGTACGCGGCGCCGGAGATCTTCGAGGGCAAGCGGACCCCGGCCACCGACCGGTACGCCTTCGGCGCCATCGCCTACTTCCTGCTGAGCGGCCAGTCCCCGCCGTCCGCGCCCGAGCAGCTCGCGGCGGCGTTCGCCGGCATCCCGCAGATCGCCGGGCTGCCGGCGGACCAGCGGAGGAAGGTGCTGGCCATCGCGGCGGCCGACGCGGACAAGCGCCCGCTGTCGCTGTCCTCGTGGGTCAAGGAGGTCCGGCACGGGGTGGTCTCCACCACGACCACCTCCCGCCCGGCGACACCGCGGGACGCGGTCCCGCCCCGCCCGGCCGACGCCCCGGCCGTGCCGCCGCTCCCGACGGCCCCGCCGGTGGGGCCCCCGCCGACCGAGGCGCCGTCCGCCGCACCCCAGGACGCGGCACCCCGGGACGCGGCGCCGCAGGACGCCGCTCCGGAGGACCCCGCGCCGACGCCGACGCCTGCTCCGTCCCAGCCGTCGACCCCCGCACCCACCCCAGCGTCCCCGGCGCCGACCCCGGCGTCGGCGCCCTCCGACACGGCCCCCACGGGCTTCGGCGCGCCCGCGCCGGTCCCGGGCGCCCCCGTGGGCTACGACGCCGGGCAGGGCGCGTACGGGCCGCCGGGCGCCGGTGTGCCGACGTACGGCGGGCCCGGGAACGGCGGACAGGGGTACGGGCCGCCCACGGCCGGGATGCCCACCGTCGGCGGCCCGGGCGGGCCGACCGGTCCCAGGCCGCAGCGCTCGCCCGCACCGCGCAAGCGCCGCAAGGGTCCGCTGATCGGCGCCGTCGCGGGCGTCCTCCTGATCGCCGTCCTCGCGGTGGTCGGGATCCGGCTGCTCGGCGACCGCGACGCGAAGGACACCAAGAACAACCAGGCGGCCGGCGCGAGCTCCTCCGCTCCGGCCACCTCCGGGACGCCCACCGAGGAACCCACCACGGAGGCGCCCACGGAGGAGCCGACGACGGAGCCGACCACCGAGTCGCCGAGCCCGGAAGCGACCTCGGAGGAGCCGACCGCGAGCGGCACCCCGACCGTCGCCCCCGGCTCCGTGCCGGACGCGACCGAGGCCGACCTGACCACCCTCGCCTCGGTCAGCGAGCCCGACAACTTCGAGGTCGGCAGCGCCAAGATCAACACCAAGGAGCATGGCTCCGCTCTGATCGGCGACTGCTACTACGGCGCCTATGTCGAGTACGACCTCAACCGGGAGTGGAAGACCTTCGAGTTCACGGCGGGCGTCGACGACGGCTCCAAGGTCGAGACCGCGCGGGTCGTGATCTCCGTCGACGACAAGCCCGCCCTCTTCAACGAGACCGTCCGGCTGGGCAAGCCGATCACCGAGACTCTGGACATCAGCGGTGCCCTTCGGCTGCGCCTGAAGATCGAGGAGACCTGCACGGACTCCGGCGACGGTGTGATCGCGGCCCCGATGCTGAAGCGCTGACCCGCGTCGGGAACGGGAGGGGCCCCGCACCGGAATTCCGGTGCGGGGCCCCTCTGGTTCTCGATCCGGAGACCGGGATCAGCCCTCGCTGACGCCCAGCCTCTCCAGGATGAGGTCCTTGACCTTCGCCGCGTCGGCCTGACCGCGGGTGGCCTTCATGACCGCGCCGACCAGGGCGCCGACCGCCGCCACCTTGCCGCCGCGGATCTTGTCCGCGATGGCCGCGTTGCCCGCGATGGCCTCGTCGACGGCCGCGCCGAGCGCGCCGTCGTCGGAGACGACCTTCAGACCGCGCTTCTCGACGACCTCGTCCGGGGTGCCCTCGCCGGCGAGGACCCCCTCGATGACCTGGCGGGCCAGCTTGTCGTTGAGGTCGCCGCCGGCGACCAGGGCCGAGACCCGGGCCACGTCCGCCGGCGTGATGGGCAGCTCCTCCAGGGAGACGCCCTTCTCGTTGGCGTTGCGGGCCAGCTCGCCCATCCACCACTTGCGGGCGGAGGCCGCGTCGGCGCCCGCCTCGACGGTGGCGACGATCGGGTCGACCGCGCCGGCGTTGAGGATGGACTGCATCTCCTGCTCGGAGACGGCCCACTCCTCGCGCAGCCGGTTGCGGCGCACGCGGGGCAGCTCGGGCAGGCCCTTCCGCAGCTCCTCGACCCACTCGCGGGCCGGGGCGACCGGGACCAGGTCCGGCTCCGGGAAGTAGCGGTAGTCCTCGGCGTTGTCCTTGATGCGGCCGGAGGTGGTGGAGCCGTCGTCCTCGTGGAAGTGACGGGTCTCCTGCACGATCGAGCCGCCGGACTCCAGGACCGCCGCGTGGCGCTGGATCTCGAAGCGCGCCGCCCGCTCGACCGAGCGGAGCGAGTTGACGTTCTTCGTCTCCGAGCGGGTGCCGAAGGTCTCGGAACCCTTCGGCATCAGCGACAGGTTGACGTCGCAGCGCATCTGGCCCTGGTCCATGCGCGCCTCGGAGACGCCCAGGGCGCGGATCAGCTCGCGCAGCTCGGCCACGTACGCCTTGGCGACCTCGGGGGCCCGCTCGCCGGCACCGACGATCGGCTTGGTGACGATCTCGATGAGCGGGATGCCGGCCCGGTTGTAGTCGAGCAGCGAGTGCGAGGCGCCGTGGATGCGGCCGGTCGCGCCACCGATGTGGGTGGACTTGCCGGTGTCCTCCTCCATGTGGGCGCGCTCGATCTCCACGCGGAAGACCTCGCCGTCCTCCAGCTGGACGTCCAGGTAGCCGTCGAAGGCGATCGGCTCGTCGTACTGGGAGGTCTGGAAGTTCTTCGGCATGTCCGGATAGAAGTAGTTCTTCCGGGCGAAGCGGCACCACTCGGCGATCTCGCAGTGCAGCGCGAGGCCGATCTTGATGGCGGACTCGACGCCGATCTCGTTCACGACCGGCAGCGCGCCGGGCAGGCCGAGACAGGTCGGGCAGGTCTGTGCGTTGGGCTCGGCGCCCAGCTCGGTCGAGCAGCCGCAGAACATCTTGGTCCGCGTGCCGAGCTCGACATGGACCTCCAGGCCCATGACGGGGTCGAACGAGGCCAGTGCCGCCTCGTACGACAGCAGTTCAGTGACAGTCACGGTGGAACTTTCCCTCTCAGCCCAGCAGGACGTCGTCGTCGCCGAGGCGCTTCAGCTCGCGGTACAGGATCGCGAGGCCGGTCACGATGGCGGCGGCGGACACGGCGGAGTCGATCAGCCGCAGCACGTCGTTGTCGTTGCGGGCCAGCTTGGCCTGCTTGGCGACGCTGACGGCACCGAACGCGGTGGTCGCGAGCGAGACGTAGACACCGGTCTTCGACTTCTTGAAGTTCTTGGCCTTCTTTGCCATGGCACTCACAGCGACGGAGCCTCCTCAAGCAGCGGGTGGCCCCACTTTTCCACGAAGGCGGCCTCGACGGCGGCACCGACCCTGTAGAGCCGGTCGTCCTGCATGGCGGGGGCGATGATCTGCAGCCCGACCGGGAGACCGTCCTCCGGCGCCAGGCCGCAGGGCAGCGACATGGCGGCGTTTCCGGCCAGGTTGGTCGGGATGGTGCACAGGTCCGCGAGGTACATCGCCATCGGGTCGTCGGCGCGCTCGCCGATCGGGAAGGCGGTGGTCGGGGTCGTCGGGGAGACGATCACGTCGACCTGCTCGAAGGCCTGGTCGAACTCGCGGGTGATGAGGGTGCGGACCTTCTGGGCCGAGCCGAACCACGCGTCGTAGTAGCCGGAGCTGAGCGCGTAGGTGCCGAGGATGATGCGGCGCTTCACCTCGGGGCCGAAGCCGGCCTCGCGGGTGAGGGCGGTGACGTCCTCCGCGGAGCGGGTGCCGTCGTCGCCGGCGCGCAGGCCGTACCGCAGTCCGTCGAAACGGGCCAGGTTGGACGAGCACTCGGACGGCGCGATCAGGTAGTACGCCGACAGGGCCAGGTCGAAGCTGGGGCAGTCCAGCTCGACGATCTCGGCGCCCAGCTCCTTCAGCAGCTCGACGGACTCGTCGAAGCGCTGCATGACGCCGGCCTGGTAGCCCTCGCCGCGGAACTGCTTGACGACGCCGACGCGCATCCCGGCCACCGAGCCGTTGCGCGCGGCCTCGACCACGGGCGGGACCGGAAGGGCCGCGGAGGTGGAGTCGAGCGGGTCGTGCCCGGCGATCGCCTCGTGCAGCAGGGCCGCGTCCAGGACCGTGCGGGCGCAGGGGCCGCCCTGGTCGAGGGAGGAGGAGAAGGCCACCATGCCGTAGCGGGAGACCGCGCCGTAGGTCGGCTTGACGCCGACGGTGCCGGTGACGGCGGCGGGCTGGCGGATCGAGCCGCCGGTGTCCGTGCCGATGGCGAGCGGGGCCTGGAACGCGGCGAGCGCGGCCGAGGAGCCGCCGCCGGAGCCGCCGGGGATCCGGGTGAGGTCCCAGGGGTTGCCGGTCGGGCCGTAGGCGCTGTTCTCGGTGGAGGACCCCATGGCGAACTCGTCCATGTTGGTCTTGCCGAGGATGACCACGTCGGCCGCCTTGAGGCGCTCGACCAGGGTCGCGTCGTACGGCGGGATCCAGCCCTCCAGCATCTTCGAGCCGACCGTGGTGGGCACGCCCCGGGTCGTGAAGATGTCCTTGAGGGCCAGCGGGACGCCGGCCAGCGGGCCGAGCTTCTCGCCGCGGGCGCGCTTCTCGTCGACGGCGCGGGCCTGCGCGAGGGCGCCCTCGCGGTCGACGTGGAGGAAGGCGTGGACCTTCTCGTCCACGGCCTCGATGCGGGCCAGGTGGGCTTCGGTCACCTCGACCGCGGTGAGCTCGCCCGAGGCGATCCTCGCGGCGATCTCGGCGGCGGTGAGCTTGATGATGATGTCCGTCATGGTCAGTCCTCCCCCAGGATCTGCGGCACCTTGAAACGCTGCTGTTCCTGGGCGGGGGCGCCGGAGAGCGCCTGCGCGGGGGTGAGCGAAGGACGGACCTCGTCCGCGCGCATGACGTTCGTCAGCGGCAGCGGGTGGGAGGTCGGCGGTACGTCCTGCTCGGCGACCTCGGAGACGCGGGCGACCGCGCCGATGATGTCGTCGAGCTGACCGGCGAAGTGGTCGAGTTCCTCGTCGGCGAGTTCCAGACGCGCCAGCCGAGCGAGGTGTGCGACCTCCTCGCGCGTGATGCCAGGCATGCAGCGATCCTCTGGGGTGAGTCTGATGATGTGGGCCCAATCCTATGGGGCCCGCGCCGCTCCCCGTGAAACGGTCGGCCCGGGCGGCCCCCGGGGCCGCCCGGGCCGACCCTCACCGGGTCACTGCACGGCGTGTCCGGGGGCCGGGTCGAGCTCGATCACGGGGCTGGTCTCGGCGGCCCGGCGCCAGCCGTGCTCGCCGCGGGCGAGCAGCCAGGCGGTGGTCTCGGCGGGCGGCATGGCGGCGGAGACCAGCCAGCCCTGGACGGCGTCGCAGCCCAGGTCGCGCAGCCGCTCCCAGGTCTCGTCGTCCTCGACGCCCTCGGCGACGACCAGCAGGCCGAGCGAGTGGGCGAGGTCGACGGTGCAGCGGACGATCTCGGCGTCCTCGGTGTCGACGGCGAGCCGGGCGACGAAGGAGCGGTCGATCTTCAGCTCGCTGACCGGGAGGCGGCGGAGGTGGACGAGGGAGGAGTAGCCGGTGCCGAAGTCGTCCAGGGACATCTTGACGCCGTGGCCGGTGAGGCCGTTCAGGGTGTCGGCGGCGCGCTGGGGGTCCTCCAGGAGGACGTGCTCCGTTATCTCCAGCTGGAGCGAGCCCGCCGGTACGCCGTGTCGGGCGAGCCGGGCGGCGACGGCGCCGGCGAAGCCGGGGGTGTGGACGTCGCGGGGCGAGACGTTGACGGCGACGGGCACCTCCAGGCCCTGGGCGCGCCAGCGGGCGACCTGGGCGAGGGCGGTCTCCAGGACGTACTCGGTGAGGTGCGGCATCAGGCCCGAGGACTCGGCGATGGCGATGAACTCGTCCGGTGGAACCTTTCCGCGCTCGGGGTGGACCCAGCGGACGAGGGCTTCGAGGCCGGCGACCTGGCCGTCGAAGCGGACCTTGGGCTGGTAGTGGAGCTCGACGTCGCCGGCGTCGAGGGCGCGGCGCAGGTCGCCGAGGAGGCCGAGCCGGTCGGGGGTGTTGGAGTCGCGCTTGGACTCGTAGACCTCGACGCCGGTGCGGTCGCGCTTGGCCTGGTACATGGCGACGTCGGCGCGGCGCAGCAGCCCCTCGGCGTCGCCGGCGTGGTCGGGGTAGACGGCGACGCCGGCGCTGGCCTCCAGGACGAGGGTGAGCCCGTCGAGGTCGAGCGGGGAGGACAGGGCGGCGACGAGGTGGCGGGCGACGCGCTGGGCGCTGGTGGTGGAGTCGGCGACGGGGAGCAGGACGGCGAACTCGTCGCCGCCGAGCCGGGCGGCCTCGGCGCCGCGGGGCAGGGCGAGCCGGAGCCGTTCGGCGATCTGGAGGAGGAGCCGGTCGCCGGCGAGGTGGCCGAGGGTGTCGTTGACCGAGCGGAAGCGGTCGAGGTCGATGAGGACGAGAGCGGCGCGGGCCTGCTCGCCCTCGGCGTCCTCCAGGGCGGTCCAGGTGCGCTCCAGCAGCCACTGGCGGTTGGGGAGGCCGGTGAGCGGGTCGCGGAGCTGTTCCTCTGCGCGGGCGCGGGCGATCCAGAGGGTGGAGTCGAGGGCGATCAGGGGGATCGCGAAGAGCGGCAGGAGCAGCGGGAAGGCGGCGGCGACGACGCAGATCAGCGGGGCGATGCCGAGCAGGGCGACGGCGACGAGGCCCTGCCGGAGGAGGGCGGTGCGGGCGACGGTGGGCAGGCCGCGGCCGGGCGGGGCGAGGGTGTACCACAGCAGCAGCCGGGTCGCGAGGAGGTAGACGCCGGCGGCGAGGACGACCTCCGGGACGTCGGCGATCCCCCAGTCGAGCGGGTGCCACGGGTCGGTGACGCCGGGGACGTCGCCGAAGAGGGCGAGGACGAGCGCGGCGGCGCCGACGCCGAGGATGTCGGCGGCGCCGTGCAGCAGGCCCTGGCGCCAGCGGTGCCGGCGGGCGGCGCTGACGAGGACGACGACGGTGAGCGAGACGAGCCCGGCGGGCACCCAGCCGTACAGCAGGAGGACCGCGAGGGTGAGGGCGGCGCCGGAGCCGGTGCCGCCCCACCAGCGCTCGCGGCCGAGGGCCACGAGATGGCCGACGATGAGGCCGGTGAGGAGGGCGAGGGACCAGCCGGCGACCCCGCCGGGGAAGAGCGGGTCGCCGGTGCTCAGGGCGCGCTGGAGCCCGGTGACGAGCACGGCGGCGGCGGTGCCCACCACGGCGGCGGGCAGTCCGGTGAAGCCCGCGGGGAGCACCCGGCCGCGCGGCCGTGGCACCGGGGCGGCACTCTCGGTCGGTTCCATTCCCGTCCCTCTCACAGGCGGCGGTGCCGTCGCTGTCGGATGGGCCGCGGCGAGGCGGCCCGGGTGGCGTCCGACGTCCGCTGGTGCGCCCCGCCGGCTTCGAGGGGCGGGGCGCAGGGCACGGGGCCGTTCGTCCTGGCGCACGGCCGCGCAGAACCCTCGCGCGGCGGTGCGGGACGAGACGCACGGTCACCACACTAGGCTGCCGAGGGCGCCGAGGGGCAGCGCTCTCCCTCTCTTGCCCGAATGCGACCTGGCCACCCGTAACGATCTGGTATGCGCCGAACGGGTGAGCTTCCCGGGGCCGGAGAGGGGTGACCGGTGGTTACTCCTCGATCGGCTGTGCGACCTCGCGGGCGGCCTCGGGACCCTGTTCGAGCAGGATCTTGAAGCCGTCCTCGTCCAGAACCGGAACCTTCAGCTGCATGGCCTTGTCGTACTTGGAGCCCGGGTTCTCCCCCACGACGACGAAGCCCGTCTTCTTCGAAACGGAACCGGTGACCTTCGCTCCGCGGCTCTGGAGCGATTCTTTTGCGCCATCCCGCGTGAACTGCTCCAGGGTGCCGGTCACGACGACCGTGAGGCCCTCCAGCGGGCGGGGTCCCTCGTCCTCCCCCGCGCCCTCGTCCTCCAGGGCGATGCCGGCGGCGCGCCACTTCCGCACGATCTCGCGGTGCCACTCCTCGGAGAACCACTGCTTCACGGCGGCGGCGATGATCCCGCCGACGCCGTCGACGGCGGCGAGCTCCTCCTCGGTGGCCTGCTCGATCCGCTCCAGGGAGCGGAACTCGCGGGCCAGCGCCTCGGCGGCGACGGGGCCGACGTGGCGGATGGAGAGGCCGTTGATGAAACGGGCGAGCGGACGGGTCTTGGCGGCCTCGATGTTCGCCAGCATGGCGAGCGCGTTCTTCCTCGGCTCGCCCTTCTGGTTGGCGAAGACAGTGACGATCTTCTCCTCGCCGGTCTTCGGGTCGCGCTTGGGCAGCCCGGAGTCGGCGTCGAGCACGTACGCCTTGATGGGCAGCAGCCGCTCGATGGTGAGGTCGAAGAGGTCGCCCTCGTCGGTGAGCGGCGGCTCGGACGGCTCCAGGGGCCGGGTGAGGGCGGCGGCGGCCACCGCGCCGAAGTTCTCGATGTCCAGGCACTGGCGGCCCGCGAGGAAGAAGAGCCGCTCGCGGAGCTGGGCCGGGCAGGTCCGGGCGTTCGGGCAGCGGAGGTCGATGTCGCCCTCCTTCATCGGCTTGAGCGCCGTGCCGCACTCGGGGCACTCGGCCGGCATCACGAACTCCCGCTCGGTGCCGTCCCGCAGGTCGGCGACCGGGCCGAGGATCTCGGGGATGACGTCGCCGGCCTTGCGGAGCACCACGGTGTCGCCGATGAGGACGCCCTTGGCCTTCACCACCTCCTGGTTGTGGAGAGTGGCGAACTCGACCTCGGAGCCGGCCACGGTGACGGGCTCCACCTGGGCGTACGGGGTGACGCGGCCGGTGCGGCCGACGCCGACCTTGATGTCGACCAGCTTGGTGTTGACCTCCTCCGGCGCGTACTTCCACGCGATCGCCCAGCGCGGGGCGCGCGCCGTGGAGCCGAGCCGGCCCTGGAGGGGGATCTCGTCGAGCTTGACGACGACGCCGTCGATCTCGTGGGCGACGGAGTGCCGGTTCTCGCCGTAGTGCGCGATGAACTCGCGCACCTCGGGGAGGGAGCCGACCACCTTGTTGTGTGTGGAGGTGGGCAGGCCCCACTCGCGCAGCAGCTCGTACGCCTCCGAGAGCCGGGCGATGTCGAAGCCCCGGCGGGCGCCGATGCCGTGGACCACCATGTGGAGCGGGCGGGTGGCGGTGACCTTGGGGTCCTTCTGGCGCAGCGAGCCGGCGGCAGCGTTGCGCGGGTTGGCGAAGGGCTTGTCGCCGGCCTCGACCAGACGGGCGTTGAGCGCCTGGAACGCCTCCATGGGGAAGTAGACCTCGCCCCGGATCTCGACGAGCTCCGGGATCCGGTCGCCCCGGAGGCGCTCGGGGATGTCGGCGATCGTGCGCACGTTGGGCGTGATGTCCTCGCCGGTGCGGCCGTCGCCGCGGGTGGCGGCGCGGGTGAGCCGGCCGTGCTCGTAGGTGAGGTTGACGGCGAGGCCGTCGACCTTGAGCTCGCACAGGAAGTGGAAGTCGGGGGTGCCGACGTCCCGGGCGACGCGCTCGGCCCAGGTGGCCAGCTCCTCGTCGTCGAAGGCGTTGTCCAGCGAGAGCATGCGCTCGCGGTGCTCGACCGCGGTGAACTCGGTCTCGTACTGCCCGGCCACCTTCTGGGTCGGCGAGTCGGGCGTGCGCAGCTCCGGGTGCTCCTCCTCCAGCGCCTCCAGGGCGCGCAGGAGCCGGTCGAACTCCGCGTCGCTGACGACCGGCTGGTCCTTCACGTAGTACCGGAAGCGGTGCTCCTCGACCTGCTCGGCCAGTGCGGCGTGCTTCTCGCGTGCCTCGGAGGGCACGACCGTCTCCGCACCGGGCAGGGCCCCCTGTTCGACTGCCACCTTCGTCCGTCCTCCCGTACCTTCAGAACCCGGTCACTCTGGGTTGTCCGCGAGCGATCTCGCCGCCCGGACGCAGTGGGCGAGCGCCGCCCGGGCGTAGGCGGGCGAGGCGCCCGCGAGCCCGCACGTCGGGGTGACGACCACGGACTCGGCGAGAGTCCCCGGATTCAGCCCCAGCCTGCGCCACAGCGTCCTGACACCCATGACGCTACCGCCCGGGTCCGACAATGCCGTGTCGGTGGAGGGCACCACACCGGCGAAGAGCTTCGTCCCGGCCTCCACGGCCTCGCCGATGGGCTCCTCGTCACGTTCGGTGAGGAGCCCGAAGTCGAACGAGACACCGGCCGCTCCGGCCCTGCGGAGCAGGGCGAAGGGCACGCCGGGGGCGCAGGAGTGGACGGTGACGGGCCCGTCGTGGACGGCGATCACGTCCCGCAGCGCGGCCTCGACGACCTGCCGGTCGACGGCCCGGTGGGTGCGGTAGCCGCTGGCGGTACGGATCTGTCCGAGGAGGACGGCGGTCAGCGAGGGCTCGTCGAGCTGGAGCACGATCCGGGCGCCGGGGACGCGCTTGGCCACGTCGGCGAGGTGCTCGCGCAGGCCCTCGGCGAGGGAGGCGGCGAGGTCGCGGCAGGCTCCGGGGTCGCCGAGCGCCGCCTCGCCGCCGCGGAGTTCGAGGGCGGCGGCGAGGGTCCACGGGCCGACGGCCTGGACCTTGAGCGGACCCTCGTACCCCTGGGTGAACTCCTCCAAGGCGTCGAGGTCCTCGCCGAGCCAGGAGCGGGCGCGGCGGGTGTCGCGGCCGGGCCGGTCGCTGATCCGCCAGCCGCTGGGCTCCACGTGCGCGTACAGGTCGACGAGCATCCCGAGGGTGCGGCCGATCATGTCGGCGCCGGGCCCGCGGGCGGGGAGTTCGGCGAGGAAGGGGAAGTCCTCGAAGGAACCGGTCACGGTCCTGGCGGCCTCGCGGGCGTCGCCGCCGAGCAGCGAGCCGACGCCGGTGGCGGGGCCCCACTGGGGAACGTCGTTCATGGTCATCGCCCCGGACGGACCGTCAGGTCGTTGACCTCGGCGTCGCGCGGCAGGTCGAGGGCCATCACGATCGTGGTCGCGACGGACTCGGGGTCGATCCACTTCGCCGGGTCGTACTCCTTGCCCTCCTGCTGGTGCACCTTGGCCTGCATGGGGCTGGCCGTGCGGCCCGGGTACACGGAGGTGACCCGGACGCCGTTGGCGTGCTCCTCGTGGCGCAGCGAGTCGGCGAGCGCCTTCAGGCCGTGCTTGGAGGCGGCGTACGCGCTCCACTCGGCGTGCGCGTGGAGTCCGGCGCCGGAGTTCACGAAGACGACGTGGCCCTGGGTGAGGCGGAGCTGCGGCAGGAAGTGCCGGGTGAGCTCGGCGGGGGCGATGAGGTTGACGTTCAGCTGGTGGTGCCAGGCCTTGGGGGTCAGCTCCCCCACGGTGCCGAGGTCGACGACGCCGGCGATGTGCAGCAGCGAGTCGACGCGGTCGGGCAGGCTCTGGTGCGAGAACGCCCAGGAGAGCCGGTCCGGGTCGCCGAGGTCTCCCACGAGGGTGCGGGCGCCGGGGAACCCGGCCGCCAGTTCCTTGGCGCGCCCCGCGTCGCGCGCGTGCAGCACGAGCTCGTCCCCGCGCGCGTGCAGCCGCCGCGCGACGGCGGCGCCGATGCCGGAGCCGGCCCCGGTGATCACATGAGTAGCCATGGTCACCATGGTCCCACCTGCGGTCAGGGGGCGGGGGCGGGCGTGGTGGCGGACCAGAAGTCGGAGTGGACGTTCGGGGTGGGGATCTCGCCGAGGGGGTAGGCGGGGCCGTTGGGCTCGGTGGTCGCCTCGGCGACGTCGGACCTCTCGACGCAGGGGGTGGTGACGTCGAAGAACACCTGCCCCTTGAAGGCGACCTCCATGGAGAGCATGAAGCCGTCGGAGGTCCTGGCGAAGATGGCCGGCGCCTCCTTGTGGGGGTTCGCGCCGGTGATCTCGTATCCGCTCTTCTTCCAGAAGCGCTCGATCACGCCCAGGAAACTGCCGCGCCGCTGCTCGGAGACGACGGTCGTCACCGTACGCCGCCGGGTCACCGTGCAGCTCCCGGAGGTGGTCGTGTCGTGGGCCCACTGGACCTCGGGCACGATGGCCTTCAGCGTCGCGTCGAGCATCCCGTCCGCGCTGTTCGCCGCATCCTGCATGTTCATGTCCGACTTCGCTCCTCCGCCGTCCGGCGTTCCGCATCCCGCGAGCACCGCGCCCGTCAGGAGGACGGAGGCGGCACCCCGCACCGCCCGTCCCCTACGCCTCATCGGTGCTCCTCCGTGGTGATCAGGTCGGGTCGGCCGGCGACGATCCGCCCGATGTTCTTGGCCGACTCGGGATCCAGCTCCGGCGTGAAGTACTGGGAGTGCGCGTCGAAGCCGCCCGCCTCCCGGACCATCGCCGGTCCGTCGTCGACCTTGAAGCGGCGGGCGTCGAACGCCTCGCTCGCCGGGTCCTTGCCGAAGTACACGTCGTCGTCGCCGATGTCGAAGAGGTCGCGGGCCGGCAGGACGCCCAGCGGGCCGCCCGTGATCCAGCCCAGCGCCGCCTCGTCCTTGCTCGGCAGGTGGGTGACCGGGTCGTTGTCGGCCGCGCCGACGAAGACGTGGTCCTTGCCGACCCCGAGTTCCGTCGCCTTCTGCGCGTCCACTCCGGGGCTGCCGAGGAGGATGATGTCGTCGGCGCCCGGGATGCCGCCGGGTCGCTGGGCGGCCGTACCCACGGTGAGCGAACCGTACGAGTGGCCGATCGCCGTGACATGGGGATCCGCGTTCTGGTTGGTCGCCGAGAGCCCCGCCATGAACTCGTTGTACGCCGGGGCGCCCCGCTGGGCGTCGCCCTTCGTCATGACGTCCACGTGCTGCGGGGCGTCGTAGCCGAGCCAGATGATGGAGGCGCTGGACGGGTCGTGTCGCCGGGCGCCCTTCGCCGTGTCCTGCGCCCGCTTCATCGTGTCCTCGACGAACTCCTCGTTCAGCTTGGTGCCCAGGCCCGGTACGTACGCCGAGACGTTCCTCGACGTGTCCGGGTTGCCGTACGAGACGATCGCGCGGCCGTTGCCCTCGTCGCCGATGCCGAGGAGGAACATCGGCGGGTCGCTCGGCTCGCCCAGCTTCTTCTGGATGCCGTGCAGGGCGTCCAGCTTCGTCTTCGCGTCGTCGCCGCCCTCCCGGGACAGCTCGTCCATGAGGATCGGCAGATAGGTGCGGTTGGCCTCGTCGCGGGCGGTGGCCGGGATGCCGTCGAGGCCGCCGACGAGGTCGGGGGCGACCTCCAGGTACTCCTCGCGCTGCTCGTCCGTCAGGCCGTCCCACCACTTCTTGCGCTCGGCGGGGCTCCGGTCGGTCGGTACGTCCTCACCGAGGTACGTGCCGGCCGTGCCGCGCACGTCGGCGGTGTCCCGGCGGACGTCCTTCAGCGTCGCCTCGGTGACGTCGAGGCCCTTCTCCGCCTTCAGGCCGGTGAGGGTCTTCGCGTACCGGGCGTCGACCTCGCCGGCGGACCGCAGGGCGCGGGCGACGCGGTCGGCGACGGACTGGGCCTTCGCCTGGTTCGGGTTGAGCGGCAGCAGGCCCGGGAAGCCGCCCGGGGAGACGCCGAGCGGGGGCGCCTCCAGCGGAAGCCGGGCGCTGCCCCGGACCAGGCCGCCGGGGGCCTGCTTCGTGGTGCCGGCCAGGTCGGTGACCTCGGCGGCCGGGTAGCTCACGGAGCCGTCCTCGTGGACGGTGAGCCCCTGGGCGGAGGCGTCGGCGAGGGCGTTCTTCAGCTGTGTCTGCGGTTCGGCGAGGTCGGCGGCGAGGCCGTTGAGCGTCGTCCGGACGAGGCCGCACTCACTGTGCAGGTACTGGAAGTTGCGGCTGAGGCGCTGGAGCCGGCCGAGGGCCGCCTCCGCCGATTCGCTCTCCTGCGTCTCGCGGAGCTTCGCGGACATGGCCCGGTCGACCCGTGTCCTGTCGGCGTCCGAGCGGTTCGACACCTGGTGCCAGGCGTCGCCGGCCTCCGTGAGCTCGGACGTCCTGAGGTCGCGCAGCTGCTGCCAGGTGAGGGTGGCGCCGGTCATCGCTTCTCCTCCCCCGGCTTGGTGTCGATGGAGGCGAGGGAGCTCTTCACCGAGGCGTCGGTCTCGCCCATTTCCTTCGCGACCGCGAGCAGCGTTCCCTGGAGCGCCTCGCATTCGTCGCGTACGGACACGAGCCGGTCCTCCCACGACCGTCGTACGGCGGTGAGCGCGGCGAGCGCGGAGAGACCCGCGGCTCCGGAGGACACGCCCTCGTGGCCGGGGCCGAGGGCGGCGCGGCTCGTCTCGGTGCTGGTCCGCACGGCGCCCGCCGTCCCGGAGGCGCTGGTCCAGGGGCCGTCGCTGTGCTTGAGGTTGCCCGCTCCGGACGTGCCCGAGGGGCCGCCCGGGTCCGTGGAGGCCAGATTCATCCGGGTGTCGTCCCCGACCGCCCCGAAGATGTCCTGCCAGTGCTGCGTCGCGCTCAAAGATCCCCCGATCCCCCGTGCGTGTCATGTGCGCTCGATGACATTAGCGGAGCTCGCTCATAAGTACGCAATCGCGAAGCGGATGAGGACGGTCAGCTCAACTGCCGCTCCAGGTAGGCCAAGGCCGTCGCCCCGTCCTCGGTGAAGAAGGCGAGTTCGGTGAGGGGCCGGGGGAGGAAGCCTTCGGTCTCCATGCGCTGGAACTGGGCCCTGAGGCCGTCGTAGAAGCCGGCGGTGTTGAGGACGACGACGGGCTTGGTGTGCTTCGCGTGCTTCTTCAGTTCCAGGATCTCGGTGGCCTCGTCGAGGGTGCCGGTGCCGCCGACCATGACGACGATCGCGTCGGACTTGGCGAGGAGGAGGGCCTTCCGCTCGGCGAGGTCCCGGGTGACGGTCATCTCGTCGGCGTTCTCGCGGGCCTTGGCGGCGAGGAAGTCGACGGAGACGCCGACGAGCCGGCCGCCCGCCTCCTGCACGCCGTCCGCGACGACCTTCATCAGTCCCGTGTCGGAGCCGCCCCAGACGAGGGTGTGGCCGGCCTTGCCGAGGAGGCCGGCGAACTCGCGGGCGGGGGCGGTGTACCGCTCGTCGAGGTCGGCGGCGGAGAGGAAGACGCAGATGTTCATGTCGACACCGTAGGCCACGGGGCTTTCCGGACCCTCGCTGAGCTGCGGTTATCGAGATTCTTCGGGAAATCCCGAGGTCCGGCGATGAGTTCCGGCGGGGGTACCGGTCTGCCCTGCCATGGACGAGGTGAGGACGGTCGTGTCGCGGGACGGGACGACGATCGCGTACGGGCGGTACGGGGCCGGCGACGGGCCCGCGATGGTGCTGGTGAGCGGGGCGCCGGGGGCGGGGGCCGGGGAGGCGCCGCTGGCGCGGCTGCTGGCGCGGGAGTTCCCCGTGCTCGTGTACGACCGCCGGGGGTGCGGCCGGGCGTCCGAGCGGGAGCTGGAGGACTTGGCGGCGGTGCTGGCGGCGGCGGGGCCCGGCGCGGCGGTGCACGGCAGCGGGGCGGGGGGCGCGCTGGCGCTGGCGGCCGCGGCGGCGGGGCTGCCGGTGGCGGCGGTGTCGGTCTTCGAGCCGGCGCCCGACGCGCTCGGGGAGCTGCCGCAGGTGCACGCGCGCGTGCTGGTGGTCGACGGGGGCGCGAGCCCCGCGCCGGTGCGGCGGGCGGCCCGGCAGCTGTCGGCGCTGCTGCCCCGGGCCCGGCACCGGACGCTCACGGGCCAGACCCACGAGGTGGCGCCGCACGTGCTGGCGCCGGTGCTCGCGGAGTTCGTGGCGGAGTCGTCCGAGGACGTGTGAGCCGGACCGCTCCCGCTACGCGGGGGCGGGGGCCGCGCGCCGCACGGTCCTCGCGATGGTCGCCGAGCCGACCACGCGGGTGCCGTCGTAGAGGACGATCGCCTGGCCGGGGGCGACGCCGCGGACGGGCTCGTCGAAGGTGACCCTCAGCTCGCCGTCCTCCAGGACCGCGTCGACCCCGGTCTCGCCGCCGTGGGCGCGGAGCTGCGCGGTGTAGCGGCCGGGGCCCTCGGGGGCGGTGCCGCACCAGCGGGGCTTGATGGCGGTGAGGGCGGTGACGTCGAGGGCCTCGGCGGGGCCGACCGTGACCGTGTTGTCCACGGGCGAGATGTCGAGGACGTAGCGGGGCTTGCCGTCGGCGGCCGGGTGGCCGATCCGGAGGCCCTTGCGCTGGCCGATGGTGAAGCCGTAGGCGCCCTCGTGGGTGCCCAGCCGGGTGCCGGACTCGTCGACGATGTCGCCCTCCGCCTTGCCCAGGCGGGTGGCGAGGAAGCCCTGGGTGTCGCCGTCGGCGATGAAGCAGATGTCGTGGCTGTCGGGCTTCTTGGCGACGGCGAGGCCGCGCCGCTCGGCCTCGGCCCGGATCTCGTCCTTGGTGGTGAGGGTGTCGCCGAGCGGGAACAGCGCGTGGGCGAGCTGCTTCTCGTCGAGGACGCCGAGGACGTACGACTGGTCCTTGGCCATGTCGGAGGCGCGGTGCAGCTCGCGGCCGCCGTCCTCGTTCAGCACGACGGTGGCGTAGTGGCCGGTGCAGACGGCGTCGAAGCCGAGGGCGAGCGCCTTGTCGAGCAGGGCGGCGAACTTGATCTTCTCGTTGCACCGCAGGCAGGGGTTGGGCGTGCGGCCGGCCTCGTACTCCGCGACGAAGTCGTCGACGACGTCCGCGCGGAAGCGCTCGGCGAGGTCCCACACGTAGAAGGGGATGCCGATGACGTCGGCGGCCCGGCGTGCGTCGCGCGAGTCCTCGATCGTGCAGCAGCCGCGGGCTCCGGTGCGGAAGGACTGCGGGTTCGCCGAGAGCGCGAGGTGCACGCCGGTGACGTCGTGCCCGGCCTCGACGGCTCGGGCGGCGGCGACGGCGGAGTCCACTCCGCCGGACATGGCGGCGAGGACGCGAAGGGGGCGCGGAGTCTGAGTCATAGCCCTACCAGGGTACGGGTCGGCGGGAACCGCGCGGCCGGGACCGGCGTTCTGGGGGGCATGGGGAGCGAGAACGGGAAGAAGGTCGGCCGGCGCGCCGTGCTGATCGGCGGCGGGGTCGCCGTCGTGGGTACGGGCGTGCTGGCGCGCGAGGAGCTGGCGCGGGCCTGGTGGCGGCTGCCGTGGATGGAGAAGCCGCGTGTCGACGGGGAGCTGGACTACCGGGCCGCGGCGTGGACGGCGGCGCACCAGGCGAACTCGCGGCGGGCGGACCGCCCGGACGACTACCGGATCGACCGGGTGGTGATCCACGTGGTGCAGGGCAGCTACGCCACCGCCCTGAAGGTCTTCAGGAACCCGCTGCACGAGGCCGCCACGCACTACGTGGTCGGCAAGGACGGGCGGGTGGCGCAGATGGTTCGGGAGCTCGACGTGGCCTACCACGCGGGGAACCGGGACATGAACGAGCGGAGCGTCGGCATCGAGCACGAGGGGTTCGTGGACCGGCCGCAGGACTTCACGAAGGCCATGTACGAGGCGTCGGCGCGGCTGACGGCGGACATCTGCCGGCGGCACGGGATACCGGTCGACCGGGAGCACATCATCGAGCACGCGGAGGTCGAGGGCACCGACCACACCGATCCCGGTCCGCACTGGGACTGGGACCGGTACATGGAGCTGGTCCGGCGGGAGCGGGCGAAGCTCCCGGCCTGATCCGCGGCGGCGGTCCGGGTCGTTCCTCTCGGGCCGGGCGGGATCAGGAAGAACGGCTCAGCTGAGGCCGGCGGTCCTGGCGCGTTCGACGGCGGGGGCGATGGCGTCGGCGACGGCCCGTACGTCGTCCTCGGTGGAGGTGTGGCCGAGGGAGAAGCGGAGGGTGCCGCGGGCGAGGTCGGGGTCGGTGCCGGTGGCGAGGAGGACGTGGCTGGGCTGGGCGATGCCCGCGGTGCAGGCGGAGCCGGTGGAGCAGGCGATGCCGGCGGCGTCCAGGAGGAGCAGGAGGGAGTCGCCCTCGCAGCCGGGGAAGGTGAAGTGGGCGTTGGCGGGGAGCCGGTCGACCGGGTCGCCGCCGAGGACGGCGTCGGGGACGGCCGTACGGACGGCGGTGACGAGCGCGTCGCGCAGGGCCCCGATCTCGCGGGCGAAGGCCTCCTGCCCGTCGGTGGCGGCGCGGGCGGCCGTGGCGAAGGCGGCGACGGCGGGGACGTCGAGGGTGCCGGAGCGGACGTGCCGCTCCTGGCCGCCGCCGTGCAGCACGGGGACGGGGGTGTGCTCGCGGCCCAGAAGCAGGGCGCCGATGCCGTAGGGGCCGCCGATCTTGTGGCCGGAGACGGTCATGGCGGCGAGTCCGGAGGCGCCGAAGTCGACCGGGAGCTGGCCGACGGCCTGGACGGCGTCGGCGTGCAGCGGGACGCCGAACTCGGCGGCGGTGTCGGCGAGCGCGCGGACCGGCATGACGGTGCCGATCTCGTTGTTGGCCCACATCACGGTGGCGAGGGCGACGGACTCCGGGTCGCGGGCGATCGCCTCGCGCAGCGCGTCCGGGTGGACGCGGCCGTGGGCGTCGACCGGCAGGTACTCGACCGTGGCGCCCTCGTGACCGGCGAGCCAGTCGACGGCGTCGAGGACCGCGTGGTGCTCGACGGGGCTGGCGAGGACGCGGGTACGGCGGGGGTCGGCGTCGCGGCGGGACCAGTAGAGGCCCTTCACCGCGAGGTTGTCGGCCTCGGTGCCGCCGGAGGTGAACACCACCTCGCTGGGCCGGGCGCCGAGCGCGGCGGCGAGCGTCTCGCGGCCCTCCTCGACGGTCCGCCGGGCGCGCCGTCCGGCGGCGTGCAGGGAGGAGGCGTTGCCCGTGACGGCGAGGTGGGCGGTCATCGCCTCGATCGCCTCGGGGAGCATGGGCGTGGTCGCGGCGTGGTCGAGGTAAGCCATGGTGGGTCGATTCTACGAGCCCGGCCGCCGGCCCCCTCGACGAGCCCGCCCAGGACCGTCCCGCCCGGCGACCGCGGGGCCGCCGGGGACGCGGCGCGCCGGGATCAGCCGCGCGGGGCGCGGGCGAGCTGGCGGGACTGGGCGACGAGCCGGCCGGCGCTGTCCCAGACCTCGGCGTCCTCCTCCAGGAAGCCGCCGGCGAGGTTGCGGGTGGTGATGGAGACCCGCAGCGGGCCCGGGGCGGGGCGGCAGCGGACGTGGGTGGTGAGCTCCACGGTCGGGGTCCAGCCCTTGAGGCCCAGTTCGAAGGCGGTCGGCGGAAGGGCGTCGACGGCGAGCAGGAGGGAGAGCGCGTCGGGCTCGCGGCCGTCGGCCAGACCGAACCAGGCGCGCATCTCGCCCTTGCCGGAGGGCGCGCCGATCGCCCAGCCGACGCAGGCGGGGTCGAGGCGGAGGTCGAGGCGGTCGGTGATCGCGGAGGAGCCGGGGATCGGCGGGGCCGGGCCGTCGGAGGCGCTGAAGCACTGGTCGATCGGCGCGAAGGCGGGCGGGACCGCGCTGGTGCGGACGTCTTCCGCGAGGGCGTCGAGGTCGCCGTAGGAGGCGAGGACGCGGATCCGCTCGACCTCGGTGCCGTCCTCGGCGAACTGGTAGAGCGAGGCGGTGCCGGTGGAGAGGGTCCGGCCGGTGCGGACGGTCTCGGTCCTGATGACGGCGGGGCCCGGTGCCGACGGCGTGAGGTAGTGCGCCGAGATCGTGAACGGGTCGGGGTGCGGCAGGTGGTCGCCGAGGGCGCGGCCGAGCAGGGCGAGGAGGTAGCCGCCGTTGACGGCGTGGATGATCGTCCAGCCGGCCGAGAGCTCGGCGTCGTAGACACCCGGCTCGCGGAGGGTGACGGCGGTGTCCCGGTCGAACTCGCTGAGCGCCGCGGCGTCGGCCACGGGGCTCGTCTCGATGCTCGTGCTCATACGGCCGACGGTACCGCAGGAAACTACTGAGCGGTAGCTTTTTCGGGCTCCTCGCGGGTCGACGAGCGGCGGTTCCAGGCGCGCGGCGCGCGCCAGTGGTAGCGCAGCGCGAGCAGCCGCAGGAGAAAGGCGGTGAGCACCGCCGTGCCGCTGGTGTAGGCGTTCAGGATGTCGAAGCGGATGCACAGGACGACCATGGCCGAGCCGACGATCGCGGGCACGGCGTACAGGTCGCGGTCCCAGCGGAGCAGCGACGGCACCTCGTTGGCGAGCACGTCGCGCAGCACGCCGCCGCCGACGGCGGTGGCGAGGCCGAGCGCCGCCGAGGAGGTGAGGCCGAGCCCGTAGTCGTACGCCTTCGTCGTCCCGGTCACGCAGAAGAGGCCGAGGCCGGCCGCGTCGAAGACGTTCACGGCGGTCTGCGTGCGCTCCACCTCGGGATGGAGGAAGAAGACGAGGACGGTGGCCACCAGCGGCATCAGGAAGTAGCCGAGGTCGGTGAAGGCGGCCGGGGGGACGGCCCCGATGATGAGGTCGCGCAGGAGCCCTCCGCCGAGCGCGGTGACCTCGGCGAGCACGGCCATGCCGAAGACGTCGAAGTTCTTCCGGACGCCGAGGAGGGCGCCGGAGATGGCGAAGACGAAGATGCCGACGAGGTCGAGCGTGTGTTGGACCGACGGGCTGAACAGATCGTGGAGCACCGGCCAATTGTGCCGTGTGTACGGAGAGGGCCCGGCCGCCACACGGCGACCGGGCCCTCTCCGGGTGGGCTCCGCCCACGGGTGCGCTACTTGCCCTCGGGCGCGTCCTCGGCCTTCGGAGCCTTCTCCGCGTCGGGGCCCTTCTCCGCCTCCGGAGCCGTACCGGAAGCCGCCTCGGGCGTCTCCTCGCCCGGCGCCTCCGACTGCGCCGGGATCACCACCGCGTCCGACCCGCCCGCCGGGGCGAGCGTGCCGTCCTGGATCTCCCGGGTGAAGTGGCAGGCCAC
This sequence comes from Streptomyces sp. NPDC014861, assembly GCF_043081625.1. NCBI lineage: Bacteria > Bacillati > Actinomycetota > Actinomycetes > Kitasatosporales > Streptomycetaceae > Streptomyces > Streptomyces sp. NPDC014861. Next base: position 240,753 of record NZ_JBIBWV010000007.1, read on the forward strand.
CTTGTGGCCGCCGCCCACGTCGCTCAGTTCGGGGCGCTCCTCGGAGCACTTCGGCTGCGCCCACGGGCAGCGGGTGTGGAAGCGGCAGCCCGTCGGCGGGTTGGCCGGGGAGGGCAGGTCGCCGTGGAGCAGGATCCGCTCGCGCCGCTCCTCGACCTCCGGGTCGGGCACCGGCACGGCCGACATGAGCGCCCGGGTGTACGGGTGCAGCGGCTCCTCGTACAGCGTGTCGCTCGGCGCCTCCTCGACCAGCGAGCCGAGGTACATCACTCCGATGACGTCCGAGATGTGCCGGACGACGGCGAGGTCGTGGGCGATGACCAGATAGGTCAGGCCCATCGACTCCTGGAGCTCTTCGAGCAGGTTGATGACCTGGGCCTGGATCGAGACGTCCAGCGCGGAGACCGGCTCGTCGCAGATGATCAGGTCGGGTTCGAGGACCAGCGCGCGGGCGATGCCGATGCGCTGGCGCTGGCCGCCGGAGAACTCGTGCGGGTAGCGGGAGAGGGCGTTGGAGGGCAGGCCCACCTTGGCGAGGATCTCCCGGATCCGCTCCCTGCGCTCGTCCTGGTTCGCTCCGATCCCGTGCGCGGCCATGCCCTCGCTGAGGATCGACTCGATGTTCTGGCGCGGGTTGAGGCTGCCCAGCGGGTCCTGGAAGACCATCTGGAGCCGGCGGCGGAAGGGGCGCAGCTCCTTCTCGGGCAGCTTGGCCACGTCGGTGCCGTCGAGGACGACGGAGCCGTCGGTGACGTCCACGAGCCGCAGCACGGCCCGCCCCAGCGTGGTCTTGCCGCAGCCCGACTCGCCGACCAGGCCGTACGTCTGGCCCGCCTCGACCTTGAGCGAGATGCCGTCCACGGCGTAGACGTGGCCGACCGTGCGGTCGAAGAGGATGCCCTTCTTGACGGGGAAGTGGACCTTCACGCCGTCGAGTTCGAGCAGGCTCATGCCGGTACCTCCGTCGTGGCGAGGACCGGGTTCGCGCAGCGGGCGCGGTGGCCGGCCGCGCGCGGTTCGGTCAGTTCGGGCGTGCCGGTGAGGCACTCCATCTCGTACCGGTCGCAGCGGGGGGCGAAGGCGCAGCCGTCGGCCCAGGCGATCTGGTCGTTGATGGACCCGCGGATCGGGTGGAGCGGTTCGCCGCGCGGGGCGTCGAGCCGGGGGATGGAGCCGAGCAGGCCGTGGGTGTACGGGTGCGTCGGGTGGGCGAACAGCTCGCGGCGGCCGGCCGATTCGACGACCTTGCCGGCGTAGAGGACGTTCACCTGGTCGCAGAGGCCGGCGACGACACCCAGGTCGTGGGTGATCATCAGCAGCGCGGTGCCCTCCTGGTCGACCAGTTCCTTGAGGAGTTCGAGGATCTGGGCCTGGATGGTGACGTCGAGCGCGGTGGTCGGCTCGTCGGCGATGAGCAGGCGGGGGGCGCAGGCCACCGCCATGGCGATGAGCGCGCGCTGCCGCATGCCGCCGGAGAGCTGGTGCGGGTACTCCTTGAGCCGTCGGTCCGGGTCGGGGATGCCGACCCGGTCGAGGAGGTGCGCGGCCTCCTTGCGGGCGGCCTCGCCCTTCAGGCCGCGGTGGCGCCGGAGGATCTCGGTGACCTGGACCCCGATGGGGATGACCGGGTTCAGCGAGGAGAGCGGGTCCTGGAAGATCATCGCCATGTCGCGTCCGCGCAGGTCGCGCATCTTCGACGGGGAGAGCGACAGGAGGTCCGTGCCGTCGAGGTCGGCGCGGCCGCCGAGGGTGACGCCCTTGCCGGGCAGCAGTCCCATGAGGGCGAGCGAGGTCACGGACTTGCCGCACCCCGACTCGCCGACGAGGCCGACGACCTGGCCCTGGTCGACGCTGAAGGAGACGCCGTTGACCGCCCGGACGTCCTTGCGGCCGCGGCCGCCGAAGGTGACGGTGAGTTCGTCCACGGTGAGCAGTGGCATGGTCAGCCTCGCAGCTTCGGGTCGAGGGCTTCGCGCATGGCCTCGCCGAGCAGGGTGAAGCCGAGGGCGGTGATGACGATGCCGACCGCCGGGTACATGGACATCATCGGCGCGTTGTCGAAGAAGCGCTGGGCCGCGGAGAGCATGACGCCCCACTCCGGGACCGACGGGTCGGGGTTGCCGAGTCCGAGGTAGGAGAGGGCGGCGGCCTCGATGATGGCGGTGGCGAGGCTGAGCGTCGCCTGGACGATCACCGGGCTCAGCGAGTTCGGCAGGATCTGGGTGAGGACGATCCGCCGCTTGCGGATGCCGAGCGAGCGGGCGGCGAGCACGTAGTCGCTGCCGCCCTGGGCGAGCATCGAGCCGCGCAGCAGCCGGGCGAAGACCGGGATCTGCACCACACCGACGGCGATCATCACGGTGGTGAGCGACTGGCCCATCACGGCGGCGACGGAGACGGCGAGGAGCAGCGACGGCAGCGCCAGCAGGATGTCGGTGACGCGCATGATCGCGTCGTCGATCCGGCGTCCGGCCTTGCCGCCGAGGGTCGCGCAGGCGCCCGACAGGATGCCGACGACGGCGCCGATCAGCAGGCCGATGAGCATGGAGACGACGCCGACGAGCAGCGTCTGGCGGGCGCCCACGAGCATCCGGGAGAACATGTCCCGGCCGAGGTGGTCGAGGCCGAACCAGTTCTCGCCGCGCGCGCCGACGAACTCGCCGCGGTTGGAGAAGACCTCTCCGCGCCAGGTCTGCTCGGAGGGGCCGTACGGGGCGATCCAGGGACCGATGATCGCCAGCAGGACGAACCCGGCGATGATGACGCCGCCGATGATCGCCATCTTGCTGGCGCGCAGCCGGCGCAGCGCCTCGCGCCAGAGGCTGGCGCCGCTGGCGGTCTCGGTCTTCGCCGTGAGCTGGGCGAGCCGGTCGATCTTCGAAGTGGTGGTGATCAGACTCATCAGTGCACCCGCACCCTCGGGTCGATGACGCTGTAGGCGAGGTCGACGAGCATGTTGATCAGCACGTAGATCACGGCGATGAACATGATGAAGCCGACGAGCACCGGGTAGTCGCGGGCGTCGATGGCGGTCCGGATGAAGGAGCCGATGCCGCCGAAGGTGAAGACGGACTCGGTGAGCACGGCGCCGGAGAGCAGGCTTCCGGTGAGCAGGCCGATGGCGGTGACGACGGGGAGCAGCGCGTTGCGCAGGACGTGCCGGACGCGGACGACCCGGCGCTCCAGGCCCTTGGACTCGGCCGTGCGGATGTAGTCCTCGCCGAGCACCTCCAGGACGCTGGCGCGGGTCATCCGGACGATGACCGCGAGCGGGATGGTGGCCAGGGCGATGCCGGGCAGCACCAGGTGCATGAGGGCGTCCCAGGCGGCGTCGAGCTCGCCGGTGAGCACGCCGTCGAGGACGGCGAAGCCGGTGACGCTGGTGGCGTCGATGCCGGTGGACTGGCGGCCGAAGGTGCCGAAGATCCCGCCGAACGCGCCCTTGAGGAGCTGCGCCAGGAAGAAGACCGGGATGCAGATGCCGATGAGGGAGCCGGAGACGGAGGCCACGTCGATCCAGCCGCCGCGCTTGCGGGCGGCGATGTAGCCGAGCGGGATGCCCACGACGGTGGCGATGAGCATGGCCGCGAGGCTGAGTTCGACCGTGGCGGGGAAGCGGAGGACGAACTCGTCCCAGACGGGCTGGCCGGTCTGCACCGAGGTGCCCAGGTCGAGGTCGAGGAGCCGCTTGAGGAAGCGTCCGTACTGGACGTAGAGCGGCTGGTCGAGGCCCAGCGCGCGGTTGATGCGCGCCACGTCGGCTTCGGTCGCCCGCTCGCCCAGGATCGCTGAGGCGGGTCCGCCGGGCAGTCGGTTCAGCCAGATGAAGAGCAGAACCGACAGGCCGAGCAGGGTGGGTATGAGCTGGAGAAGTCGTCGTACGACGAGTCGCAACACCCCGCGTGCCCCTTTCTTGCGTGTGGAGGGTGGATGCGCGGACGCCCGGCCACGGCAGGAGCGCGTGACCGGGCGGACCGCTTACGGGGGTGTTACTTGAAGGAGACCTCGGCGAAGTTCTCCTGCGTCAGCGGGGAGACCTTCGGCGGGACCACGTTCTTGCCGAACGCGATGGCCGGCGGGGACGAGGTCAGCGGGAGACCCGGCAGGTACTCCATGATCGCCTCGTTGGCGGCCTTGTAGAGGTCCGTGCGCTTGGTCGGGTCGCCCTGGAGCGAGCCGGCCTTCACCGCGTTGAAGACCTTGTCGTCCTTGAAGCCCCACTGCTTGTCGTACCCGGCGAACCAGGTGCCGATGAAGTTGTAGCCGTCGTTGAAGTCACCGGTCCAGCCGAGCATGTGGAGGGCGCAGCCGCCCTTCTCCACGGCGTCGACGTAGTCCGGGTTCCACTTCTTCGGCTTCGGGGTGACCTTGATGCCGGCCTTCTCGAGGTCAGCCTTGACCAGCTCGAAGATGTCCTGCGGGGCGGGCATGTACGGGCGGGTGACCTCGGTCGGGTAGCAGAAGTCGACCGCGAGGTTGCTCGCGCCGGCGCCGGCGAGGAGCTGCTTGGCCTTGGCGGTGTCGAACGCGTACTTCTTCACGTTCTCCGAGTAGCCGGCGACCGTGTCGGGCATGAACTGGGTCGCGACCTTGCCGCCCTCGGGCAGCTGGGTCTTGACGATGTTCTCGCGGTCGACGGCGTGCGCGATGGCCTGGCGGACCTCGGGCTTCTTCAGCGCCGGGTTGGCCTCCTGCGTCATGCCGAGGTAGAGCAGGTTGAAGACGTCGCGGGTCGGGACCTGGAAGCCCGCGCCCTCGAGGGTCTTGATGTCGGCGGGGGCGACGAGGTCGTAGCCGTCGATGTCGCCGGCCTGGAGCGCCTGGCGGCGGCCGTCCTCGGTGTCGATCGTGCGGAAGACCAGGTTCTTCACCTTGGCCTTCTCGCCCCAGTAGTCGTCGAAGCGCTCCAGGGCGACTTCCTTGTTGCCCTTGTTCCACTTCGTGATCTTGTACGGGCCGGTGCCGGCGACCGTGCCGGCCTCCTGGCTGTACTTGGGGTACGTGATGGCGTCGCCGGCCTCGGTGACCTGCTGCTTCGCGTACTCCGCGATCGCCTTGGGCGAGTGGATCGCGAGGGCGTTCAGGGAGAAGCCGCCGGGCAGGTTCGCGGAGGGCTCGAAGACCTCGATGACGGCGGTGGCGTCGTCCTTGACCGTGCAGGACTTGTAGTTCGCCTTGGGCGTCTCCTTGTCCTCGTTGGCCTTGAAGCCGCCCATGATGGTCTGCCAGTAGTACGAGACCGCGCTCGACTGGTAGGTGCCCTTCCAGTTGAACCAGTAGTCGTAGTTGGCGCAGACCGCCTTCGCGTCGAAGGCCTCGCCGTCGTGGAACTTCACGCCCTTGCGGAGGTTGAAGGTCCAGACGGTGCCCTCGGGGTTGCTCGACCACTTCTCGGCGAGCCCGCCCACCAGCTGGCTGCCGCCGGGCTCGTGCTCCAGGAGCGCCTCGAAGGCCTGCCGGGTGACCCGGAAGGTCTCGCCGTCGCTCGCGAGGGCCGGGTCGAGGGAGGCCGGGTCTCCCGGGGCGCCGAACACGAAGGTGTCCTTGGCCCCGCCCTTGTCCCCCTCCTTCCGCTCGCTCGCACAGCCCGTGGCGATGAGGCCGACCGCGATGGCCGCCGTCAGAGCCCGGGTCGACCGGGAATTGAGTATGCGCATGGGTCCACCCCTGGGTCGCCATGTGTGGTCTTGACCGGCCGAACGCTACTGGCGAGTGACGCGGCAGAGAACAGTCCGCATAGCGGTGATACCAACCTGAGACCCGGACACTCACCAAAACGGTCCGATGCCGGACATCGACGGCTGGAGCGGTCCCAAGTAGACGCAAAACCCCGCCCTGGCAAGCAATTTCGGCCAGAGCGGGGCGTGCGGGCGGGGCGGGCGTCAGCGGTGCCGCGCGGGCGGGTATCCGTATCCCGGACGGTGGGATCCCGCATGCTGGGACGGTGAGCCGTGGGCCTCGCGGTCGTAGAAGGGCCGGGCGTGGGCCTTCAGCCAGAGCGCCACCGGGTCGTACGCGTCGGAGAGCGCGACCGTCGAGACGGGCAGGCCCTCGGGCACGGCGCCGATCGACTGGCGCATCATCGCCCGCACCTCGTCCACCGCCGCCGACGAACCGTCGTACAGGTCGAGGCCGATGACCAGGTACGGGGTGCCGAGGGCGGGCTGGACCCAGCCGCGGCGGAGCGAGCGGACGGCGGGCGTCCGGTGCGCGTTCTGGGTGAGCTGGGCGTAGAACTGCGGGATCTCCAGCGCGGGTTCGGAGACCCGCAGCGGTCCCGCGGGCATCCGGTCGAGGCCGGTGGCGATCCGGCGCAGGTCGACCCAGGGGATGCCGACGCCGCCGCCGGGGGCGTGCGGATTCAGCCAGACGCCCCAGCGCTCCGGGTAGAGGGCGCGGGCGATCTCGCGGCCCGTGACGCACTCGTGGGAGCGGTTCCAGCCGGACGCGGAGAGTTCGCCGGGCGAGGTGACGCAGGGGGCGTAGCCGTACCCGTCGACCTCCATGTTGCCGTACTGGGCCTCCGGCGAGCCCGCCGAGCCCTGCCAGAGCAGCATGTACAACTCGCCGTCGGCCAGGGCGTGCAGCAGTCCCTCGTACGCGTCGTAGCGTCCGGGCGCCACCTGGCGCAGCATGTGCTCGACCTGTCCGGTCGCGCCTGACGCGCTCACCCTGGGTTCCGCCCCTCTGTCTGGTACGGCTCGGTTCGGCCGTTCGGTCGTCTCGGTCGTTCGGTCGGTCCAGCTTAGACAGGGCCGGGGGTCATCCGGCGGTGCGCAGGTAGAAGGGGCGCACCTGTTCCAGCATCCAGTCGCCGACGGGGTCGGCGGCCATGTCCAGCAGGATGAGGTTGACCGGCCAGGCCACCTCGACACGGCCGAGGGCGCGGCCGAGGGCGTCCAGCGGGGCGTTGCGGTCGACGCCGTCCCAGCCGGTGAGCTGGACGCCGATGAAGAGCGCCGGCTCGGTGCCCTCGACGCTGGCGAGGGTGCGGCGGGCGCTGGCGACGACACCGGTGGCCTCGAACTCGGCGGAGGCCGCGGCGAGGAAGTCGACCGGGTCGTCCTGCCAGTCGGGCTCGAAGAGCCGGACCCGGCCGCCGGACGCGGGTCCGTCGAGCGCGGTGCGGCCGACCCGGCAGAGTTCGGCGACGGCGGGCGGGGGCAGCGGGACGCCGACGACGCCGCCGGGGTTCACGGCGATGCCGAGCTGCGGGGGCAGGCCGCGGGCGAAGTCGCGGGCGGGGGCGACGGTGAAGGACATGTGGTCACCGACGCAGGCGAGGAACTGCTCCCGCGAGCTGTAGACGGGGACGTAGGCGGCGCCGCCGATCTCCATCGTGGCGAGGTCCAGGTCGGGGCTGTCGGGACCGCCGCCGTTGGGCAGCGGGACCCAGACGGGGCTCCGGCCGAGCACCTCGATGAGCCGGCCTCCGGCCGCGGGCTCCCCGAGCGCGGCGGCCAGCGCCTCCTCCAGCTCGTTGCCCGGCCACGTCACGTCCACGGTGGTTCCGTCCCCTCCTCGCACGGCCCTGGTCCCGGCCGTCCCGCAGCACCCTAACGCCGCCCCGCCCCGGCCGTGACCAGAAACCCGCACCCGCGGCGGGCGCGGGTCTCAGCCGGCCTCGCGGAAGCCGAGGCGGCGCAGCGCGCCGGCGGCGTCCCGGTCGAGGAGGGTGGCGGAGGCGCAGCCGCGGGGCAGCCGGCCGGACTCGACGGCGGCGACGAGCCGGCCGACGGCCCTGCGGTGCCGGGCGAAGGCGTACGCGGACACCCCCCGGCCCCGCTCGCGCTGGCCGTCCACGGCGGTGGCCGGGTCGACGTCGAGGAGGACCAGGTGGAGGGCGCGGCCGCGGCGGGCGGCGGAGCGGGCGAGCCAGCCGCGGACCCAGGACTGGGTGCCGCAGTCGTGGACGACGACGCCGGCGCCGGAGCGCAGCGCCCGGTACAGCCCGGCGTAGTGCGCGACCCGGACCAGCGGGCGGTAGAGCGCGTACGGCAGCAGGCGGGGCATCCGGGCCTCCCAGCGCTCCCGGGCGTCCTGCGAGTCGATCCCGCGGCCCTCGGCGGCCCGCCGCAGCAGCGTGGACTTGCCGCTGCCGGGCAGTCCGGAGACGACCACGACGTCGCCGGCGGCGAAGGTGAGGGCGCGCGGCCCGCGGCCGCCGCGCTCGCGCAGGTCCCGCACGACGCGCCCGCGCGCGCGGGTCCTGGCGCGGGCCCGCGGAGCGGGTATGGCGGCGTCGGTCGCGAAGACGCCGGTGTGCTGGATCCTCATCGCTGCTCCCCCTGTCGGGTCCCCGGAGGACGTACCGGGAGACCTCACGGAGACCCTTGCCCACGAAGTGTAAAGAAACGGTAATCCGAGACAAGCGATTTGCGGCGCCGACACCGCGTGCGATGATGTGCGCGCCAGGCGCGTGCCGCGCCCTACAACCGCATACCGGCCGCTCGAATCCGCGCGGGAGAGTTCCGGACCGGCCTCGGCCGTCCGGGCGCCGAAGGAGCAAGACCCTCCCTTGAATCTCTCAGGCCCCGTACCGCGTGGATGAGGCAGATCTGAAAAGCGGGACACCTGTCGTGTCCCCACCCAAGGTGCAAGCCGGGGATGCCCCCGGTGAACCTCTCAGGTTCCATGACAGATGGGGAGGAACGTCCTTGCCTGTCATGTTTTCCGCCTTCGGGACCCGGGAGCCACGTCCATCATGAGCACCACCCCCCGTCTGACCGCCCTCGATGCCCTGCATCGTTCGCTGGGCGCGACCATGACCGACTTCGCCGGCTGGGACATGCCGCTCCGGTACGGCAGCGAGCGCGACGAGCACAACGCCGTCCGCACCAGGGCCGGCCTCTTCGACCTCTCCCACATGGGCGAGATCACCGTCACCGGCCCGCAGGCGGTCGACCTGCTCGACTTCGCCCTGGTCGGCAACATCTCCACGGTGGGCAACGGCCGCGCCCGCTACACGATGATCTGCCAGGAGGACGGCGGCATCCTCGACGACCTGATCGTCTACCGCCTGGGCGAGACCGAGTACATGGTCGTCGCCAACGCCTCCAACGCGCAGATCGTCCTGGACGCCCTGGTGGCCCGCTCCGGCGGCTTCGACGCCGAGGTCCGCGACGACCGCGACGCGTACGCCCTGCTCGCCGTGCAGGGCCCGGAGTCCCCCGGCATCCTGAAGCAGCTCACCGACGCCGACCTGGACGGCCTGAAGTACTACGCGGGCCTGCCCGGCACGGTCGCCGGCGTCCCGGCGCTGATCGCCAGGACCGGCTACACCGGCGAGGACGGCTTCGAACTCTTCCTGAAGCCCGAGCACGCCGAGGGCGTGTGGACGGCGCTGACCGAGGCGGGCGCGGGCGTCGGCCTGATCCCGTGCGGCCTCTCCTGCCGCGACACGCTGCGCCTGGAGGCGGGCATGCCGCTCTACGGGCACGAGCTGACCACCTCCCTGACCCCCTTCGACGCCGGTCTCGGCCGCGTCGTGAAGTTCGAGAAGCCGGGCGACTTCGTCGGCCGCAAGGCGCTGGAGGCCGCCGCCGAGCGCGCCGAGACCGCCCCGCCGCGCAAGCTGGTCGGCCTGATCGCCGAGGGCCGCCGCGTCCCGCGCGCCGGCATGGCCGTCGTCGCCGGCGACGAGGTGGTCGGCGAGATCACCTCCGGCGCCCCCTCCCCGACGCTCGGCGAGCCGATCGCGATGGCGTACGTCGACGCCGCGCACGCCGCCCCCGGCACCGAGGGTGTAGGGGTGGACATCCGCGGCACCCACGAGCCGTACAAGGTCGTGGCGCTGCCGTTCTACAAGCGCCAGAAGTAGGCGGGCGCCCGTCCGGGGCCGCCCCGGACGTGACGCATTCGTCTCAGGACACGTCTCACCCCGCAAGACCCCCGTACATCCGCACTCCCCCGATCCAGGAGAATCAGGCCATGAGCAACCCCCAGCAGCTTCGCTACAGCAAGGAGCACGAGTGGCTGTCGGCCGTCGAGGACGGCGTCGCCACGGTCGGCATCACGGAGCACGCGGCCAACGCGCTCGGTGACGTCGTCTACGTGCAGCTCCCCGAGGTCGGCGCGACCGTGACCGCGGGCGAGTCCTGTGGCGAGCTGGAGTCGACGAAGTCCGTCAGCGACCTCTACGCCCCGGTGACGGGCGAGATCGTCGAGGCCAACCAGGACGTCGTCGACGACCCCTCGCTGGTGAACTCCGCCCCCTTCGAGGGCGGCTGGCTGTTCAAGGTACGCATCTCGGGTGAGCCGGACGCGCTGCTCACCGCCGACGAGTACACCGCTTTCACCGCAGGCTGACCGAGACCCCTAGGGATCGCTTCATGTCGCTTCTGAACACTCCCCTCCACGAGCTGGACCCCGACGTCGCCGCCGCCGTCGACGCCGAGCTCGGCCGTCAGCAGTCCACCCTCGAGATGATCGCCTCGGAGAACTTCGCTCCGGTCGCGGTCATGGAGGCCCAGGGCTCCGTCCTCACCAACAAGTACGCCGAGGGTTACCCGGGCCGCCGCTACTACGGTGGCTGCGAGCACGTCGACGTGGCCGAGCAGATCGCGATCGACCGGGTGAAGGAGCTGTTCGGCGCCGAGTACGCCAACGTGCAGCCGCACTCCGGCGCCTCCGCCAACCAGGCCGCCCTCTTCGCGATCGCCCAGCCGGGCGACACGATCCTCGGTCTGGACCTGGCCCACGGCGGCCACCTGACCCACGGCATGCGCCTGAACTTCTCGGGCAAGCAGTTCGAGGTGGTCGCGTACCACGTGGACGAGGCCGGCCTGGTCGACATGGCCGAGGTCGAGCGCCTGGCCAAGGAGCACCGCCCGAAGGTGATCATCGCGGGCTGGTCGGCGTACCCGCGTCAGCTGGACTTCGCGGAGTTCCGCCGGATCGCCGACGAGGTCGAGGCGTACCTGTGGGTCGACATGGCCCACTTCGCCGGCCTGGTCGCGGCCGGTCTGCACCCGAACCCGGTCCCGTACGCGGACGTGGTGACCTCCACCACGCACAAGACGCTCGGCGGCCCGCGCGGCGGCATCATCCTCGCCCGGGGCAAGGAGTTCGCGAAGAAGCTGAACTCCGCGGTCTTCCCCGGCTTCCAGGGCGGTCCGCTGGAGCACGTGATCGCGGCCAAGGCCGTCTCCTTCAAGGTCGCGGCCTCGGAGGAGTTCAAGGAGCGCCAGCAGCGCACCGTGGACGGCGCCCGCATCCTGGCCGAGCGCCTGGTCCGGGACGACGTCACCGAGCACGGTGTCGCGGTCGCCTCCGGCGGCACGGACGTGCACCTGGTCCTGGTGGACCTGCGCGACTCCGAGCTCGACGGCCAGCAGGCCGAGGACCGGCTGCACGAGGTCGGCATCACGGTCAACCGGAACGCCGTTCCGAACGACCCGCGCCCGCCGATGGTCACCTCCGGTCTGCGCATCGGCACGCCGGCCCTCGCCACCCGCGGCTTCACCGCCGAGGACTTCACCGAGGTCGCCGACATCATCGCCGAGACGCTGAAGCCGGGCTTCGACGCGGACAAGGCCGAGTCCCTGAAGGCCCGTGTGACCGCTCTGGCCGACAAGCACCCGCTGTACCCCGGCCTGAAGTAATTTCGTACGCTTTCGTTCCTGGGTTCGTTCGTTCGAAAGTTCCGGGGCACCGCGCACACTGGACAGTGAGGCGCGGTGCCCCGCCCCATGTCGTCACGTCTTCACGCTCTTCTGCTCCACCCCGGCAGACAACGGCGTCTAGCCCCCCACAAGGAGTCCTCCCGTGGCCATCTCGGTCTTCGACCTGTTCTCGATCGGCATCGGTCCGTCGAGCTCCCACACGGTGGGCCCCATGCGCGCGGCCCGGATGTTCGCCCGCCGGCTGAAGAACGAGGGCCTGCTCGCGGGGACCGCGAAGGTCCGGGCGGAGCTGTACGGCTCGCTCGGCGCCACCGGGCACGGCCACGGCACCCCGAAGGCGGTCCTGCTCGGCCTGGAGGGGAACTCGCCCCGCACGGTCGACGTGGAGAACGCCGACGACGAGTTCGAGCGGATCAAGGCGAGCGGCCGGATCAACCTCCTCGGCGCCCACGACATCCCCTTCGACTTCGACGCCGACCTGGTCCTGCACCGGCGCAAGGCGCTCCCCTACCACGCCAACGGCATGACGGTCTTCGCCTACGACGCCGAGGGCGCGCTCGTCCTGGAGAAGACGTACTACTCCGTCGGCGGCGGCTTCGTGGTCGACGAGGACGCGGTGGCGGGCGAGAACCCGATCATCCCGGACGACACCGTCCTGAAGTACCCCTTCCGCACCGGTGACGAGCTGCTCCGCCTCGCCCGGGAGACCGGTCTGTCGATCTCCTCGCTGATGCTGGAGAACGAGAAGGCCTGGCGCACCGAGGACGAGATCCGCGCCGGCCTGCTGGAGATCTGGCGGGTCATGCAGGCCTGCGTGTCGCGCGGCATGGCCCGCGAGGGCATCCTGCCGGGCGGTCTGAAGGTCCGCCGCCGCGCCTCGACCCTGGCCCGCAAGCTGCGCTCCGAGGGCGACCCGGCCATGCACGCGATGGAGTGGATCACCCTCTACGCGATGGCGGTGAACGAGGAGAACGCGGCGGGCGGCCGGGTGGTCACCGCCCCGACGAACGGCGCGGCCGGCATCATCCCCGCCGTCCTGCACTACTACATGAACTTCGTGCCGGGCGCGGACGAGGACGGGATCGTGCGCTTCCTGCTGGCGGCGGGCGCGGTCGGCATGCTCTTCAAGGAGAACGCCTCGATCTCCGGCGCCGAGGTCGGCTGCCAGGGCGAGGTCGGCTCGGCCTGCTCGATGGCGGCGGGCGCGCTGGCCGAGGTCCTGGGCGGCTCCCCCGAGCAGGTGGAGAACGCCGCGGAGATCGGCATGGAGCACAACCTGGGCCTGACCTGCGACCCGGTCGGCGGCCTGGTCCAGATCCCGTGCATCGAGCGGAACGGCATGGCGGCGGTCAAGGCGGTCACGGCGGCGAAGATGTCGATGCGCGGCGACGGCAGCCACCTGGTCTCCCTCGACAAGGTCATCAAGACCATGAAGGAGACGGGCGCGGACATGAGCGTCAAGTACAAGGAGACCGCGCGCGGCGGTCTCGCGGTGAACATCATCGAGTGCTGAGCACGGGGCGGTGAGCCCCCGCGCCGGGCACGCGCGCGTACCGAAGGCCGGTCCCGCCCCCGCAGGACCGGCCGTCGGGCGTTGCTCGGGTCAGAAGCGGACCCAGAGGACGTAGACGTCCGGGCGGGAGGGGTGGAAGGGCTCGCAGAAGTAGATCTTCCCCCACATCCACTCGCCGGCCTGGCCGGCGGCCTGGCACTCGGCGTACGAGGCGTGGTGGCTGCGGGCGTAGAAGCCCGGCCCTGCGGCCTCGGCGGTGCCGGCGGTGCCGGCGGTGCCGAGGGCGAGGGCTGCGGCGGTGGCCGCGGTGGCCAGGGCGGCTGCGACGCGACGGTACATGGCATGTCCTCCTGAAATGAACGATGCGATGCGGTGCGGGATGGTGCCGTGCGTTTCGTGCGGCTGCGCAGCCGCACGAAACGTATCGGCGCACCCCCTCCCCGGCAATAGGTCTAGGCCAATCCTTCGGACGGATGTCCGGATTCCCCGGTGGACGGCCGGATTCCGTCGCTAGGGTCCGATCATGACCATGACCACAGATGCCGAATGTGCCGCCCTGACCCGCACCCTGCGCCGCCGCGGGATCGTCGTGCTCTCCGTCTTCGCGGCGGTGTGGGCGCTCGCCGGCGGCTCGGGGCTGCCCGCGCCGGGCCCGCTCGTGGCGGGGGTGGCGGCGGCACTCCTGACGGCCGGGACGCTGGTCGCGGGGTTCCGGGCGACGGCCCGCGAGGTGACGCGTCCGGTGCGGCTGCCGGAGCGGTGGAACCGGGGGGTCGGGATCGTCAACGCGGTCGAGGCCGCCGCGATCGTCGCCGTGATCGCGGCCTCGAACGCGGCCGGGCACCAGGAGTGGATCCCGGTCGGCCTCTGCCTCGTCGTCGGCCTGCACTTCTTCCCGCTGGCCCGCCTCTACGACCAGCGGCAGTACGGATGGCTGGCGGCGGCCCTGACGGGCCTCGCGTCGATCGGCACGGGCCTGCTGGCCGCCGGCCTGTCCGCGGAGTCCGTACGGGCCTCCGTGGCGCTTCCCGCGGCCCTGGCCCTGTGGGGCACCGCGCTGCTGGTGGCGCGCGACTGACGCGCCGGGCCCCTCGGGGCCGAGGGGCGGGCGGCGGCTCGGCGTGAGCGCCGCCCGGCCCCGGGACCGGGGCCGGTCAGGCCCGGGTCACGCCTTGCTGAGGTGGGACCAGAACTCGTCCCACGACAGGCGGCCGTCGCCGTTGTCGTCGCGCTGCTTGATGAGGGCCTCGGCGACCGTCTCGGTGACGTTGAAGTCACCCAGCTGGGCCATGACGCTCTTGTACTCCGCGGCGGTGATGAAGCCGTCCCCGTCCACGTCGTACCGGTTGAATGCCGTGCGTGCCGACTCGATGTCCGCCACTGCTTCCGCCCCTTCTCGGTGCTGTCTTTGACGGTGGTCAGATTAGCGGGCGGAGCGGTGTCCGATGATGGCGGTATGAGCGGTGACGTGACACGGATCCTGGAAGCGGCGGCGCGCGGGGAGTTCCCGCCCATGGACGGGGGGACGACGGTGGTGCCGCAGCCGGACCGGCGGGACGCCGGGGTGCTGGCCTTCACCGCCCACTCGGTGGTCTTCGCCGACGTCGACCCGGAGTGGGTGCGGGCGGAGCTGGCGGCGACCGGGAGCGACGCCCTCGCGGCCAGCATGAACCCCGGCTTCCTGGTGCGGCTGATGACGCGGACGGGCCGGCGGATGAACACGATCGACCTGCTGACGGTCGCCGACGCCCTGCCGGGCCCGCCGCCGGTGGAACTGCGGGAGATCGAGGACCCCGAGCACCCGCGGGTGGCACGGGCCCTGAAGTACCGCGACGGCGTACGGGTGTGGGCGGCGGACGGCGGGGTGCTGGTCCTGGGACGCGGGGTGGCCGGGCGGACGGAGGCGGCGATCGAGGTGGACGAGGGGGTCCGCCACCGGGGCCTGGGCCGGGCGCTGGCGATGGCGGCCCGCCATCTGACGCCGGACCCGGTGGTGTGGGCTCAGCAGTCGCCCGGGAACGCGCGGAGTGTGCGGACCTTCCAGGCGGCCGGGTACCGGCCGGTGGCGTCGGAGGCGCTGCTCACGGCCCGGTAGAGCGACGCACAGGCGTCCACTATATGGACGATCGAGGGAAACAATCGATGAACCGCATAGGCATTCACAGTTTGCAAGGTCAGTGCCGCACGTCACCAACGATTCACTGTTAAAACGTGCACCTATGTCCGTATTGACAACGATATGGGTTCTTGGCGATGCGGCCCGTCGTCTGTCATAGTCGAGGGAACGACCCCCATTGACCCGGGCCAGGTCGTCCAAGCGGCCGTGGATACACCCCCCCGTCCACGGCGCATCACACGGAAGCCCCCAGCCGCCTCACCATGGCGCACGGGGGCTTTCGTGCGTTCAGCGGTCGGTGACCCGCATCTCGAACCAGGTCGTCTTGCCGCGCGGCCCGAGGTCCACGCCCCACCGGTCGGAGAGCTTGTCGACGAGGAAGAGGCCCCGCCCGCTGACGTCGAGCTCGCCCACCGGCATCAGGCAGGGCAGGCCGCGCGAGGGGTCGCGCACCTCGATCCTGATCCGGCCGGGGCGCCGCTGGGCGCGGAGCGCGAAGACCCGGGCCCCGGTGTGCCGGACCGCGTTGCCCACCAGCTCGGAGACGAGCAGGACCGCGTGCTCGGCGAGGGTCGGGCCGAGCGCCCACTGGCGCAGCACCACGTACTGGGTCATCCGGCGGGCGATCCGGGCCGACTCGGGCTGCGACGGCAGACGGACGTCACCCTCCGCCGGGTTGCCGTACCGCTCCATCGCCGAGAGGGCCTCTTCGTCCTCGGGGGTCGGTGCCCACCGCGCGGCGGGCACACTCCCCTGCCGTGGTTGTTCCCTGCTCTCCAGGCCCGCCATGCCTCCCATCATGGCCGCCGGAGACGACCCGCGGAGGCCGTTCCGGTGGAATGGCCCCCGCGGGTGGGCGCGTCGCCGTGACGGTCCGTCGGACGACGGTCCGGGCGGCGGCGGGTCAGGCGAACTTGGCCTTGCCCGGGCCCTCCTCGACGAAGCTGCGCATGCCGGTCTCACGGTCCGCGGTGGCGAACAGCGCGGAGAACCACGTGCGTTCGAGGGCGAGGCCGGTGTCGATGTCGGCCTCCAGGCCCTGGTCGATCGCCTCCTTGGCGGCGCGCAGCGCCACCGCCGGGCCCTGCGCCAGCTTCGCGGCCCAGGCGTGCGCCTGCTGGTACACCTCGGCGGCCGGGACGACCCGGTCGACCAGGCCGAGGGTGAGCGCCTCCTCGGCCCGCACCATCCGGCCGGTGAAGATGAGGTCCTTGGCCTTCGACGGGCCGACCAGGCGGGAGAGCCGCTGGGTACCGCCGGCGCCGGGGATCAGGCCGAGCAGGATCTCGGGCTGGCCGAGCTTCGCGTTGTCGGCGGCGATCCGGTAGTCGGCGCAGAGCGCGAGCTCGCAGCCGCCGCCGAGGGCGTAGCCGGTGATCGCGGCGACGACCGGCTTCGGGATGCGGGCGACGGCCGTGAAGGAGTCCTGGAGCGCGCGCGACCGCTCGACCATGGCCACGTGGTCCATGACCTGCATCTCCTTGATGTCCGCGCCGGCCGCGAAGACCTTCTCGCCGCCGTACAGGACGACGGCGCGCACGTCGTCGCGGTCGGTGGCCTCCTGGGCCAGCTCGCGCAGCCGGTCCTGGGTGGCGATGTCCAGGGCGTTCATCGGCGGGCGGTCGAGGCGGATCGTGCCGACGCCGTCGGCGACTTCGAGGTTCACAGTCATGGGAGAGAGGTTAGTGGGCGTTAACGACGAGGGGCCCGGTGCTGTTGCTCACAGCACCGGGCCCGTCCGTGACGGCGGGGATCTAGGCGATCCACTCCGACCAGGACATGTTCCAGCCGTTCAGGCCGTTCTCCGGCTTGATCTGCTTGTCCTTCGAGTTCTTCACGACGACGACGTCACCGATGATCGAACGGTCGAAGAACCAGGCGGCCGGCGTGGAGCTGTCGCCCGCGCCCCGGGTGTCCGAGAGGCCGACGCAGCCGTGGCTGACGTTCTGCGAGCCGAAGGTGGACTTCGGGGCCCAGTAGTTGCCGTGCACGAAGGTGCCGGAGGTGGACAGGCGCATGGCGTGCGGCACGTCCTTGATGTCGTACTCCCCGCCGAAGCCGACGGTGGCGCCGTTCATCCGGGTCACCTTGTACTTCTCGCTGATGACCATCTGGCCGTTGTACGTGGTCGTGGACGGGGCGCCCGCGGTGATCGGCAGGGTCTTGATGATCGTGCCGTCGCGCTCGACCTTCATCGTCTTGGCGCTCGCGTCGACCGTGGAGACCTGGCGGCGGCCGATGGTGAAGGAGTAGGTCTTCTTCTGCTTGCCGTAGACGCCCGGGCGGCCCTCGACGCCGTCCAGGTTGAGCTCGACGGTGACCTTCGTCCCGGCCTTCCAGTACTCCTCGGGGCGGAAGTCGAGGCGGTCGTTGCCGAACCAGTGGCCCTTGATCTCGACGGCCGGCTCGGCCGTCACCTTGACGGCCTTCTCCACGGCCTCGGGGTCGGTGATGCCCCGGGTGAAGTTGATGGAGACCGGCATGCCGACGCCGACGGTCGTGTCGGCCTCCGGCGTGTAGTGGCCGATGAAGGTGTTCTTCGGGACCAGCGTGGTGAAGGTGGTGTCCTTCGCCGACTCGCGCCCCTCGGCGTCCTTCGCGCTCGCGTGGACCTTGTACTGGGTGCCGGCCGACAGGTGGGCCAGCGGCTCCCAGCTCGCGCCGTCCGCCGAGATCTTCCCCTCGATCGCGGCGCCCTCGGAGTCGGCGACCGTCACGGTCGTCAGCTTGCCCTGCTCGGCGGTGACCTTGAGGGCCCCGCTGGTGGCGACCGAGTCGGCGCCGTCCTTCGGCAGGATGGTCACGACCGCCCGGGAGGCGGCGTTGTCGGGCGCCGCGGTCCCCTGCCCGGCGCCGTCGGCTCCGGTCCCGCCGGCCTTCGACGGCTCCTCACCGCCGCAGGCGGTCAGGACCAGCAGCAGCGCCCCCGTCGCCAGGGCCCCGAGGCGGACACCCCGCCGCCGCGCCGACCGCCCCGATATCGGCTGCCCGTTCACTATGGTCTTCTCCCCTCGCACGACCCGGCCGCCGGCCGGGCCCCACCCCCTGTACGCACGTCCCGCGCACGGCGCTAGATAATCACACCGGAAGACACGAAAGTTCCACGTGAATGTCACCGTTCAGTCCCAGTCGGGACGGGGCCGGAGGCGGGCGGGGAGCGGCTCGCGTCCGGCCCAGGGGCCCGGGCGGGGTCAGCGGAGCGCGGACCCGGCCTTCCAGCCGTCCCAGTCGAGGTTCCAGCCGCCGAGGCCGTTGTCCGGAGCGACCTCGCGGTCCCGGGAGTTGACCACCTCCACGACGTCGCCGACGAGGCTCCGGTCGTAGAACCAGCCCGCCGGGGTGTCGGCGGCGCCGCCCTTCACGTCCCGCAGCCCCACGCAGCCGTGGCTGACGTTGGCCGAGCCGAAGGTGGAGGGGTCGGCCCAGTAGTTGCCGTGGATGAAGGTGCCGGACTCGGTGAGCCGCATGGCGTGCGGCACGTCCTTGATGTCGTACTCGCCGCCGAAGCCGACCGTGGCGCCGTTCATCCGCGTCACGTCGTACATCTCGGTGACCACCATCTTCCCGTTGTACGTGGTGGTCTTCGGCGCGCCCGCGGTGATCGGCAGCGTGGCCAGGACCCGCCCGTCCCGCCGCACCTCCATGGTGTGCGCGGCCGCGTCCACCAGGGCGACCTGGGAGCGGCCCACCGTGAAGCCGACCGTCTTGCGCTGGATGCCGTAGACACCGGGGGCGCCCTCGACGTCCCGCAGCCCCAGCTCGACCTTCACCTTCGTGCCGGCCGCCCAGTACCGGGCCGGGCGGAAGTCGAGCCGCTCCTTGCCGAACCAGTGGCCGACGACCTCGACCGGCGGGTCGGCGGTGACCCGGATCGCCCGCTCCACCTCGGCCCGGTTCTCGATCGGGCGGTTGAAGCCGAAGGAGACGATCATGCCGGCGCCGACAGTGGAACGGTTCTCCGGAGTGAAGTAGCCGATGAAGCGGGACTCCGGGACCACCGTGGTGAAGGTGGTGTGCCGGGCCGAGCGCCGTCCGTGCGCGTCGAGCGCCACCGCGTCCACGCTGTACTTCGCGGCGAGCGCGAGCCTGCCGCCCTCCGCGGGCCGCCAGCGCAGCCCGTCGGCGCTGACCTCTCCGGCCACGGCCGACCGGCGCCCGTCCGCCACCTGGGTCACGCTCACCCGTTCGAGGCGCCCGCTGTCCACCCGGACCTCCAGGGGACCTTCCGGGGGCACCGCCCGGCTGCCGTCCTCCGGGCTGACCCGGATCACGTCGCCGGGGGCCCGCGCCTTGCCCGGAAGGCCCAGGCCGACGCCTCCTTCCCCGTCCGATCCGGTGCAGCCGGCGAGACCCACGAGGAGCCCCGCGACCGCGAGGAGTTGCCCGGCCCGTTCCCATACACGTGTCACGCGTGGCCCAACGACGACCCCCCTCCAGGGGAAACGTGCGCGCGGGCCATGTTGGGGGGACGGCCCTGCGGGCAGAACAGGGGGGACGACCGGGAGTACACGAGGGTGCGGGAGGACGCGCGGGGGCCGGGGCCGGGACGCCCCTCCCCCGTCCGCGGGCCCGCCGGAGCCGCGGGAGGCCAGGGCGGTGTCGAGCACAGCCGAACAGCAGGCGGTACCGGAGCATGCCCGGGAACGGATCGCGCCCCCGGTGTGGCCGGGAGCGCCCACCCCGCTCGGGGCCCGCTTCCGGGTGGGTCCCGACGGGACCCGGGGCACCAACTTCGCCCTCTGGGCGGGCGGCGCGGAGGCGGTGGAGCTCTGCCTCTTCGCGCCGGACGGCACCGAGACCCGGCTGCCGCTGACCGAACTCACCCACGAGATCTGGCACGGCTTCGTGCCCGGCATCGGCCCGGGGCAGCGGTACGGCTACCGGGCGCACGGCCGCTGGGACCCGTGGACGGGCGCCCGCTGGAACCCGGCCAAGCTCCTCCTCGACCCGTACGCGCGGGCCGTGGACGGCGACTTCACCCTGCCCCCCGAGGTGTACGGGCACGTCCGCGACTGGCCGCAGCAGCACGTCGCCGACACCGTCCGCGACGAGCGGGACTCCGCCCCGCACGTGCCCAAGGGGGTCGTCGTCCTGGACGACGACGACTGGTCCGACGACCGCAGGCCCAAGACGCCCTGGCAGGACTCCGTCATCTACGAGGTGCACGTCAAGGGCTTCACCGCCCGGCACCCCGGCATCCCCGAGCACCTGCGGGGCACCTACGCGGGGCTCGCCCACCCGGCCGCGATCGACCACCTCGTACGGCTCGGCGTGACGGCCGTCGAACTGCTGCCCGTCCACCAGTTCGCCCACGAGGACCACCTGCTCCGCCGCGGCCTCGTCAACTACTGGGGCTACAACTCGATCGGCTACTTCGCCCCGCACGCCGGATACTCCTCCTCCGGCACCGCCGGACAGCAGGTCGGCGAGTTCAAGCGGATGGTCCGGGCCCTGCACGAGGCCGGCATCGAGGTCATCCTCGACGTCGTCTACAACCACACCGCCGAGGCCGGCGAGCTCGGCCCGACCCTGTCGCTGAAGGGCGTCGACAACCGCGGCTACTACCGGCTCCAGTCCGACGCCCGCCGGTACGCCGACTACACCGGCTGCGGCAACACCCTCCACGTCGTCCAGCCCCAGGTGCTCCGGCTCATCACCGACAGCCTGCGCTACTGGGTCACCGAGATGGGCGTCGACGGCTTCCGCTTCGACCTCGCGGCGGCCCTGGCCCGCTCGATGCACGACGTCGACATGCTCTCGCCGTTCCTCGCCGTCATCGCCCAGGACCCGGTGCTGCGCCGGGTGAAGCTCATCGCCGAACCGTGGGACGTCGGCAACGGCGGCTACCAGGTCGGCGCCTTCCCCCCGCTGTGGACCGAGTGGAACGACCGCTACCGGGACGCCGTACGGGACTTCTGGCGCGGGGCGCTGCCCGACGTGCGCGACCTCGGCTACCGGCTCTCCGGCTCCAGCGACCTGTACGCCTGGGGCGGCCGGCGCCCGTACGCCTCCGTCAACTTCGTCACCGCCCACGACGGCTTCACCCTGCGCGACCTCGTCACGTACGAGCGCAAGCACAACGAGGCCAACGGCGAGGGCAACCGGGACGGCACCCACGACAACCGCTCCTGGAACTGCGGCGCCGAGGGCGAGACCGACGACCCGGAGATCGGCGCGCTCCGGCTGCGGCAGCTCCGCAACCTCCTCACCACGCTGCTGCTCTCCACCGGCGTGCCGATGCTCGTCGCGGGCGACGAGATGGGCCGCACCCAGGGCGGCAACAACAACGCCTACTGCCAGGACAACGAGACGAGCTGGCTCGACTGGTCCCTCCCCGAGGACCCCGGCCGCGCCCAGCTCCTCGCCCTCACCCGGCGGCTCCTCGCGCTGCGCCACCGCCACCCGGTGCTGCGCCGCCGCGCCTTCTTCTCCGGCCGGCCGCAGGGCGCCGACGGGCTGCGGGACCTCGCCTGGTTCGGTCCCGACGGCACCGAGATGACCGAGCGGGACTGGTACGCGCCCTCGGCCACGCTCGCCCTCTACCTCTCGGGGCGGGACATACCGGGCCGGGACGAGCGCGGCGAACAGGTCCTCGACGACAGCTTCCTCGCCGTGCTCCACGCCGGCCCGGCCCCGCTGGACTTCCGGCTGCCCGGCGCGCCCTGGGCCCAGACGTACGAGCGGGTCCTCGACACCGCCCTCGACGACCAGACCGCGCCCCCGGGCACGCACCACCCGGGCGGCGGGGTGCTGCCGGTGGGGGCGCGGTCGGTGGTGCTGCTGAGGGTGGTGGGGTGAGGGCGGCGGGGTGAGCGGGGCGGGCGGCGGTGGCCGGAACGGGCTGGTGTCCGAAATTCGGATGAGACGTGTCAGTGGTGACTCGTAGGGTCGGACCTGATGCCCGAGAACCCTGAACCCCCCGAATCCGCCCCCGCCCGCCGTTCGGCCGTGCGGGTGCTGCTGCGGCTCTGGCCGTACGTCCGGCCCGTACGCGGGCGGTTCTTCACCGCCGCCGCCGTCGCGATCGTCGCCTCCTGTCTGTCGCTGGTCATCCCGCTGGTCCTGAAGTGGCTGGTGGACGGGCCGGTCGCGGACCGGGACCCGGGCGGGGTGTGGCTGGGCGCGCTCTTCCTGCTGCTGCTCGGCCTCACCGAGGCCGTGCTGTTCGGTCTGCGCCGGTGGCTGGTGGCCCGGCCGCTCTCCTCGGTGGAGGCGCGGATGCGGGAGGACCTGTACGGGCGGCTCCAGCGGCTGCCGGTCGCCTTCCACGACCGGTGGGCCTCCGGGCAGCTGCTGTCGCGCGGCACCACGGACCTGATGATCATCCGGATGTTCCTGGCCTTCCCGCTGACCTTCCTGCTGGTCAACGCGGTGACGATCGTGGCCGGCTGCGCGCTGCTGCT
The DNA here is from genome assembly GCF_043081625.1 of Streptomyces sp. NPDC014861. Classification (NCBI taxonomy): domain Bacteria; kingdom Bacillati; phylum Actinomycetota; class Actinomycetes; order Kitasatosporales; family Streptomycetaceae; genus Streptomyces; species Streptomyces sp. NPDC014861. Next base: position 263,409 of record NZ_JBIBWV010000007.1, read on the forward strand.
CGCCCAGGACGCGGTGCTCGCCCTGGTGCTGCTGACGCCGGTGGTGCCGGTGATGGTGCTGTGCTCGTACTTCGAGCGGCGGTACGGGGTGGTGGCGCGCCGGGCGCAGGACCAGGTGGGCGATCTGACGACGGTGGTGGAGGAGAGCGTCCTCGGCGTCCGGATCGTCAAGGGCTTCGGCCGGCACCGCAGCCAGGCGGACGCCTTCCGCCGGCTCGCGGCGCTGCTGCGCTCCACGGAGCTGTCCAAGGCGCGGCTGCTCGCCACGATCTGGGCGCTGATCACGGTCCTGCCGGAGCTGGCGATCGGCGCCGCGCTGGTGCTGGGCTCGGTGCGGGTCGCGGACGGCGGCCTGTCGGCGGGCACCCTGGTGGCCTTCCTGTCGACGGCGCTCGCGCTGCGCTGGCCGGTGGAGTCGATCGGCTTCCTGCTCGCGATGAGCCAGGAGGCGGTGACGGCGACGGAGCGGTACTTCGAGGTGATGGACGCCGAGGAGGAGCGGGACGCGGTCGCTCCGGGCGCCGGCGGCCCGGTGGTGCGGGACGCCGGCGGGCTGCGGTTCGAGGGCGTGTCCTTCCGCTTCCCGGACGCGCCCGACGGGGCCGCGCCGGTCCTGGACGGCATCGACCTGCACGTGCGGCCGGGCGAGACGCTGGCGCTGGTCGGGGCGACCGGCTCCGGCAAGACGACCCTGACGGCGCTGGTGCCGCGGCTGCACGAGGCGAGCGGCGGGCGGATCCTGCTGGACGGCGAGGACATCGCGCTGATGGGCCGTGAGCGGCTGCGGACCCTGGTGTCGGTGGCGTTCGAGGAGCCGACCCTGTTCTCGGCGAGCGTCGGGGAGAACGTGCTGATGGGCGCGGACGCGGCGGCCGGGGGGCCGGAGCTGGACCGGGCGCTCGGGATCGCGCAGGCGGACGGCTTCGTCGGCCGGCTGCCGGAGGGGGCCGGGACGCAGGTCGGCGAGCAGGGGCTGAGCCTGTCGGGCGGTCAGCGGCAGCGGCTCGCGCTGGCCCGGGCGGTGGTCGGCCGGCCGCGCTTCCTGGTGCTCGACGATCCGCTGTCGGCGCTGGACGTGCACACGGAGGCGCGGGTCGAGGCGGCCCTGCGCGAGGTGCTGAGGGAGACGACGGCGCTGGTGGTGGCGCACCGGCCGTCGACGGTGATGCTCGCCGACCGGGTGGCGCTGCTGTCGGGCGGGCGGATCGCTGCGGTGGGCACCCATCAGGAACTGCTGCGGAGCAGCGCCGAGTACGCCTGGCTGATGTCGGGGACGACCGCGGGCGAGGAGTCCGCGGAGACGGGAGACGCGGAGCGATGACGGAGACCACGCTCACGCAGCCGGAGCGGCTGGCGAAGGAGCGGGAGGCCGCCGGTCCCGGCGACCCGTTCGACCGGGACGACCTGCCGGCGCCGCGCGGCGCGACCGGGGCGCTGCTGCGTTCGCTGCTGGCCGCGCACCGGTTCCGGGTGGCGGTGGCGGCGCTGGTGCTGCTGGTGAAGGAGGCGGCGGTCCAGGCGGGCCCGCTGCTCGTGGCGTACGCGATCGACCGGGGGGTGCCGGCCTTCCGGGCCGGGGACCACGGTCCGCTGGTCGCGGTGGGGGCCGGGTACCTGCTGTGCGCGGTGGCCGCGGGGGCGCTCCAGTACGTCTTCGTGCGGGGTGCGGCGCGGATCAACCAGGACGTGCTGCTCGACCTGCGGGGGCGGATCTTCCGGCACGCGCAGGTGCTGAGCGTCGACTTCCACGAGCGGTACACCTCGGGGCGGCTGATCTCGCGGTCGACGACGGACGTGGAGTCGCTGCGGGAGCTGCTGTCGGAGGGGCTCCAGGAGCTGATCGGGGTCGTGCTGTCGTTCGTGTCGATCTCGCTGGTGCTGCTCTGGCTGGACCTGGGGATCGGGGCGGTGGCGGTGGCCTCGTTCGGTCCGCTGTACCTGCTCGTGCGGATGTACCGGCGGCGGGCGGGCGCGGTGTACGCGGAGCGGTCGACGGCGATCGCCGGGGTGATCGTGAGGTTCGCGGAGACGATGAACGGGATCCGGCCGGTGCGGGCCTTCCGCCGGGAGCGGGTGAACGACGCGGAGTTCGCGGGGCTGAACCACCGGCACGAGCGGAGCAACGGCGACGCGCTCCTGGAGATGGCCCGCTACGTGGTGGGGTCGCGGCTCGTGGCGAACACGGCGGTGACCGGGATGTGCCTGTGGGGCGCGTACCGGGTGGCCGGCGGGTCGCTGGAGCTGGGCGTGCTGGCGGCGGCGGTGCTGTACGTGCGGCGGCTGTACGACCCGATCGACCGGCTCGGGATGTTCCTCAACTCGTACGAGTCGGCGGCGGCCTCGCTGACCAAGATCGCGGGGCTGCTGGCGCAGGAGCCGGGCGTGCCGGAGGCGGCGGCTCCGCGCGAGCTGCCGGAGCGGGCCGGGGCGGCGCCGGGCCGGGAGGTGGTCTTCGACGGGGTGCGGTTCGCGTACCGGACCGGCGGCGAGGTGCTGCCCCGCTTCTCCCTGCGGATCCCGGCGGGCCAGACGGTGGCGGTGGTCGGGGCGACCGGCGCGGGCAAGTCGACGCTGGCGAAGCTGCTGGCGCGCTTCTACGACCCGACGGAGGGCCGGGTGCTGCTCGACGGCGTGGACCTGCGGGAGCTGGCGACGCCGGAGCTGCGGCGCGGGGTGGTGATGGTGACGCAGGAGGCGTTCCTGTTCTCCGGGACGGTCGCGGAGAACATCGCGATCGGGCGTCCGGACGCGACCCGGGACGAGATCGAGCGGGCGGCGAAGGCGATCGGCGCGCACGAGTTCATCGCCGGGCTGCCGGACGGCTACGACACCGACGTACGGAAGCGGGGTGGCCGGATCTCGGCGGGCCAGCGCCAGTTGGTGGCCTTCGCCCGGGCGCTCCTCGCGGATCCGGCGGTGCTGATCCTGGACGAGGCGACGAGCTCGCTGGACGTGCCGGGCGAGCGGGCGGTGCAGCACGCGATGGACACGGTCCTGGCGGGCCGTACGGCGGTGGTCATCGCCCACCGGCTGTCCACGGTCGAGGTCGCGGACCGGGTCCTGGTGATGGAGGCGGGCCGCGTCGTCGAGGACGGCACCCCCGCCGAACTGGTCGGCGGCGAGGGCCGCTACGCCGGCCTCCACCGCGCCTGGCGCGACTCCCTGACGGGCTGACGGACCACCGGGCCGCCTCCTCCCCCGGGGCGGGGCGGTCCGGCGGCGCGGGCGCCTGCCGGAGGGTGCCCGGGGCGGGTCCGGTGCGCGGGCCGTGCCGGCGTCGAGCGGAAGGCATGGTTCACGCCGACGTGATTCGGCCATCGGTTCGGTAAAGGCGGTCGGTGTCCGAAGGGCGGGACAGGGGGCGGAGGGCGGCGGTCCGGATATCCGCCCGCGCGGGGATCGCCGCACGGAGAACGGTGTGCGGCCGGCCGTTCAAGATCGATGAAACGTTCGCTTAACGAACACGCCCGTACGCGCAGCGGACGACTTCCGGCCAAGTTGTTGACGCGCTCCTGACAGGTACCGCCGGTAGCTGCCAGTCTCTCCCCCGGTTCCTCGCAACCACGTTCGCCGATTCACCCGATCGTGCTTCATCGCTCTGCTTGCTCCGCCCGGCCCGTCCACCCAGCGGCCGGTACCCCCCTCGCAAAAGGAGTTCGCGTGAGATCCACTCCCAGCCGCCGCGCCACCGCGACCGGCGCGCTCATCGCCGCCGCCGCCATGCTCGCCGTGGGCGTCCAGGCCGGCAGCGCCTCCGCCGACAACGCCGGGACGACCGCCCCCCAGGCGCAGGCCGCCGGGAAGGCCGACCCGGGCAAGCTCCCCGCCGACCTCTCCCCCGCCCAGCGCACCGCGCTGATCAAGGCCGCCGACGCCGACAAGGCCGAGACGGCCGAGGAGCTCGGTCTCGGCGCCCAGGAGAAGCTGGTCGTCCGCGACGTGGTCCAGGACCGCGACGGCACCACCCACACCCGCTACGAGCGCACCTACGGCGGACTCCCCGTCCTCGGCGGCGACCTGATCGTCGCCGAGTCCCGCGCCGGGGCCACCACCGCGGTCTCCAAGTCCTCCCGCGCGGAGCTGAAGAACGTCGACCTCGCCGCCACCGTCGCCCCCGCCGCGGCGGAGAAGCAGGCCGTCGGCCGCGCCGCCGCCGAGGGCTCCAAGGCCACCAAGAGCGAGCGCGCCCCGCGCAAGGTCGTCTGGATGGGCCAGGGCGGCGCCCCCGTCCTCGCGTACGAGACCGTCGTCGGCGGCCTCCAGCACGACGGCACCCCGAACGAGCTGCACGTCGTCACCGACGCCAGGACCGGCGCGAAGCTGTACGAGTGGCAGGCCGTGCACACCGGCACGGGCAACACCCAGTACAGCGGCCAGGTCACGCTCGGCACGGCGCCCTCGTACTCGCTGACCGACACCACCCGCGGCAACCACAAGACGTACAACCTCAACCGGGGGACGTCCGGCACCGGCACGCTCTTCTCCGGCTCGGACGACGTCTGGGGCGACGGCACCCCGCAGAACGCGGAGACCGCCGGCGCCGACGCCCACTACGGCGCCGCGCTCACCTGGGACTACTACAAGAACGTGCACGGCCGCAGCGGCATCCGCGGCGACGGCGTCGGCGCGTACTCCCGGGTCCACTACGGCAACGCCTACGTCAACGCCTTCTGGCAGGACTCCTGCTTCTGCATGACCTACGGCGACGGCGCGGGCAACACCAAGCCGCTCACCTCCATCGACGTGGCCGCGCACGAGATGACCCACGGCCTCACCTCGGTGACGGCCAAGCTCGTCTACAGCGGCGAGTCCGGCGGCCTCAACGAGGCCACCTCCGACATCTTCGCGGCGGCCGTCGAGTTCTACGCCAACAACGCGCAGGACAAGGGCGACTACCTCGTCGGCGAGAAGATCGACATACGCGGCAACGGCACCCCGCTGCGGTACATGGACAAGCCGAGCAAGGACGGCTCCTCCAAGGACTACTGGTACTCCGGCATCGGCAGCGTCGACGTCCACTACTCCTCGGGCCCGGCCAACCACTTCTACTACCTGCTCTCCGAGGGCAGCGGGGTCAAGACGGTCAACGGGGTCACCTACGACTCCCCGACCTCCGACGGCCTGCCCGTCACCGGCATAGGCCGCGACAAGGCCTCGCTGATCTGGTTCAAGGCGCTCACCACCAAGTGGACCTCGTCCACCAACTACGCGGGCGCCCGCACCGGCACGGTCGCCGTCGCGACCGAGCTGTACGGTGCGAACAGCCCCGAGGTCGCGGCCGTCGAGAACGCCTGGGCCGGCGTCAACGTCGGCTCCCGCCCCGGCGGCGGCAACCCCGGCGGCAAGGTCTTCGAGAACACCGCCGACGTCGCCATCCCCGACTCCCCCGGCGCCGCGGTCACCTCGACCGTCAACGTCACCGGCGTCACCGGCAACGCGCCGAGCAACCTCTCCGTCGGCGTGGACATCGTCCACACCTACAAGGGCGACCTCGTCGTCGACCTGATCGCGCCCGACGGCTCGGTCTACAACCTCCACAACCGCTCCGGCGGCAGCACCGACAACATCCAGCAGACCTACACCGTGAACGCCTCCTCCGAGGTCGCCAACGGTGCCTGGAAGCTCCGCGCCCAGGACAAGGCCGGCGCCGACACCGGCTACATCAACAGCTTCAAGCTGACCTTCCCGTAACCCGGGGGGCGAGAGCCCGAAGCACCCGCGACGGACGCCCGGAGGGAACCATCCCCCCGGGCGTCCGCCCGTTCACCCCACCTCGTCCTTGGCGACCAGCCGGCCCGCCGCGAAGCACAGCCGGTAGACCGGCCGCTCCGCGAACACGGTCGCCCGGTAGTACCGGCACTCGTCCGCCCCGCCCGGTTCCGCCGGCAGCCCCGGCGGGCTCGCCCCCAGCGCGTGGTCCGGCAGGTCCTCCACGAGCTCCTCGTACTCCTGGCCGACCAGCAGCCGCGCGTAGTTGTCCGGCTCCAGATACGAACGGGCCTGCGACCACACCGCGACCCCCGCCGTCAGCACCGCCAGCGCGGCCAGCAGCGCCAGCGGGATCCAGATCGCCCGCACCAGGTCCTGGCGCACCCGCCGCCGGGCCCGGTCCAGCTCCCGCGCCGAGGTCGGCGCGGCGGGCACCGACGCCGGCGCCCGCCGGGGCAGCTCCGCCACCAGCGCGAACCCGCCGCCCCGCACCGGCCCATGGCTCAGCGTGCCGCCCGCGAGCCGCACCCGCTCGTCGAGACCGACGAGGCCGGAGCCCCCGGTCGCGGGCGGCCCCGCCGCGGTGCCGGGCCCGCTCTCCACCCGTACCCTCACCCGCTGCCCGGCCTCCCCGACCTCGACCGCGACGGCGGCGCCCGGGGCGTGCTTCGCCGCGTTCGTCAGCCCCTCCTGCACCACCCGGTGCAGCGCCCGGCCCGCCATCCCCGGCAGCTCCGGCGGGACGCCGGCGAGCGTCACGTCGAGCCCCGAGGCCCGCGCCCGCTCCACCAGCTCGCCCGCCGTCTCGCCGGACGGGGCCGTCGGCGCCCCGTCGCCCTCCTCCCGCAGCACCCCGATGACGTCCCGCAGCCGCTCGGTCGCCTCCGCCGCCGCGAGGCGCAGCTCGCCCGCCGCGCGCTGCTGCTCCGGCCCGAGCCCCGGATCCACCTCCAGGGCGCCCGCCCGCACCGCGATCAGCGCCAGGTCGTGGCCGAGGGAGTCGTGCATGTCCCCGGCGATCCGGGACCGCTCCCGCAGCCGCTCCCGGTCGGCCACCGCCGCCTGCTCGCGCTCCATCCGGTCCGCCAGCTCCCAGCCGCTGCGCACCAGCCGGTCGTACTGGCGCACGTACCGGCCGACCAGCCACGGCGCCACGATCGCCAGCGCGAGGGCGAGGAGCAGGGTGAACCAGGGGCCGAGGGAGGTGCCCGTGAGCCGGGTGAGGAGCAGCCCGGCCGCCGCGACCGCGCCGAACAGCCAGAGCGAGCCGCGGGTGTGGTCCTGCCGCCGCCCGGCGAGGTAGCCGAAGGCGACGAGGGCGAGGCTGTACGAGGGGGTGAAGAGCTCCAGGGTGGCGGGCAGGCTCGCCGCGACCGTGACGGCGAGCGGCAGCAGCGGCCACCGGCGGCTGACGGCGACGCAGCCGCCGAGGACGGTGATCCCGGCGGCGACCTGGAGCCAGGAGCCGCCGTCGTTCGGGTCGGAGCGGAGCAGCACGGGGACGCAGAGCAGCAGCCACAGCGCGAGGTCGAAGAGGCGGCGGCGCGCCGGGGAGGTCTCAGGCACCGTCCGGGTCCCGCCCGTCCGGCCCCGGGCCGTACCCCTGCGGGTGCGCGTCGCCGACGAGTCCGGCCTCGTGGGCGAGGACGGCGAGCTGGACCCGGTTGCGCAGGCCGAGCCGGCCGAGGACCGCGCTCACATGGGCCTTGACGGTGCCCTCGACGACGTACATCCGGGCGGCGATCTCCTGGTTGGAGCAGCCGGCGGCGAGCAGCGAGACGACCTCCCGCTCGCGGCCGGTGAGCGGGGCCAGGCGGGCGCGGGCGGCCGCGCCCCGGGTGAGCCTCTCGCCGCCGAGGGTGTCGATGACCCGGCGGGCGACGGTGGGCGAGAGCGCGGCGCCGCCGGCGGCGACCGCGCGGACCCCGGCGATCAGTTCGCGCGGGTCGCCGGACTTGAGGAGGAAGCCGCCGACGCCGCCGCCGAGGGCGCGGGCGATGTAGTCGTCCTCGGAGAAGGTGGTGAGCATGACGACCGCCGTCCCCGGCAGGGTGCGGCGCAGCGCGTCGGCGGCGGCGAGGCCGTCGAGGCGGGGCATCCGGATGTCGAGGAGGGCGACGTCGGGCCGGTGCAGCCGGGCCAGTTCCACCGCCTCGTGCCCGTCGCCCGCCTCGGCCACCACCTCGATCCCCGGGTCGGTGGTGAGGATGGCCCGCACCCCGGCACGGATCATCGCCTCGTCGTCGGCCAGCAGCACCCTGATCATGCGGCCCAGCCTAGGGCGGGGCCGGGAGCGCCCGGGGCCCGGCGGGGACCCCGGGTGCCCCCGGTGGGCTATCTCAGGAGCACCCCGGCGTCCTCGCCGGCCTCGCCCGCGCCGTCCTCCGGCAGGGCGAGGAGGCCGAGCTCGGCGGGGTGGGCGAGGCGGGGGTGGGCGGGCAGGACGCGGACGGTGCAGCCGAAGGGGCCGGTGCGGTCGAGCTCCAGGGTGCCGGCGTAGGGCTGCCGGCCCTCCAGGTCCGGGCCGCCGGCGGGCTTGAGCGTGACCGTGCGGGTGTCGGTGAGGGTGTCGTCGGCGGCGGCACGGCCGGTGACGGCCTGCACCTCGACGTCGTCGGGGGCGAGGCCGCCGAGCGCGACCCTGACGCGGACGACCGGGGTGGCGCCCAGCTCGGCGCCGGCCTCCGCGAGGTCGTCGCCGATCTCCACGTGGTCGACCGAGACGCCCGGCCAGGCCGACCGGACCCGCGTCTTCCAGGCGGCGAGCTCGCGGGCCCGGTCCGGGGTGAGCGCCCGGCGGGCGCCGGCGGCGGGGACGTACAGCCGCTCCACGTACTCCTGGACCATGCGGTCGGCGAGGACCTTGGGGCCGAGCTCGGCGAGGGTGCGGCGGACCATGGCGGTCCAGGCGGCGGGGACGCCGTCGGGGCCGCGGTCGTAGAAGCGGGGGGCGACCCGGCGTTCGATCAGCTCGTAGAGGGCGGCGGCCTCCAGGTCGTCGCGCCGCTCCTCGTCGGCCGCGGCGGTCCCGTCGGCGGTGGGGATGGCCCAGCCGAACTCGGGCCGGAACCACTCGTCCCACCAGCCGTCGAGGACGGAGAGGTTGAGGCAGCCGTTGAGCGCGGCCTTCATGCCGCTGGTGCCGCAGGCCTCCAGGGGGCGGAGCGGGTTGTTGAGCCAGACGTCGCAGCCGGGGTAGAGGCCGCGGGCCATCTCCATGCCGTAGTCGGGCAGGAAGACGATCCGGTGCCGGACCCGGGGGTCGTCGGCGAAGCGGACCAGCTCCTGGACGAGCTTCTTGCCGCCGTCGTCGGCCGGGTGGGCCTTGCCGGCGACGACCAGCTGCACCGGCCGCTCCGGGTGGAGCAGCAGGGCGCGCAGCCGGTCCTTGTCGCGGAGCATCAGGGTGAGCCGCTTGTACGAGGGGACCCGGCGGGCGAAGCCGATGGTGAGGACCTCGGGGTCGAGGACGCCGTCGGTCCAGCCGAGTTCGGCGCCGGCGGCGCCGCGCTGGCGCCAGGAGGCGCGCAGCCGGTCGCGGACGTCGGCGACGAGCCGGGTGCGCAGGGTGCGGCGCAGCTCCCACAGGTCGCGGTCGCTCGCGTCGGGGCCGAGGCGGCCGGCCTCGGGTGCGGTCCAGGTGGGGGCGTGGACGCCGTTGGTGATGGAGGTGATCGGCACCTCCTCGGGGTCGAAGCCGGGCCAGAGTCCGGCGAACATGGCGCGGCTGACGGCGCCGTGGAGGGTGGAGACGCCGTTGGCGCGCTGGGCGAGGCGCAGGCCCATGGCGGCCATGTTGAAGACGGTGGGGTCGCCGCCGAGCGGGGTCTCGTCGCCGAGGGCGAGGATCCGGCCGGTGTCGAGGCCGGGCAGGGCGCCGTCATCGCCGAGGTGGCGGGCGACGAGCCCCCGGTCGAAGCGGTCGATGCCGGCGGGGACGGGGGTGTGGGTGGTGAAGACGGTGCCGGCCCGGACGGTCTCCAGCGCGGCCTCGAAGTCCAGCCCCTCGCCCTGGAGTTCGCGGATCCGTTCGAGTCCGAGGAAGCCGGCGTGGCCCTCGTTGGTGTGGAAGACCTCGGGTGCGGGGTGACCGGTGAGGCGGGTGTAGGTGCGGACCGCGCGGACGCCGCCGATGCCGAGCAGCATCTCCTGGAGGAGCCGGTGCTCGCTGCCGCCGCCGTAGAGCCGGTCGGTGACGGCCCGCTCGCCGGGGGCGTTCTCCTCGACGTCCGAGTCGAGCATGAGCAGCGGAACCCGGCCGACCTGGGCGATCCACAGGTGGGCGTGGAGGCTGCGGCCGCCGGGCAGGGCGAGGGTGATGCGGGCGGGGGCGCCGTCGGCCTCGCGGAGCAGGCTGACGGGCAGCTCGCCGGGGTCGAGGACGGGGTACTGCTCCTGCTGCCAGCCGTCGCGGCCGAGGGACTGGCGGAAGTAGCCGTGGCGGTAGAGGAGTCCGACGCCGATGAGGGGGACGCCGAGGTCGCTGGCGGACTTGAGGTGGTCGCCGGCGAGGATGCCGAGCCCGCCGGAGTACTGGGGCAGGGCGGCGGCGACGCCGAACTCGGGCGAGAAGTAGGCGAGGGCCGCGGGCCCGTCGTCCGCTCCGCGCTCCTGGTACCAGCGGGGCCGCTCCAGGTAGGCGTCGAGGTCGTCGGCGGCGGCGGTGAGCCGGGCGAGGAAGTCCCGGTCGGCGGCGAGCGCGGCGAGCCGGGGGGCCTCCAGGGCGCCGAGGACCCGGACCGGGTCGGCCCCGGCGAGCCCTTCGGGGGCGAGGGAGTCGAAGAGGGCGCGGGTCGGTTCGTGCCAGGACCAGCGCAGGTTGCGCGCCAGGGCGGCGAGGGGTCGGAGGGTGTCGGGGAGGACAGGACGCACGGTGAATCGACGGATTGCCTTCACGTGTCCCACCTTCGCAGGCCGGTGACGGAACGGAGCGGACGCACCACGCTGTGCGCCCGGCGTGCCGCACCGAGCGTAGGCCCTCGATCCGGGCGCGGGCGGGGCGCCCGGGGGCGCGGACGGAGTGTCGGGGGGCGCGGACGGCAGGGGTCCGGCCCGTCGCGCCCCGCCAGGGGGACGTCACGGGCCGGGTCCGTCAGGGTGCTTCGCCGACGCCCAGGGCCTGTACGTCGACCAGGTTGAACGCCTCGTGGACGTAGACGTTGGTCAGGCGCGGGTTGCGGTAGTTGAGGACCTTCTCGGCGCTGAAGGGCAGGTAGTAGGCGCCGTCGGTGACGCGGTGGTTGGCCTCCTGGTAGAGGCGGGTCGCCGCTTCCCCGTCGGTCTCCGCCGACGCCTGGTCGAACAGTTCGCCGATCCGGGGGTCGTTCACCCGGGCGTAGTTGTGGTTGCCCTGGGTGCTGCCCTGCGCGCTGTCGGCGAGGGGCTGGAGGAAGCCCGCGCCGGTGGGGAAGTCGGCCCCCCACCCGAGGACGAGCATGCCGATGCCCTTGTCCTTCAGGGTCCCGGGAGAGTTCAGGGCGGCGAAGTAGGCCGCGACGTCGTCGAAGCGCTCGATCTCCAGGGTGATGCCGACGGCCTTCAGGTCGCTCTGCAGGACGGTGGCCACCTGGAGGTCCTTGGTGTTGCCGCCGTTCACGGCGACCTTCGTGGTGAAGCCGCCGGCCTTGCCGCACGCCCGCAGCGCGTCCTTGGCCTTCTGCCGCCGGGGCTCGCCCCCGGTCAGGCCGTAGGGGTCGTAGGAGTCGGCGCCCCGGACCGTCGGGGGCAGCATGCTGCCCTGCGGCGAGGAGAACATGTCCCCGCCGCGCGCGGTCCGCAGGGCCTTGGTCCCGGCCGCGTACACCACCGCCTTGCGGCAGTTCAGGTTGTTCAGCGGGGCGGAGTCGGAGATCATCGCGGCCATCCGGAGGTACCCGCTGTACGGGTTGTCCGCCTGGGCCTTGAGCTTCGGGTCGGCCAGCACCCTGGGGGCCGTCTCCTGCCCCAGGCCGATCTGGGAGGCGTCCAGGTCGGCGGTGCCCGCGAGCAGTTGCTGGTCGACCTTGCCCATGTCGGGCAGGACGGTCAGCTCGACGCGGTCCGGCAGGGCCTTGCGGAGCGGGTCGGTCGCGGGGTCCCAGTTCTCGTTGCGGACGAGGACCAGCGACCCGCCCCGCCGGTACGTGGAGAACCGGTAGGGGCCCGAGGAGACGGGCTTGGTCTCGTAGGCGGCCTTGGTGTCGCGCTCCCGCGGCACGGGTGCCGTCGCGCCCAGGGTCAGCAGGTAGGGGAAGCGGGAGTCGGCCTCGGCCAGCCGGAAGACGAGCGTGCGCTCGTCGGGTGTCTCGACGGACCGCAGGCCCGACGTCCCCGTGTCCTTGTACGGGCCCGGGTACTTCTGCTTCTGGTCGAGGACGTCGACGAGGTACGTCGGCCCGCCGGCGATCTCCGGCGCGAAGGTGCGCTCGATGCCGTACTTGACGTCCGCGGCGGTGATCGGCGAGCCGTCCTCGTACTTCAGGCCGGACTTCAGCCGGAACGTGTAGGTCCGGCCGTCGGAGGACACCTCGGGCTGCGCCTCGGCCAGGTCGGGGACCACCGCGAGGCCGTCCTCGCCCGGTGCGGCGGCGTAGGTCATCAGGGTGCGGGTGTAGAGCCGCTGCATGTTCCAGACCCACCCCGAGTAGGAGCGGGCGGGGTCCCAGGAGTCGGCGTCCATCGAGCTCACCAGGCGCAGGGTGCCGCCCTTCTTGTCGGAGGGGTTGACCACCTTGCCGATCGCGCCGTCGAAGCCCCCGTCGGACGTGGGCGAGCCCTTGCCCTGACCCTGGCCCTGACCCTGGCTCTGGCCCTGACCCTGCGTCTGCCCCTGCTTGCCTGACGGGTCGTCCTTCTGGGAGAGGACCACGGCGGTGGTGCCGCCTCCCGCCACCAGGACGACGCCGAGGGCGATCGCCGCGAGCCTGCGGCCCCGGGTGCGGCCGGGCGCGCGGGCCGGACCGCCGCCGGGACCGGAGGGGTACGGGACGGGGCCGGTGGTCGCGTACGGGTTGCCGGGGTACGGCGTGCCGGCGGGGAAGGTGGCCGGCATCGCGGGCGGCGGCGTCGCGGGCATCGCGGGCGGCGGTGCGGCAGGCCTCGCGGGCGGTGCGGCGGGGCCCTTCGCGAGAGGGACGCGGGGGTCGGGCCTGGGCTCGGTGCCGGCCTGGTGGGCCGGTGGGGTCCAGGCGGTCGGCGTGCGGCCGGGGGCCGGGGTGGCGGGAGTCGGCGCGGGGCCGGGGGCGGTCGGGGTCGGGCCCGGGGCGGGCGCCGGCGCGGGAGCGGAGCCGGCCAACGGCCCGAGGAGGCCCGCGGTGTCGCCGAGGGCCGTCGCCACGGCCTCCGGCAGCCAGTGGGTCTCCGCGGCCGGGCCTCCGCCGTAGGTGTGGCCGCTGCCCTCGCCGAGCAGTCCCGCGAACTCCGCGAGGAGATCCGGCACGGTGGGCCGCAGGGCGGGGTCCTTCGCCAGGCAGCGGGCGATGAACTCCACCCCGGGCGGCAGCAGGCGCAGGTCGGGTTCCCCGTAGACGGCGCGGAAGTTCACGGAGTGCGCGGAGCCGGTCCCGAAGGGTCCGGTCCCGGTGGCGGCGAAGGCCAGCACCGCGCCCAGCGCGAACACGTCGGTCGCCGGGCCGACGGCGGTCCCCGCCACCTGCTCGGGCGACATGAAGCCGGGGGTGCCGATCACCGTCCCCGCCTGCGTCAGGACGTGCGACTCGGCGATGAGGGAGATGCCGAAGTCGATCACCCGGGGTCCGTCGGGGGCGATCAGCACGTTCGACGGCTTCAGGTCGCGGTGGACGAGACCCGTGCCGTGGATCGCCTCCAGGGCCTCGACCAGGCCCGCTCCCAGGTAGAGCAGCGAGCGCAGGGGCCAGGCCCCGTGGGTGCGCACCGCCGCCTCCAGGGGCAGCCCGGGGACGTAGGCGGTGGCGAGCCAGGGCGGCGAGCCCATCGGGTCGGCGTCGACCACGGCCGCGGTGAAGAATCCGGTGACCCGCCGGGCCGCCTCCACCTCGCGGACGAAGCGGCGCTGGAACTCGGGGTCCTCGGCGAGTTCGGCGCGCACCACCTTGACGGCGACCATCCGGCCGCTCGTGGACCGCCCCAGGTAGACGCGTCCCATCCCGCCCGCGCCCAGGCGCGCGAGAATCCGGTACCGCCCCACCTGCCGCGGATCCGACCCGTCCAGCGCTTGCAAGACCGCCCCCGTCCCCGGCGCCGCATCCCCTGGGCGCCGGAACGATTAGATCAGATCGGCCGCCGGGCCCGGGGGCCCGGTTCGCACCCCGCGGGGCGCGGCGGCCCGGTACTCCCCCGGGGTCATGCCGTAGGTGGTGCGGAAGGCGAGGTGGAAGCCGACCCGGCTGCGGTAGCCGACGCGGGCGGGTACGGCCGACTGGGGGAGCCCGGTCTCCGCGAGCAGCCGGGCGGCCTCCCGTATCCGCCGGGCCGTCAGATGGCGGGCCGGGGGCGTGCCGACGGCCTCGCGGAAGGCGGTGGTGAAGGCCGAGCGGGACATCCCGGCCTCGCGGGCCAGGGTGACCACGGTCCAGGGCTCGGCGTAGCGGGTCTCGACGGCGGCGAGTGCGCGCCCGATGCCGGGGTGGGGGTACGGGCCTCCCGGCGGCCGGGGCGCGGCGGCCAGGACGAGGGCGGTCTCCAGGACCCGCAGGGCGAGCAGCCGGTCGCCGGGGCCGGGGCGCCGGCCGGGGGCGGCGAGCAGGGCGAGGGTGTCGCGGAGCAGCGGGGCCGCCTCGACGCGGGCCCGGTCGAGGCGGAGCGCGCGGGGCAGGGGGGTGACGAGGGGCGAGGCGGCCCGGCGGTCGTATCCGGTGCGGACGGTCAGCAGCCGGACGCCGTCGCCCGGTCCGCGGAGTTCGAGCACGGTGGCGGCGGGGCCGGACGGGGGCGGGGCGCCGGAGGCCCCGGGTCCCGCGGCGAGCCGGTGGCGGGCGCCGGTGGGCAGCAGGGCGAGGTCCCCGGTCGCGAGGTCGAGGGCGGCGGCCCCCGTCGCGGCGAGCCGGCACCTTCCGGCCAGGACGTGGTGGAGGACGGCCCGGGCGGTGCCGGTCTCCGTGTCCATGGGCGTCTCCCGTCCTCGCACCCGGTGCCGAAGGACCGTCAGCGTAGCGAGGGCGGGAGGGGTTCCGGTCCTCCCGCGGCGGCCGGCGGGAATCCTGTCCGACTCACGTCCTTGCCCGTCCCCCTACGCCCTAGTAGTTAACAAAGGGCCGGATTGCCCACCCGAGAACCTGGGGAAGGCTCCACCGGTACCCCCGAATCCGTTCTCCCCGTACCCGTCTTCATCCCTGTGGGCCCGCCATCCGAGTGAACGCGGAGGGGCGCGGCGATGCCGTCCTCCCCCCGGCCTCCGGCGCGGCTAGAAAGAGCGCACCACCACCCGCACCCCCGCAAACCGTCAGGTGATGCTGTGAATCCGCTCATGGGACGCATTCCCGTACTGGACGTCCGCCCGCTGGTCGACTGTGGCCGGCGCCCCGCGAAGGCCGTGGCCGGCGAGACCTTCGAGGTCTCGGCGACCGTCTTCCGCGAGGGCCACGACGCGGTCGCCGCCAATGTCGTACTGACCGGCCCGACCGGCCGGACCGGACCGTGGACCCCGATGCGCGAGCTGGCCGAGGGCACCGACCGCTGGGGTGCCGAGGTCACCCCGGACGCCGAGGGCCTGTGGACGTACACCGTCGAGGCGTGGAGCGACCCGCTGGCGACCTGGCGCCACGCGGCGAAGATCAAGATCCCGGCGGGGATCGACTCCGAACTCGTCCTGGCCGAGGGCGCGGAGCTGCACGAGCGGGCCGCCAAGGGTGTCCCGAAGAAGGGCGGCGGGCGGGAGGCGGTGCTCGCGGCGGCGGACGCCCTGCGCGACGCGTCCCGGCCGGCGGCCGGCCGGCTCGCGGCCGCGCTCGCGCCCCGGATCACGGAGACCCTGGACCGGCACCCGCTGCGCGAACTGGTCTCCGTCTCCCCGGCGTTCCCGCTCCGGGTGGAGCGGGAGCGGGCCCTGTACGGCTCCTGGTACGAGTTCTTCCCGCGCTCGGAGGGCGTGCGGAAGGTCAAGGGCCGTACCGTGCCCGGGAACTTCCGCACCGCCGCCGAACGCCTCCCGGCCATCGCGGCGATGGGCTTCGACGTGGTGTACCTGCCGCCGATCCACCCGATCGGCGAGACCCACCGCAAGGGCCCCAACAACACGCTGTCGGCGGCCCCGGGCGACGTGGGCGTGCCGTGGGCGATCGGTTCGCCGGAGGGCGGGCACGACGCGGTCCACCCGGACCTGGGCACGATCGAGGACTTCGACGCCTTCGTGGCCCGGGCCGGGGAGCTGCGGCTGGAGATCGCGCTGGACTTCGCGCTCCAGTGCTCGCCGGACCACCCGTGGGTGGAGAAGCACCCGGAGTGGTTCCACCACCGCGCGGACGGCTCGATCGCCCACGCGGAGAACCCGCCGAAGAAGTACCAGGACATCTACCCGATCGCGTTCGACGCCGACATGGACGGGATCGTCGCCGAGACCGTGCGGGTCCTGCGGCACTGGATGGACCACGGGGTGCGGATCTTCCGGGTGGACAACCCGCACACCAAGCCGGTGGTGTTCTGGGAGCGGGTGATCGGCGAGGTCAACGACCGGGACCCGGACGTGATCTTCCTGGCGGAGGCGTTCACCCGGCCGGCGATGATGCGGACGCTGGGCGCGGTCGGCTTCCAGCAGTCGTACACGTACTTCACCTGGCGGAACACGAAGGACGAGCTGACCGAGTACCTGACCGAGCTGTCCGGGGACGTGGCGGCGCAGATGCGGCCCAACCTCTTCGTGAACACCCCGGACATCCTGCACGCCTACCTCCAGGACGGCGGCCGGGCGGCCTTCGAGGCGCGGGCGGTCCTCGCGGCGACGCTCTCGCCGACGTGGGGGATCTATGCCGGGTACGAGCTCTGCGAGAACGCCGCGCTGCGCCCGGGCAGCGAGGAGTACCTGGACTCGGAGAAATACCAACTCCGGCCGCGGGACTGGGAGTCGGCAGAGCGCTCGGGCGCGACGATCACTCCGCTGATCACCTCCCTGAACCGGATCCGGCGGCGCCACCCGGCGCTCCGGCGCCTGCGGAACCTGTCCTTCCACGCGACGGACAACCCCCAGGTGATCGCCTACTCGAAGAAGTCGGGTTCGAACATCGTTCTGGTGGTCGTCAACCTCGACCCGCACCACACCCAGGAGGCGACGCTCTCGTTGAGCATGCCGGAACTCGGCCTCGGCTGGCACGAGACCGTGCCGGTGCGCGACGAGCTCACCGGCGACACCTATCACTGGGGCAGGAACGCCTACGTGCGCCTGGAACCGGGCGTCACGCCCGCGCACGTGCTCGTCCTGCGACCGTCCCCGCAGACCGGAGGGTCACCCACCTCATGACTGTCAACGATCCCGTCCCCGACACCTTCGAGGACACCCCCGCCAAGGACCGAGACCCCGACTGGTTCAAGCGGGCCGTCTTCTACGAGGTCCTCGTCCGGTCCTTCCAGGACAGCAACGGCGACGGCGTCGGCGACCTGAAGGGCATCACGTCCCGCCTGGACTACCTCCAGTGGCTCGGCGTGGACTGCCTGTGGCTGCCGCCGTTCTTCAAGTCCCCGCTGCGCGACGGCGGCTACGACGTCGCCGACTACACCTCGGTCCTCCCCGAGTTCGGCGACCTCGCCGACTTCGTGGAGTTCGTGGACGCGGCGCACCAGCGCGGGATGCGCGTGATCATCGACTTCGTCATGAACCACACGAGCGACCAGCACCCGTGGTTCCAGGAGTCGCGGCGCGACCCGGAGGGCCCGTACGGCGACTACTACGTCTGGGCCGACGACGACAAGCAGTACCCGGACGCCCGGATCATCTTCGTCGACACGGAGACCTCCAACTGGACCTTCGACCCGGTCCGCAAGCAGTACTACTGGCACCGCTTCTTCTCGCACCAGCCGGACCTCAACTACGAGAACCCGGCGGTGCAGGAGGAGATCCTGTCGGCGCTGAAGTTCTGGCTCGACCTGGGGATCGACGGCTTCCGGCTGGACGCGGTGCCGTACCTGTACCAGGAGGAGGGCACCAACTGCGAGAACCTGCCGGCGACGCACACCTTCCTCAAGCAGGTCCGCAAGGAGATCGACGACCACTACCCGGACACGGTGCTGCTCGCCGAGGCCAACCAGTGGCCCGAGGACGTCGTGGACTACTTCGGCGACTTCCGCTCCGGCGGCGACGAGTGCCACATGGCCTTCCACTTCCCGGTCATGCCGCGGATCTTCATGGCCGTGCGGCGCGAGTCCCGCTACCCGGTCTCCGAGATCCTGGCGAAGACGCCGCAGATCCCCTCCGGCTGCCAGTGGGGCATCTTCCTCCGCAACCACGACGAGCTCACCCTCGAGATGGTCACGGACGAGGAGCGGGACTACATGTACGCCGAGTACGCCAAGGACCCGCGGATGCGGGCCAACATCGGCATCCGGCGGCGGCTCGCCCCGCTCCTCGACAACGACCGCAAGCAGATGGAGCTGTTCACCGGGCTGCTCTTCTCGCTGCCGGGCTCGCCGGTGCTGTACTACGGCGACGAGATCGGCATGGGCGACAACATCTGGCTCGGCGACCGGGACGGGGTGCGGACCCCGATGCAGTGGACCCCGGACCGGAACGCGGGCTTCTCCTCCTGCGACCCGGGCCGGCTCTACCTGCCGGCCATCATGGACCCGGTCCACGGCTACCAGGTGACCAACGTGGAGGCAGGGATGGCCTCGCCGTCCTCGCTGCTCCACTGGACGAAGCGGATGATCGAGGTCCGCAAGCAGAACCGGGCCTTCGGGACGGGCACGTACACCGAACTGCCGTCCTCCAACGCGGCGGTGCTCGCCTTCCTCCGCGAGGACGGCGACGACCTCGTGCTGTGCGTGAACAACTTCTCGCGGCACGCCCAGCCGACCGAGCTGGACCTGCGGCGATTCGCCGGGATGCGGCCCGTCGAGCTGATCGGCGGGGTGGAGTTCCCCGCGGTCGGCGAGCTGCCGTACCTGCTGACGCTGGCGGGTCACGGCTTCTACTGGTTCCGCATGAAGCGGAGTTGAAATTTCGTCAGCTCAGGATTGGCCCCGGGCGGGGCGGTTTCCGCCGCCCCGCTCCGGGAACTGTGTCCCACACACGAACCAGCCCGATCCTGGGCCCTTCGGATCCATCCCGGTCCATCCGTATGGATCTTCCCTTTCCGACACGTCCCGCACATCCGGACAGCCCCAGCCGCCATCCGGGACAATCTGCGCATTTGAATGCCAACGACGCCCAACTGCGCGCCCCGGGGAAAGGACGCGACGCCATGCCGGAGACCGCATCCACCGCCCGGGCCACGGACGCCCTCCTCCCGTCCCTGACACCCCTGCTCCACGAATGGCTGCCCCGGCAGCGCTGGTTCGCGGGCAAGGGTCGCCGGGTCACCGGATTCACGCTGGACGCGGCCACCGAGCTGCTGCCCCTGGACGGCGCCGGACCCGGACTGCTCCACCTCCTGCTGCGGGTCGAACAGCCCGGCCGCCCGGCCGGCGAACCCGCCGACTGCTACCAGATCCTCCTCGGCGTGCGGAGTCAGCTGCCGCCGCGGCTCGCCCCCGCCCTCATCGGACGCGTCCGGCAGGGCCCGCTGGCCGGCCGCGCCGTCTACGAGGGGCTGCGCGACCCGCGCCTCGCCGGGCTCCTGTACGAGAGGCTGCGCACCCCCGGCCGCACCGGGCCGCTCCGCTTCCACGCCACCCGCGCGCTGCCCGGGGCGCTCGCCCCCCGGGTCCTCGACGCCGAGCAGTCCAACTCCTCGCTCGTCTTCGGCGACGCGTACATCCTGAAGATCTTCCGCCGGGTCAGCCCCGGCGCCAATCCGGACCTCGAACTGCCCCTCGCCCTCGGGCAGGCCGGCTGCGCCCGTGTCCCGGCGCCGGTGGCCTGGTTCGAGTCGGGGGCGGCGACGCTGGGCGTCCTCCAGCCCTACCTGCGGGACTCGCGGGACGGCTGGCGGCTGGCGCTCGACGCGCTGGCGGCGGGACGGGAGTTCACCGCCGAGGCGCGTGCGCTCGGACGGGCCACCGCCGAGGTGCACCTCGCCCTCGCCGAGGCCCTGCCCACCCAGCGGCTGCCGCGCGCCGAGACGGAGGGCCTCGCCGCCGCGATGGACCGGCGGCTGCACGCCGCCGCCCAGGCCGTGCCCGCGCTGCTGCCCTACGTCCCCGGGCTGCGGGCCGTCTTCGCGGCGGCGGGCGACGCGGAAGGAGCGGGCGCGGTGCAGCGCATCCACGGCGATCTGCACCTCGGGCAGACGCTGCGCGGCTCCGACGGCGCCTGGGCCGTCATCGACTTCGAGGGCGAGCCGGCGAAGCCCCTCGACGAGCGGCGGCGCCCGCAGCCGACCGTCCGCGACGTCGCCGGCATGCTGCGCTCCTTCGACTACGCGGCCCGCACCCACCGGCCCTGGAACGCGGACTGGGCGGCCCGGTGCCGGGCAGCGTACTGCACCGGCTACGCGGAGGCGGCCGGCGCGGACCCCCGCGCCGACCCCGCGCTGCTCCGCGCCTACGAGACGGACAAGGCCGTCTACGAGGTCGTCTACGAGGCGCGCCACCGTCCCGACTGGCTCCCCGTCCCCATGTCCGCCATCCACCGCCTCTCCACCCCCCGATAACCCCCCGATAACCCCCCGAGGACCCGCCGATGACCCCCCGCCGCCCGCCGCCGCCCCGCCGTGGGCGGCGGCGGGAGATGGCCCGTTCGGCGGAGTGTCCCGGCGGGCCGCGGGCGCGTTGCCCTATTCGTACACTTTCTCAGCATTCTGGAGGCTTCCGGTGACCGCCAAGACGCCCCGCACGGCGCCCCCTCTCGACCCCGGCGAGCGCGCGCGGCTCCTCGCCGGAGAGCACCACGATCCGCACGCGCTGCTCGGCGCCCACCCGGTGAAGGGCGGGGTGGTCGTGCGGGTGCTGCGCCCCTGGGCCCGGAGCGTGGCGGCCGTGCTGCCGAAGGGACGCAGGGTCGAGCTGCGCGACGAGGGCGACGGCCTGTTCTCGGCGCTCGTCCCGCTGCTGCGCAAGGTCCCGGCGTACGAGCTGCGGGTGTCGTACGGCGACGGGGAGCTCGCGGTCAAGGACCCCTACCGGCACCTCCCGTCCCTCGGCGAGCTGGACCTGCACCTGATCGGCGAGGGCCGCCACGAGGAGCTGTGGACGGCGCTGGGGTCGCGGGTCATGACGCACGGCGGGGTGGCCGGCACCCGCTTCGCCGTCTGGGCGCCGAACGCCCGCGGGGTGCGCGTCACCGGCGACTTCACCCACTGGGACGGCACCGGGCTGCCGATGCGCTCCCTCGGCTCCACCGGCGTCTGGGAGCTGTTCGTGCCCGGTGTCGGGGAGGGCGCGGTCTACAAGTACGACATCACCCGCCCCGACGGCTCGCACACGGTCCGCGCCGACCCCATGGCCCGCCGCACCGAGTGCCCGCCGGACACGGCCTCGATCGTCACCGAGTCGCACTACGAGTGGAGCGACCAGGACTGGATGGCCCGGCGCGGGGCCCGCCCGCCGCACGAGGCGCCGATCTCCGTGTACGAGCTCCACCTGGCCTCCTGGCGGCCCGGCCTCGACTACCGCCGGCTGGCCGTGGAACTGCCCGCGTACGTACGGGAACTCGGCTTCACCCACGTGGAGTTCATGCCGGTCACCGAGCACCCCTTCGGCGGCTCCTGGGGCTACCAGGTCACCGGCTTCTACGCGCCGACCGCCCGCCTGGGCACCCCGGACGACTTCAAGTTCCTGGTGGACGCGCTGCACCGGGCCGGGATCGGCGTGCTGATGGACTGGGTGCCGGCGCACTTCCCGAAGGACGACTGGGCGCTGGCCGAGTTCGACGGACGGCCGCTGTACGAGCACGCCGACCCGCGCCGCTCGCACCACCCGGACTGGGGCACGCTGGAGTTCGACTACGGCCGCAAGGAGGTGCGGAACTTCCTCGTCGCCAACGCGGTCTACTGGTGCCAGGAGTTCCACGTCGACGGCCTGCGGGTCGACGCGGTCGCCTCGATGCTCTACCTGGACTACTCGCGCGAGTACGGCGAGTGGCTGCCCAACGAGTACGGCGGCCGGGAGAACCTCGACGCCGTCGCCTTCCTCCAGGAGATGAACGCCACCGTCTACCGCCGCTGCCCCGGCATCGTCACCTTCGCCGAGGAGTCGACGGCCTGGGACGGCGTGACCCGGGCGACGGATCTGGTCGGCCCCGGCGGTCACGGCGGACTCGGCTTCGGCATGAAGTGGAACATGGGCTGGATGCACGACTCGCTCCAGTACATGGAGAAGGAGGCGGTGCACCGCAAGTACCACCACCACGAGATGACCTTCTCGATGGTGTACGCGTACAGCGAGAACTACATCCTGCCGATCTCGCACGACGAGGTGGTGCACGGCAAGCGGGCGCTCGTGTCGAAGATGCCCGGCGACTGGTGGCAGCGGCGCGCCAACCACCGCGCCTACCTGGGCTTCATGTGGGCCCACCCGGGCAAGCAACTCCTCTTCATGGGCCAGGAGTTCGCGCAGGGCTCGGAATGGTCGGCGGACCACGGGCCGGAGTGGTGGCTGCTCGACCCGGAGTACGGGGCGGAAGCCGACCACCGGGGCGTGAAGGACCTGGTGCGGGACCTGAACCGGGTCTACACGGCGACGCCGTCGCTGTGGGAGCGGGACACCGCGCCGGAGGGGTTCCGGTGGGTCGTCGGTGACGCCGCCGACGACAACGTCCTCGCCTTCCTGCGCTACGACGCCTTCGGCTCGCCGCTCCTCGCCGTCTGCAACTTCTCCCCCGTCGTCCGGCACGACTACCGGCTGGGCGTACCGGACTCCTTCGCCGCCTGGGGCGAGGTGCTGAACACGGACGCGGCCCGGTACGGCGGTTCGGACGTGGTCGGCACCGACCCGGTGAAGACCGAGTCGGTGCCGTGGCACGGGCGGGAGGCGAGCGTCCGGATGACGCTGCCGCCGCTCGCGACGGTCTGGCTCAGGCCCGCCTGAGCCGCGCCCGCCCCGCCCGGACCCGGCGGCTCAGGCCCGTCTGACGATGCCGAGCCGCTGGGTGGCCCGGGTCAGCGCCACGTACAGGTCGTTCGTGCCGTGCGGGGCGCCGGCCCGGATGCCGTCCGGGTCGACGACGAGGACGGTGTCGAATTCGAGGCCCTTCGCCTGGCGGGGGTCGAGGAGGACCACCGGGCGGGTCAGGTCGGGCTTCGGACCGTACGAGGCGTCGGGGAGGGCCGCGACCAGGCCGGGGAGCAGCTCCGCCGGGGCGATCACGGCGAGCCGGCCCTCGGCGCCGGCCTCCGCCGCGACCGCGTCGGCGGTCTCCTTCACCGGGTCCTCGACGCTCCGGTCCCAGGGCTCGACGCCGGTGGAGCGGACCGAGCCGGGCGGCTCGAAGGACGGGTCGTCCGCCCGGCGCACGGCGGCGGCGACCGCCATGATCTCGGCGGGCGTGCGGTAGTTGACCCCGAGCCGCACGTGCTGCCAGCGGTCCTGCACGTACGGGGCGAGGATCGCGTCCCACGCACCGACACCGGCCGGGTCGCCGGTCTGGGCGGGGTCGCCGACCAGGGTCATCGAGCGGGTGGGGCTGCGGCGCATCAGGAGCCGCCACTGCATCGCGGACAGCTCCTGCGCCTCGTCGACGATGATGTGGCCGAAGGCCCAGGTGCGGTCGGCGGCGGCCCGCTCGGCGGCGGTGCGGTGGTCGGCCTCCTCGTGGCGCTCGGCGAACCGCTCGGCGTCGATGATGTCGTGGGCGGACAGCACCTCGGAGGCGTCCTCGTCGAGCTCCTCCTTGTCCTCGAACTCGTAGGTGCGGGAGGCGAAGGAGACGTCGAGGACGCCCTGCGCGTACCGCACCTGGCGCTGCCGCTCGGCCTCCTGGGCGGCGCGGGCGGCCGAGTCGTCGTGACCGAGGAGTTCGGCGGCCTCGTCGAGGAGGGGTACGTCGCCCGGGGTCCACGCGCCGCCCTCGCGGCGGATCGCGGCCGCGTCCTCCTCGGGGAGGTGGGTGGGCTCGGCGAGGTAGTCGGCGAGGAATCCCCCGGGGGTGAGCTCGGGCCAGAGCGCGTCGATCGCGGCGTGCACGTCGGCGTTGGCGGCGATGCCCTTGGCCAGCAGGGCGATGTCGTCGGGGCCGAGGAAGTTCGGGCCCCCGTAGGGGTCGGCGCCGATCCGGTCGGCGAGCTGCGCGGCGAGCGCGTCGAGGATCCGGAAGGCGAAGTAGGGGCGGGCGAGGTTGTGCGGCAGGAAGGTCTCGCGCGCCTTGTGGCGGGCCTCCAGGGCCATGTCCCAGTCGATGACCAGATCGCCGTCCTCGTGCGGGACGACCAGCGGCGCGTCGCGCTCGGGGACCTGCTGCCGGTCGCGTACGGCCGCCGCGAGCGCGTCGGCCATCCGGGCGGCGCCCTTCACGGCGGCGGCGCGGGCGGTGTCGGCGCCGGTGGCGCGGACGCCCGGGTACAGCTCGCCGGGGGTGGCGAGCAGGACGCCGGTCTCGCCGAGCGAGGGCAGCACGTTGCCGATGTAGCCGAGGAAGGCCGGGTTGGGACCGACGATGAGGACGGCCCGCTTGGCGAGCTGCTCGCGGTGGGCGTAGAGGAGGTACGCGGCGCGGTGCAGGGCGACCGCGGTCTTGCCGGTGCCGGGGCCGCCCTCGACGACGAGGACGCCGGCGTGCGGGGAGCGGATGATGGCGTCCTGCTCGGCCTGGATGGTCTGCACGATGTCGTGCATCCGGCCGGTGCGGGCGGCGTCGAGCGCGGCGAGCAGCACCTCGTCCGCGTCCCGTCCCTCGTGCCCCGAGCGGGTGCGGTCGGCGAGGTCGAGGACCTCGTCGTGGAGCGAGACGACCTCGCGGCCCCGGGTGGTGAGGTGCCGGCGGCGGGTGAGGCCCATGGGCTCGTGACCGGTGGCGAGGTAGAAGGGGCGGGCGATCTCGGCGCGCCAGTCGACGACGAGCGGGGTCCGCTGCGGGTCGTCGTCGCGCAGGCCGATGCGCCCGATGTGGTGGTCGCGCCCGTCCCGGAAGACGAGCCGGCCGAAGCAGAGCCCGGTCTCCCCCGCGTTGAAGGCGGCGAGCAGCCCCGACTGCTCGGCCACCATGATGTCCCGCTCCAGGCGCGACTGCGCGCTCCCGGTCCCGGGCGTCCTGAGCGCCTCGCCGACGGCGGCCTCGGCCCGGTCTCTCAGGTCGTCGAGCCGCGCGTAGAGCGAGGTGATGAATTTCTGCTCTTCCCGAATTGGCTCGGTTGACAATTCGACTCCCAGCGCGATACAGTGACTTTAGTGAAATGCTCCGCGAATTTGTCCGACATAAGCTCCGGACAGGAACACGGAATTCACTAATATAGGCACCGCATCACCCCGACTGTCAATTCAGCCGGGGTATTTTTGTGCGCGCACGCGGGCCTCTCTACCGCCCCGTGTGGCGGAGGATCGCCTCCGCGAGCGGGGCGTGCACCTGCGGGGGCAGGGCATGGCCCATGCCGGGGATCTCCGCGATCCGGGCCCCGCGGATCACCTGGGCGAGGTGCTCGGCGTGCGGGGGCGGGGTGACGGGCTCGGCGGGGGCGGCGATCACCAGGACGGGCACCTCGGTGGCGGCGAGTTCGTCGGTGCGGAGCAGCCCGGACGCGTCGGCGAGGGCGTGGGCGGTGCCGGGGGTGTGGTGCCCCGTGTGGGCGACGATCGCGCGCTCCCGCTCGCGGAACCAGTCCGCGTCGAAGGGGAGGGCGTCGCCGGCCAGGGCGCGCCAGTGCTCGACCCGGTGGTCCAGCTCCACGTCGAGGTCCCGCTCCTCGGGCGGGAGGGACCAGAACTCCAGGAGCCGCTTCGAGGGGCCGGGCAGTTCCTCGGCCGGCACCCGGGTCCCGTCGGGGCGGACGTACGGGGTCGTGCTGACCGCGCCGGTGCCGATGAGCGTGGCGCTGAGCAGCCGGTCCGGGTGGTCGGCGACCAGGAGCTGGCCGATCAGCCCGCCGAGGGACATGCCGACGACGTGGGCCCGGTCGATCCCGAACGCGTCCAGGACGGCGACGGCGTCCTCGGCGAGCCGGGAGAGCGGGTAGGGGTTCTCGTCGAAGGCCCAGGTGGAGCGGCCGGTGTCCCGGTGGTCGTAGCGGATCACCCGGTGGCGCTCGGCGAGCAGCGCCACCAGTTCGTCGGGCCAGGCGAGGCCGGACGCCAGGGCGCCCATGACCAGGAGCAGCGGAGGCCGGTCGGCGTCCCCGTGCTCCTCGGCCCAGAGTCGTACGCCCGGCTCCACGTCCACATACCGTTCCCGCGTCACGCGGATCTCCTCCCGTCGGGCCAACAAGACGAGACGTATCGTATTGCTAGAGGGGGGTGGAGGGCAAGGGGGCGCGGACGGGAGCCGATCGGGGCGGCGGGAGGCGCGGAGGGCCGGACCCCGGCAGGGGCCCGGCTCCGCCGTCACGGGGTGTCGGCCGCCAGGACCTTGTGGAAGTGGACGTCCTGCGCGCCGCCCGGGACGCCGAGCGTCCGGCCGGTCTCCACGTACCCCTGGCGCCGGTAGAAGTCCGGGGCCTGGAAGGTGAAGGAGGAGACCACCGCGCGGTCACAGCCGCGCCGGCGGGCCTCCGCCTCGGCCGCGCGCAGCAGCCTGCTCCCCCAGCCGTCCCGGCGGTGGTCCTCACGCACCCACAGCATGTCGATGCCGAGCAGCCCGCCCCAGGTCCAGGCGGTGAGGCCGCCGACGGTCTCGCCGGTCGCCGGGTCGACCGCCCGCACGGAGAGCTCGCCCTGGTCCTCTGCGGTGGTCCCGGTGGCCGCGAAGTTGTACGCGTCGAGGCCCGCGTCCAGGATCTTCGCCAGCTCCGGATCGCGGTCGCCGACGGTCAGCCCGGTGTCGTCGTGATCATGGTTCATGCGGCCGAGTCTGGCACGGGCCGGTCGGCCTCGGCGGCAGGGTGCGGGGGGCACGGGGGCGCGACCGGAGCCGAAGCCGGTCGGCCTCGGCCGCAAGGTGCACGGGGCCCGGGCCTGGGCCCGGGCCCGGGCCGGAGCCGGAGCCGGGGCGAGTCGGCTCCGGCTCGGCTCGGCCGCAGGGTGCATGCACGGGGCCCGGGCCGGAGCCGGTCGGTCGGTCGGCCCCGGCCTCGCGGGTGCACGGGGCCGGGGTCGGGGTCGGGGCCGACACGGGTCCGTCGGGCTCAGCCCAGGACGTCCGCCAGCTCCTCCCGGAGCTTCCGCTTGGGGCGGGCGCCGACCAGGGACTTCACCGGCTCGCCGTCCTGGAAGACCATCAGGGTCGGGGTGGCCAGGACGCCGTAGCGGGCGGTGGTGGCGGGGTTGTGGTCGACGTCGATCTCGACCACCCGCAGCCGGCCCGCCTCCTCGGTCGCGAGCGCGGCGAGCACCGGCTTCAGCTGGCGGCAGGGGCCGCACCAGACGGCCGTGAACTGCACCAGGACCGGCGGCCCCGCCGACAGCACGTCCACCGCGAACCCCGCGTCGGTCGTCGCCCGCACCGTCGCCGTCGCCTCGTTCCTCGTCAGGTCCGTCAGGTCCGTCATCTCCGTCACTCCTCCGTGCCGTCGGTCGTCGTCGTGCCGAGTTCGCATCGGGGGGCCGGGCCCGAGGGCAGGTCCGCCTCGGCCCGCAGCAGCTGGCCGGCCACCTGGTCGCGCACCTCCCGGAGCCGGCCGAGCAGCGCGTCCAGCTCGTCGAGCTTGCGGCGGTAGACGGCCACCGACGCGGGACAGGAGTCCCCCGCCGGGTGGCCCGCCCGCAGACAGTCGACGAACGGCCGGGTCTCCTCCAGCTCGAACCCGGAGTCCTGGAGCGTCCGGATCTCCCGGAGCAGCCGGAGATCGCTCTCGTCGTAGGTGCGGTGGCCCTGTGCCGTGCGCCGGGCGGGCAGGAGGCCGCGGGACTCGTAGTACCGCAGGGTCCGCGTGGTCGTCCCGGCCCGCTCGGCCAGCTCTCCGATGCGCATGCCGTCGAACGTACGCGTTGACGCCGACGTCAAGGCAAGACGGCGCGAGGTGGGTCGGGGACCGGCTTCCAGTGGAGGACGACGAGGAGGAGGCGGTCGCCGTCCCCGACGAAGCCGGGCGGGGTGGTGCGTGCTTTCCGGAATTCTCACGCGCAGGCCCTTGGCGCCGTCAAGGGCCTTCCGCGCGGGGCGGGTTCCTCCCGGTGCCCGGATCCGGCTCAAGGCCCGGGTCCCGGGAGGAGGTTCACGGCGGGTCAGACTCCGGCGCGGGCGCGCTCCTCGCCCTGGTCGCGCTGGTCCGGCACGGGCCCGGCGTCGGCGGCCGGGCCGTGGTCGGCGTGGGGTGTGCGGTCGGCGTGATCGGTGTGATCGTCGACGAGGGTCTTCTCGTCGAAGGGGAACTTCCCCGCCAGGACCTCGGTCACCCGCGTCCGGTCGATCTCCTTCGTCCAGGTGCCGACGAGGACGGTGGCGACGGCGTTGCCCGCGAAGTTGGTGAGGGCGCGGGCCTCGCTCATGAAGCGGTCGATGCCGACGATCAGGCCGACGCCGTCGACGAGGTCGGGGCGGTGCGACTGGAGGCCGCCGGCGAGGGTGGCGAGGCCGGCGCCGGTGACACCCGCGGCCCCCTTGGAGGCGATGACCATGAAGACGAGGAGGGAGATCTGCTCGCCGATCGAGAGCGGGTCGCCCATCGCCTCGGCGACGAAGAGCGAGGCCATCGTGAGGTAGATGGCGGTGCCGTCGAGGTTGAAGGAGTAGCCGGTGGGGACGGTGATGCCGACGACCGGCTTGGAGACGCCCAGGTGTTCCATCTTGGCGATCAGACGGGGCAGCGCGGACTCGGAGGAGGAGGTCGAGAGGATCAGCAGGAACTCGCGGCCCAGGTACTTCAGGAGGGCCCAGATGCTGATCCCCGCGACCAGCCGCAGCAGCGCGCCGAGGACGACGAAGACGAAGAGGGCACAGGTCAGGTAGAAGCCGATCATGATGACGGCGAGCGACTTGAGGGCGTCGAGGCCGGTCGCGCCGACGACGGCGGCGATGGCGCCGAAGGCACCCACCGGGGCGGCCCACATGATCATGGAGAGGATGCGGAAGACCAGCCGCTGGATGTGGCCGATGCCGCGCAGCACCGGCTCGCCGGCCGGGCCCATCGCCTGGAGCGCGAAGCCCGCGAGGAGAGCGACCAGGAGGGTCTGGAGGACCTCGCCCTCGGTGAAGGCGGAGACCAGGGTCGTCGGGATGATCCCGAGCACGAAGTCGGCGGTGGACTCGCTCGCGCCCTCCGCCTGCTGGGCGCCGGCCTCGGCCAGCTCCTTGGTGAGGTGGAGGCCGGAACCGGGCTCCAGGAGGTTGCCGACGAGCAGGCCGATCGCGAGTGCGACGGTCGACATCACCATGAAGTAGCCGAGCGCGAGGCCGCCGACGGCGCCGACCTTCGCGGCCTTGCGGACGGAGCCGACGCCCAGGACGATCGTGCAGAAGATGATCGGCGAGATCATCATCTTGATCAGGTTCACGAAGCCGGTGCCCAGCGGCTTCAGCTCGACGGCCACGCCGGGGGCGAGGAAGCCCACGGCGACGCCGAGCAGGACGGCGCCGATCACGGCCAGATACAGATAGTGGGTACGGTCCCGGCGTGCGGCCACGGGGTCCTCCTCGCGCTGATGGGTGTCCACGTCCCGGTGGACTCCGCGACTATCCATCAGCCTGTGACCGGGGTCACCGTTGCGTGCCTTTCGTTCATGACCGAAACGTCGCCGGTCCCCGGGACCGCCCCGGACGGGGCCTGGACGCGGCCCCCGGGAAGGGCACGATTCGGGAACGCAACGCTCCGCAGCAAATCCCGGCGTGCACACTTGCTCGCATGCGTCTCCCGCTCCCCCGCCCCTTCCCCCGGCCGCGGCCCCGCAGCCTGGCCGGCCAGCTCTTCGCGATGCAGGTCGTGCTGATGGCCGCGGTCGTGGCGGGCTGCGCGGTCTTCGCGTACCTCACGGACCGGGACCAGGCCGAGGAGACCGCGCGCCGGCAGTCCACGGCGACCGCGACAGCCGTGGCCGGTTCGCCGTCCGTGGTGGCCGCCGCCCGCTCGGCCGACCCGTCCGCCTCGCTCCAGCCGTACGCCGAGGAGCTGCGCCGGCGGGCGGACGTGGCCTTCGTGGTGATCATGGCGCCCGACGGCACCCGGTGGACGCACCCGGAGCCCGAGCAGATCGGCCGCCACTACCTGGGGCACATCGAGCCCGCGCTGCGCGGCGAGACCCTCTCGGAGACCCACCTCGGGACCCTCGGCCCGTCGGTGCGGACGATCACCCCGGTCCTCTCCGACGGGCGGGTGGTCGCGCTGGTCAGCGCAGGCATCACCATCGAGCGGATCAGCGCGCAGGTACGGGAGCAGGTGGCGGCGCTGCTCGCGATGGCGGGCCTGGCGCTCGCGCTCGGCGGCGCCGGCACGTACGTGGTCAACGCGCGGCTGCGGCGGCACACCCACGGGATGAACGCCGCCGAGCTGAGCCGGATGCACGACTACCACGAGGCCGCGCTGCACGCGGTGCGGGAGGGCCTGGTGATGCTCGACGGGCGGCGCCGGATCGCGCTGATCAACGACGGGGCGCGCGAACTGCTGGGCCTGGACGAGGGAGTGGTGGGCCGGCCGGCGGCCGAGCTCGGACTGCCGGCGCCGCTGACCGGGGCGCTGCTGTCCTCGGAGCCCCGGGTGGACGAGACCCATCTGACCGACGAGCGGGTGCTGGTCGTCAACACCCGCCCGGTGGTGGGCGGCGAGCGGCGCGGCACCGTGGTGACGCTCCGGGATCGCACCGAACTCCAGTCGTTGTCAGGTGAGTTGGACTCGCAGCGTGGGTTCACGGAGGCGCTGCGCTCGCAGGCGCACGAGGCGGCGAACCGGCTCCACACGGTGGTGTCGCTGATCGAACTCGGGCGGGTGACCGAGGCGGTGGAGTTCGCCACGGCGGAGCTGGAGCTCGCCCAGGCGCTCACCGACCGGGTGGTGGACGCGGTCGGCGAGCCGGTGCTGGCGGCGCTGCTGCTCGGCAAGGCGGCCCAGGCCAACGAGCGGGGCGTGGAGCTGGTCCTCACCGAGGACAGCAGGATCGACGACGGGCTGCTCCCGCCGGCCCTGGAGCCGAGGGATCTGGTGACGGTCCTGGGCAATCTCCTGGACAACGCCGTGGAGGCGGCGGGCGGCGCCCCTCACGCGCGGGTGACCGTCACGGTCGCGGCCCGGACGGGCGACGGGGAGCTGCTGCTCCGGGTCGACGACAGCGGGCCGGGCGTCCGCCCCGCCGACCGGGACGCGGTCCTGGGCCGGGGCTGGTCCACCCGGGGCCCCGGCCGCGGACTGGGGCTCGCGCTGGTCCGGCAGGCCGTCACCCGCGCCTCCGGCACCCTGACGCTGGACGAGGCGCCGGGGGGCGGCGCGCGCTTCACGGTCCGGGTGCCGCTGCCCCGCCGCGCGGAGGGGGCCGGTGCCGGTGAGGCCGGACCCGTCGTCCCGTCCTCGTCCCCCGAGGGAGGTGCCGCGTGAGCGGGGCGCAGGAGATCCGGGTGCTGGTGGTCGAGGACGATCCGGTCGCCGCCGACGCGCACGCGCTGTACGCCGGGCGGGTGGAGGGCTTCCGGGTGGTCGGGGTCGCGCACTCGCGGGCGGCGGCGGTACGGCTGCTCGACCGGGTCCCCGTCGACCTGATCCTGCTCGACCTCTACCTGCCGGACGGGCACGGGCTCGCGCTGCTGCGGGCGCTGCGGGCCGCCGGGCACGGGGCGGACGTGATCGCGGTGACCTCGGCGCGCGATCTGGCGGTGGTGCGCGAGGGGGTGTCCCTCGGAGTGGTCCAGTACGTCCTCAAGCCGTTCGCCTTCGCCACGCTGCGGGACCGGCTGGTGCGGTACGCCGACTTCCGGGGCGCGGCCGGGGAGGCGTCCGGGCAGGACGAGGTGGACCGGGCGCTCGCCGCGCTGCGCGCCCCGCGTCCGGCCGCGCTGCCGAAGGGCCTGAGCGGTCCGACCCTGGAGGCGGTGACGCGGACGCTGCGGGAGGCGGCGGCGGGCCTGACCGCGGCGGAGGCGGGCACCGCGGTGGGGATCTCCCGGATCACCGCCCGCCGCTACCTGGAGCACCTGGTGACCGAGGGCCGTGCGGTGCGGGCGCCCCAGTACGGGCAGATCGGCCGCCCAGAGCTCCAGTACCGCTGGCGCGGCGGCGACCGCTGACCGGGGGCGGCAAGGGGCCGCACCCCGCCGGAACCGTACGCTCACCGGACGTCACGCACCGATTACCGACCGGTTCCGATGTTCCTACAGGCCGTGGCCTCAGATGAACGCACCGTAGCCACAGATCCTCCCACGCCCCTACCGTGGTCGGGTGCACCATCCCTCTCCTCCCTTCGACGCCCCGGCCGCCCGCCGCCTGCGCCAGGCGCTCGGCATGGCGCCGGGCCATGTCTCCTACGGCCTGCGGGCCCAGTACGGCCTCCCGGTCGCCCCCGACACCGTCGCCGCCTGGGAGCGCGGCACCCTCCGGCCGACCGAGCAGGAGCTGACCGCCCTCGCGGGCGTCCTCTGGTGCTCGCCCGCCGACCTGATCGCCCTCCCCACCACGCTGCGGGAGCACCGGGTGGCCCGCGGGCTCTCCGCCGAGGAGCTGGCCCATCAGGTGGGCGTCGCCACGCCCGCGTACCGCCGGATGGAGGACGAGGGCAGCTGGAAGGGCACCGAACGGCAGACGGCCGCGCTCGCCGAGGTCCTCGGCCTCGGCCCGCGCGCCCTCATCACCGCCACCGGCGGCGACGAGCGGCTCGCGGAGCTGCTGCGGGACGCGGCGACGACCCGATGGCAGGCGTACGTGAAGCCGGTGGTCCGGATGCTTCCGCTGCCCAAGCGCGTGGTGGAGCCGGCCCTCGCGCGGCTGCACTCCGAGTACCACGCCCGCATGGCGGCGACCACCGGCTGGGGCGCCTCGGCCGCGACCGGCGACGAGGGCCGCGCCTACCTGGAAGCGGTCGCCGACCACTTCTGGGCGGCGGTGGGGCACTAGGACCGGGGACGGTTCCGGGCACGGGGCCGGGAGCGGCATCGGGCACGCGGTCCACGCACGGGCATCGGGCACGAGGCCGGGAGCGGCATCGGGCACGGGGCCGGGAGCGGCATCGGGCACGAGGTCCCGGGACAAGAAAGGGCGAAGGGCCCGTCGTCCGGGCCCTCCGTCCTTCGTCCCGCGCGGCCCCGCGCGTACGGCGTGACGCGCGTCCCGCGCGTGCGCCCCCGCGCGTACGGCCGTCAGAAGACCGACTCGGCCTCGCGCACCCGGTCCTCGGGGACCGTCTTGAGCCGGGTGACGGCCTCCGCCAGCGGGACCATCTTCACGTCGGTGCCGCGCAGCGCCGTCATGTTGCCGAACTCGCCGCGGTGCACCGCCTCCACCGCGTGCCAGCCGAAGCGCGTCGCGAGGACGCGGTCGTACGCCGTCGGGGTGCCGCCGCGCTGGACGTGGCCGAGGATGACCGGACGGGCCTCCTTGCCGAGGCGGCGCTCCAGCTCGTAGGCGAGGGCGGTGCCGATGCCCTGGAAGCGCTCGTGGCCGAACTGGTCGATCTCGCCCTTGCCGTAGTCCATCGTGCCCTCGGCGGGGTGCGCGCCCTCGGCGACGCAGATGACGGCGAACTTCTTGCCCCGGGCGAACCGCTCCTCGACCATCTTGACCAGGTCGGCCGGGTCGAAGGCGCGCTCCGGCAGGCAGATGCCGTGGGCTCCGCCGGCCATGCCGGACTCCAGCGCGATCCAGCCGGCGTGGCGGCCCATCACCTCGACGACCATCACCCGCTGGTGGGACTCGGCGGTGGTCTTCAACCGGTCCATCGCCTCGGTGGCGACGCCGACGGCGGTGTCGAAGCCGAAGGTGCGGTCGGTCGACGAGATGTCGTTGTCGATGGTCTTGGGGACGCCCACGACCGGCACGCCGGCGTCGGACAGCATCCGGGCGGCGGTCAGGGTGCCCTCGCCGCCGATCGGGATGAGGGCGTCGAAGCCGCTCTTCTCGACGAGCGCCTTGGCGTTGTCGCAGGCGGCGGCGAAGCGGTCGCGCTCCAGGCGGGAGGAGCCGAGGATGGTGCCGCCGCGGGCGAGGATGCCGCTGACGGCGTTGAGGTCGAGGGGGCGGTAGCGGCCGTCGAGGAGTCCGGCGTAGCCGTCCTCGAAGCCGATGACCTCGTCCCCGTAATTGGTCACCGCCCGGTGCACGACCGACCGGATCACTGCGTTCAGGCCGGGGCAGTCGCCGCCTGCGGTGAGGACTCCGATGCGCATCGTGCTCTGTCTCCTGCTCGGTCGAGGTTCCGTTTGAGCCGTTTCGATTCTCACACGACGGACGCGCCCCGGGCGCTCGCCGCCGCTCCGCGCGTGCCGGGAACGGGTCCGTCCGGAGGTCTTTCGTCCCTTCGTGGAGGCCCTTCGTACAGCGGGCGACCTACCCAGGTGCGGGGGTATTGTCAAGGGGGTAATGCCACTCTGTCGGCTTCTTTTGGGGGCCGAGGGTTGACGCAGGGCGAGGGCCGGGCCCCGAGGACGGGCCGGGCCCTCACGCAGGACGGCCCCTCCACGGGACGGGCCCCTTCCGCAGGACTGGACAGGAGACCACGGCGTGACGCGCAGCGTGTACGTGACCGGGATCGACCGCGGGGACGGCCGCCAGGTCGTCGAGCTGGGAGTCATGGAGCTCCTCACCCGACAGGTGGACCGGGTGGGGGTGTTCCGGCCGCTGGTGCACGACGGCCCCGACCGCCTCTTCGACCTGCTGCGCGCCCGCTACCGCCTCACCCAGGACCCCTCCACGGTCTACGGCATGGACTACCACGAGGCGTCCGCGCTCCAGGCCGAGCAGGGCACCGACGAACTCCTCTCCCGGCTCGTCGACCGCTTCCACGCGGTCGCCCGGGAGTACGAGGTCGTCCTCGTCCTCGGCACCGACTTCGCCGGCACCCAGGTCCCCGACGAACTCGCCCTCAACGCGCGCCTGGCGAACGAGTTCGGCGCCTCCGTCATCCCGGTCGTCGGCGGCAAGGGCCAGGAGGCCGAGTCGGTGCGGGCGGAGGCGCGCAACGCCTTCCGCGCCTACGACGGCCTCGGCTGCGACGTCCTCGCGATGGTCGTCAACCGGGTGGCGGGCGAGGACCGCGAGGCGATCGCCGAGCGGCTGGCCGCCCGGCTGCCGGTCCCCTGCTACGTCCTCCCGGACGAACCGGCGCTCGCCGCGCCGACGGTCGCCCAGATCACCCACGCGCTCGGCGCGAGCGTCGTCCTCGGCGACGACGCCGGGCTCGCCCGTGACGCCCTGGACTTCGTCTTCGGCGGCGCGATGCTCCCGAACTTCCTCGCCGCGCTGACCCCCGGCTGCCTGGTCGTCACGCCCGGGGACCGCGCCGACCTCGTCGTCGGCGCGCTCGCCGCCCACTCGGCCGGCACGCCCCCCATCGCCGGCGTGCTGCTCACCCTCGACGAGCGGCCCAGCGACGCGGTCCTCACCCTGGCGGCCCGGCTCGCGCCCGGCACCCCGGTGATCTCCGTCCCCGGCAACAGCTTCCCGACCGCCGCCGAACTCTTCGCCCTGGAGGGCAAGCTGAACGCGGCCACCCCGCGCAAGGCGGAGACCGCGCTCGGCCTCTTCGAGCGGCACGTGGACACCTCCGACCTGCTCAAGCGGATCTCGGTGGCGCCCAGCGGCCGGGTCACCCCCATGATGTTCGAGCACGAGCTGCTGGAGCAGGCCCGGGCCGACCGGCGCCGGGTGGTGCTGCCGGAGGGCACCGAGGAGCGGGTGCTGCGCGCCGCCGACGTGCTGATCCGCAGGGACGTCTGCGACCTCACCCTGCTCGGCGACGTCGAGGCGATCCGCAAGAAGGCCGCCGACCTCAGCGTGGACCTGCGGGGCACCCAGCTGATCGACCCGCAGACCTCCGAGCTGCGGGACGTCTTCGCGGAGAAGTACGCGGCGCTGCGCGCCCACAAGGGCGTCACCGTGGAGCTGGCGTACGACGTCGTGTCCGACGTCAACTACTTCGGCACCTTGATGGTCCAGGAGGGCCTGGCCGACGGCATGGTGTCGGGCTCCGTCCACTCCACCGCCGCGACCATCCGCCCCGCCTTCGAGATCATCAAGACCAAGCCGGACGCCTCGATCGTCTCCTCGGTCTTCTTCATGTGCCTCGCCGACAAGGTGCTGGTGTACGGCGACTGCGCGGTCAACCCGGACCCGAACGCCGAGCAGCTCGCCGACATCGCCGTGCAGTCGGCCGCCACCGCGGCCCGCTTCGGCGTCGAGCCGCGGATCGCGATGCTCTCGTACTCCACCGGCACCTCCGGATCCGGCGCCGACGTCGACAAGGTCCGCGAGGCCACCAAGCTGGTCCGCGAGGCGCACCCCGGGCTGCGGATCGAGGGCCCGATCCAGTACGACGCGGCCGTCGAGCCCTCCGTGGCGGCGACCAAGCTGCCTGACTCGGAGGTCGCCGGCCAGGCGACCGTGCTGATCTTCCCCGACCTCAACACCGGCAACAACACCTACAAGGCGGTGCAGCGTTCGGCCGGCGCCGTCGCCGTCGGCCCGGTCCTCCAGGGCCTGCGCAAGCCGGTCAACGACCTCTCGCGCGGCGCCCTCGTCAGCGACATCGTCAACACGGTCGCCATCACGGCGATCCAGTCCCAGGTCCCGACCCCGGCTGAGGAGCTTCCCGCATGACCGGCACCCCGACCCGCGTCCTCGTCCTCAACTCCGGCTCCTCGTCGGTGAAGTACCAGCTCCTCGACATGAGCGACGGCGGCCGGCTCGCCCTCGGCCTGGTGGAGCGGATCGGCGAGGACACCTCCCGGCTCGCCCACACCCCGCTCCAGGGCGGCGGGAGCGCGCCGCGCGAGCGGACCGGCCCGATCCCGGACCACGCGGCGGCGCTGAAGGCGGTCGCCGAGGAGCTGGCGGCGGACGGGCTCGGCCTGGACTCCCCCGAACTGGCCGCGATCGGCCACCGGGTGGTGCACGGCGGGCTGCGCTTCACCGAGCCGACCGTCATCGACGAGGAGGTGCTCGCCGAGATCGAGCGGCTGGTGCCGGTGGCGCCGCTGCACAACCCGGCGAACCTGCTGGGCATCCGCACCGCGATGGCGCTCCGCCCCGACCTGCCGCAGGTCGCGGTCTTCGACACCGCCTTCCACACCACGATGCCGGAGGCGGCCGCCCGGTACGCGATCGACGTGGCGACCGCCGACGCGCACCGGATCCGCCGCTACGGCTTCCACGGCACCTCGCACGCGTACGTCTCCCGGGCGGCGGCGAAGCTGCTCGGCAAGGAGCCGGAGGAGGTGAACGTGATCGTGCTGCACCTCGGCAACGGCGCCTCCGCCTCGGCGGTGCGCGGCGGCCGCTGCGTGGACACCTCCATGGGGCTGACCCCGCTGGAGGGCCTGGTCATGGGCACCCGTTCCGGCGACATCGACCCGGCGGTCACCTTCCATCTCAAGCGGGTGGCGGGCATGGACGCCGACGAGATCGACGTGCTGCTCAACAAGAAGTCCGGACTCGTCGGGCTCTGCGGCGACAACGACATGCGCGAGATCCGGCGCCGGGTCGACGAGGGCGATCCGGCGGCGGCGCTCGCCTTCGACATCTACATCCACCGGCTCAGGAAATACATCGGCGCCTATTACGCGGTGCTCGGCCGGGTGGACGCCGTCGTCTTCACCGCCGGCGTGGGCGAGAACGCGGCACCCGTGCGGGAGGCGGCCATCGCCGGCCTGGAGGAGCTGGGCCTCGCGGTGGACGCCGAGCTCAACGCCGTGCGGTCCGGCGAACCGCGGGTCATCTCACCCGAGTACGCCCGGGTCGCCGTCGCCGTGGTGCCCACCGACGAGGAGCTGGAGATCGCCCGTCAGACCTTCGCGCTGACGGGGGAAAACGGGGACGAAAGCGCGGACGAAAGCACGGGCGGAAAAGTTACTCGAACGACAAACGCCTGAGCGGACCCGCGCCCATTTGTACTTTCCGCCAGCCGGAATATTCCGCAGTGAAACAAACCGATAGGATCCGCCTCATGCGCCGTTCCAAAATCGTCTGCACACTGGGCCCCGCCGTCGACTCGTACGAGCAGCTGAAGGCTCTCATCGAGGCCGGTATGAACGTGGCCCGTTTCAACATGAGCCACGGGACCCAGGCAGAGCACCAGGAGCGGTACGACCGTCTCCGCAAGGCCTCCGCCGACACCGGCCGCGCCGTCGGCGTGCTGGCCGACCTCCAGGGCCCCAAGATCCGTCTGGAGACCTTCGCCGAGGGTCCGGTCGAGCTGGTCCGCGGGGACGAGTTCACCATCACCACCGAGGACGTCCCCGGCGACAAGTCCATCTGCGGCACCACCTACAAGGGCCTCCCGGGCGACGTCTCCAAGGGCGACCAGGTCCTCATCAACGACGGCAACGTCGAGCTGCGGGTCGTCGAGGTCGAGGGCCCCCGGGTCAAGACCGTCGTCATCGAGGGCGGCGTGATCTCCGACCACAAGGGCATCAACCTGCCCGGCGCGGCGGTCAACGTCCCGGCCCTCTCCGAGAAGGACGTCGAGGACCTCCGCTTCGCCCTCCGGATGGGCTGCGACATGGTCGCCCTCTCCTTCGTCCGCGACGCCGCCGACGTCAAGGACGTCCACAAGGTGATGGACGAGGAGGGCCGCCGGGTCCCCGTCATCGCCAAGGTCGAGAAGCCGCAGGCCGTCGAGAACATGGCCGAGGTCGTCGCGGCCTTCGACGCCGTCATGGTGGCCCGTGGCGACCTCGCCGTCGAGTACCCGCTGGAGCGGGTCCCGATGGTGCAGAAGCGCCTCGTCGAGATGTGCCGCCGCAACGCCAAGCCGGTCATCGTCGCCACCCAGATGATGGAGTCGATGATCACCAACTCCCGGCCGACCCGCGCCGAGGCCAGCGACGTCGCCAACGCCATCCTGGACGGCGCCGACGCGGTCATGCTCTCCGCCGAGTCCTCGGTCGGCGCCTACCCGATCGAGACCGTCAAGACGATGTCGAAGATCGTCGCCGCGGCCGAGGAGGAGCTGCTCGCCAAGGGCCTCCAGCCCCTCGTCCCGGGCAAGAAGCCCCGCACCCAGGGCGGCTCCGTCGCCCGCGCGGCCTGCGAGATCGCCGACTTCCTCGACGGCAAGGCGCTCATCGCCTTCACCCAGTCCGGCGACACCGCCCGGCGCCTCTCGCGCTACCGCACCCAGCAGCCGATCCTCGCCTTCACCACGGACGAGGGCACCCGCAACCAGCTCACCCTGAGCTGGGGCGTCGAGTCCTTCCTGGTCCCCTTCGTCGACAACACCGACGCCATGGTCGACCTCGTCGACGCCGAGCTCCTGAAGCTCCAGCGCCACAACGCGGGCGACACCATGGTCATCACCGCCGGCTCGCCCCCAGGCGTCCCCGGCACCACCAACATGGTCCGCGTCCACCACCTGGGCGGCGGCGACCACGCCTGACGCCCGGCACGACGACGGCCTCCCCTCCCGGGTGCGGGAGGGGAGGCCGTCGTCGTGTGCGGCTCCCGGAGCGGTACGGGGGTCAGGCGGGCTCGACGGTGTTGCGGAGCTGCTGCACCCTGAGGGTGCCGCCGAACTGGCCGGCCTGCTTCAGCTTCACGTTGGTGAAGAAGACGACCGGGAGGTCCAGCGGGGGCGGTGACTCGGGGCCGAAGGTGATCGGGATGATGCCGAGGAGGTTGCCCTTCAGCTCCTCCGTGTACATCGTCACCGTGCCGTCGGTGATCGTCGACTCCGTGCCCTTCCTGGAGCGGACGTGGCCCTCGCGCCCCTCGGAGTGCTCGGTGATCTGGTGCAGGTCCTTGATCTTGATGGAGGTCGCGGTGAACTTCAGGACCTTCTTGACCTGGCCGCCGTAGGTCTTCACCTCGACGATGCCGTGGTACTTCAGGCCGCTGAGCGTGAGCT
Source organism: Streptomyces sp. NPDC014861 (assembly GCF_043081625.1). Taxonomy (NCBI): domain Bacteria; kingdom Bacillati; phylum Actinomycetota; class Actinomycetes; order Kitasatosporales; family Streptomycetaceae; genus Streptomyces; species Streptomyces sp. NPDC014861. Next base: position 303,153 of record NZ_JBIBWV010000007.1, read on the forward strand.
TGGTGCTCTCCAGGCGCCACGGGGCGTCCGGCAGCAGCGGGATGCCGGGCTCCACCTCGGCGGCGGCGAGCGCCGCGTCGTCGCGCTCGGGGCACGGGAAGCGGGGCTTGGCGCCGTCGGGTATGTCGGTGTCCGGCTTGGCGTCCAGGCCCTGCGCGCTCTCGGGCAGCTCCTCGACCGGTACGCCGGCCTTCCCGGCGACCTCCTCGATGGCGGCCTTGGTCCGGTCGGCCGCCGAGCTCTTCGCACCGGGTGCCCCGGTCGCCGGAGTCCCGGTGGACGGGGCCTCGGTGGCCGGGGCCCGGGTCGCCGGGGCCTGGGTCGCCGGGGTGTCGTCCGCCGTGGCCGGCTTCTGCCGCGGTGCGGCCGTCGTCGCCGACGGGCTCGGCGTCGCGGTCGCCGACGGGGTGGCCGACGGGGTCGCCGTGGGCTCCTCCTTCGGGGCGAGCCCGTCGAAGAAGTCCTTGATGCTGTCGCCGACGCCCAGCGGGTCGAGCGGGTTGACCGACTTCGTCGGCGTGGGCGTGGGCGCGGCGGTGGTCGGCGCGGTGTCGGCGGCGGGCGCCGCCTCCTGGGCGCCGCCCTGCCCGGCGTCGGACGCGGAGGTGGTCGCGGTCGGCTCCGGGCTCGCCGTGCCGCCCGGCCCGGCGGTCGCGGACGGGCTCGCGGTGGCGGTCGCCGACGGGGTCGCCGTCGGCTCTCCGGACGGTCCGGACGGCTCGGTGGCCGTCGCCGTCGGTTCCGGCTTCGCGGTCTCGGTGGCCTTCGCCGTGGGCGTGGCCGTCGTCTCCTCCGCCACCGGCTCGTCGGAGCGGGTCACACAGGGGCCGGGGGCGAAGGGGATGTCCTTCTCGTCGGCCAGCGCGGGACTGGGCGCGAGGCCCATGCCCATGAGCACGGCGGTCGGCATGGCGGCGAACGCCATCGCCTTGCCCGCGGGGCCCTGGATCCTGTTCAGCAGCGTCTTACGAGGGGCCGCGTGCCGCGGCCCGCTCTTCGCGACAGTCGGCTGGGTGTCGTCACCCCGCACTGTTCCTCCCGCCGTTGGCGTCGGTCGTCGTGTCGGTGGCCGGTCCGTGCGCCTGCTCGGGGACACCGGCCGCCATCACGGGCTCGGTCTCGGGCTCGGAGGCGTCCGCCGTCTTCTCGAAGGTCACCGGCGCACCGTCGTGCTCCGCGTCGTCGGTCTCCTCGACCGGCGGGGCGGGTGCCCAGGCCGCGGACATGCCGCCGCCGACGAGGGCGAACAAGAACCCGATGACGAGACCGCCGAAGTTCGACACGGGGATGGAGACCAGGCCCAGCACGATCGCCGCGATGCCGGCGAAGACCCGGACGACGGGCTGGAACCACATCGTCAGGCCGAGCGTGAAGAGCAGGACGCCGATGATCAGGGCGCCGGCGCCGGCGGTCGTGGCCATGGCCAGGGTGATGTTGCCGAGCCGCACGTCCCCGTAGGGGAGGTAGGCGATCGGCACACTGGCGATGATGGTGAACAGTCCCGCCCAGAAGGGCCGGGTCTGCCGCCAGACCTTGAACCGGTTCTCCTTCTTGGGGACTTCGCGGGAGGCAGGGGTCTCGGCGCTCATGGAAACAGCTCCCTGGAAGCGGTGTTGCTGAGAAAGGTGGAGAGGACGGGGCCTGGCCCCGGAGCGGGTGCGGGCCGCCGGAACGGCCCGCACCCTCAGGTGCCGGGATCAGCCCTGGAAGCACTCCTTGGACGTGCCCCGGTGCAGGGCCAGCTTCAGGTCCGGGAGCTTGAAGGTGGCGGCCGTGGTGGCCCACGCCTTCTGCTTCACGTTCCTCAGCGTGGCCACGTCGGCGCGCTGCGAGAAGCCGTTCGGGTCGGCCTGGGTCTTGGGCTGGATGCCCTGGCCGCCGTCGTACTTCGGGAGCGAGCCGGCGGCGACGCCGATGTCGATGCGCTCGAACTCGGCGTCGGCCTCCAGGTAGGAGACATCCAGGTAGATGTCCTTCGCCTGGACCTTGTCCTCGTCCTTGCCGGTCTTGGCCGCGGCCGTGCCCGCCTCCAGGCGGAGGGTGATGTCACCGAGGCCCGGAACCGGGGTCACGACGGACTGGCACATGTTGGTGATCTTGGCCGTGTCGAAGCCGGAGACCGCGACCGGTGCGTGGAGCGGCGAGCCGTCCAGATTCTTGCCGTGCGCGATGCTGCCGTACTGGACGAACTCGGTGCCCTCGAGCTTGTCCGTCGTGACCTTGAACTCCTGGCCGGAGATCGCGAAGGACGCGGCCAGCGCGCCCTGCGCCAGGCCGACACCGATCGCGGCCGTGGCGGCCATGCTCGGGACCATGACGACGGCGAACCGCTTCCATCTGGTCCCGCCACGAACCTGGGACTTCATGAGAATCCTCCTTCTCGGACGTACATCTCTCAAGAAGGGCCCGGGGCCCGTCCTGGGATGGGAGAAGAGCTACGTCCTCGGGAAGGAGAGCGCCGAGGCGTGAGGAAGCGCGTCACGCGACGCGTCCTGATCACCGGCGATCACCCCCGAGCGACAACCATGTGCCGCGCGTACGCACGGCCCGGTGGACAGGTCCTGCCCGGTGGGAGCAGGAACCCCCCTGTCCGATGGCCGGCCGCCAGGGGCGCCGGCCCGCCCGGTGGGGACCCTCGCCGCGCGTCCCAGGCGGTTGCCGGGGCGTGCGGTTCGGACCGAGCGTGGCCGATCGTGGTCCATTACCGGCGCCCGCACAAGGGGTTCATTACTCGCTAGTAACGGATGCGTGACCACGCCATGGCGCGATGCCGCCGGGTGGGTACGCAGGGTGGAGGCGCGTGGTGCGGAAAATCCGCTTATGGGAGGGTGAACCCGGACAGACTCACAGGTTCGATTTACTGCAAGTAACAGCGGCCGCGATTATCAAGATTTGGTAAAGCGCGGCCGCCACTTGTCACCGTGTCGCCAAATCGTCGGACGATCCGGCGCCATTCCCCGCCCTGAGCAGGCGCTCAGCGCGGGGCCGGGAATTCGGGGCTCAGAACAGCACCCGGGCCAGCGCCTGACGGCCCGCGATCACCCGCGGGTCCTCCGGGCCGATGACCTCGAACAGCTCCAGGAGCCGCAGCCGCGCCGCGTCCCGGTCCTCGCCGAAGGTCCGGCGCACGGTCTCCACCAGCCGCCCGAAGGCGTCCTGGACGTGACCGCCCACCAGATCCAGGTCGGCGGCGGCGATCTGCGCGGCGACGTCCGCCGGGTTGTCCGCCGCGTTCTTCCGCACCGCCTGCGGGTCCATGCCCTGCACCCGGGCGAGCAGTTCGGCCTGGGCGAGGCCCAGCTTGGCCTCGGGGTGCTCGGGGTCGTCGGCCAGCACGTTCTTGTACGCCTGCACGGCGCCCGCCATGTCGCCCGCGTCGAGCGCGGTCATGGCCGCCTCCAGGAGGGCGTCGTACGGACCGGCGACCGGCCGCTCGGCGGCCTCCGCGCCGTCCGCGTCCCGGTCCACGGCGAGGCCGGTGAGACCGAAGCGCTCCTCGCCGACCTGGATCAGCTGGTCGAGGGTCTGGCGGATCTGCGCCTCCGGCACCGCGCCCTGGAAGAGGGGCAGTGCCTGACCGGCGACGACCGCGAAAACGGCCGGAATTCCCTGGATGCCGAACTGCTGCATCAGCATCTGGTTGGCGTCGACGTCGATCTTCGCGAGCAGGAAGCGGCCGTCGTACTCCTCGGCCAGCCGCTCCAGGAGCGGGCCGAGCTGCTTGCAGGGCTCGCACCACTCAGCCCAGAAGTCGAGGACGACCGGGACCTCGGCGGAGCGCTGGAGCACATCGCGCTCGAAGCCCGCCTCGTCGACGTCGATCACGAGGGCGGAGGGCGGCACCGCCACGGGCCCGCCGTGGCGGGCGGCCTCGGCGCGCGCCTGCTCCGCCTTCGCCTTGGCCTCTCCGGCCGCCTTCACCGCGGCGAGGTCGACGACGCCGCTCATGGACATGTTTCGGGGCTGCATGGGTACATCCTCCCCCCTCCGCACGCCGAACCGGTAAGTCATGGCTGAACAGCGCCCTCCACCGAGGGCGCCCACGCCCGCCGGGTCCCCACCCGGCGGTCCTGCGATGGTTGTCGCTCAGGCCTCTCACAGCCTTTCGCTACGGGTCGTAGCGTAATGGCCGGGGCCGGGCCGGCGGGAGCCCCGGGCCGTGAACTGCCTCACATCGCGCGCCTCTGGCGCCGTACCTACCGGCGGGTATGGTCGTCGTTCATGTGTAACCGCACCACCCCACGCACCGGCCGCCCCCGGTCCATCGAGGCCGACGCGGCCATCCTGGAGGCGACCCGCGCGGCCCTGGTGGAGCTGGGCTGGTCCGGACTCACCATGGGCGACGTCGCCACCCGGGCCGGAGTCGCCAAGACCACGCTGTACCGCCGGTGGGCCAACAAGAACGAACTGGTCGTCGACGCCGTCGCCGTCCTCTTCGATGAACTCGAACTGCCCGATCTGGGTTCCCTCCAGGCCGACATCGAGCACGTCGTCCTCCAGTTCGCCGCCCTCCTGGAGCGCCCCGAGACCAAGACGGCCCTGATGGCCGTGGTCGCCGAGTCGACCCGGGACGCCCCGCTGCGCGAGCGGATCCGGACCTCGATCGTGGAGCGCCAGAAGCGGCTCGTCCTGGACGGGCGGCGGCGGGCCCAGGAGCGCGGCGAGCTCCCCGCAGGCCGGGACCCGGTCGCGGTGGACGCCACCGACGACCTGATCTTCGACGTGGTCGCCGGCGCGGTGGTGCACCGGGCGCTGGTGAGCGCCGAGCCGGTGGACGGGCAGTGGGTCGCGCGGCTCTCCGCGCTGCTGGTCGGCGGCCTGGGCGCGGTGGCCGCGCTCGGCTAGCGTGCCCGCATGATCATTCGTACGGACATCCGGCTCTCCGAGGCGGTACGCGCCCTGCTCGACGACGTGAACCACGCCGTCCTGGCCACGATCCAGCCCGACGGCTCCCCGCAGACCTCGGTGGTGTGGGTGGGCCGGGACGGCGACGACGTCCTCGTCTCCAGCCAGGAGGGCCGCCGCAAGGTCAAGAACATCCGGGCCGACGCGCGGGTCTCGCTCGTCCTCCTCGACCGCCGCGACCCGGACCGCTACACCGAGATCCGCGGCACGGCGACGGTCACCGAGGACGAGGGGCGGGCCCTGGCGGTGGCGCTGGCGGAGAAGTACGAGGGCGCGGACGCCGGGCGGGAGTACCTGGAACTGCCGCCCGAGAAGGTCCGGGTGACGCTCCGGATCACCCCGTCGAAGGTGCTGGGCCCGGTCCGCTGACGCACACCGGCGGGCCGGTACGGGGGCTCCCCGCCCGGTCGGCCGAGGGCACACCGGCGGCGCGGTACGGAGGCCCCGCCCGGTCCGCTGACGCACACCGGCGGGCCGGTACGGGAACCCCCGTACCGGCCCGCCGGCTTCTTCGAGCGCGTCCGGATCAGAAGCCGGCGGGCTCCACGTACACGCCCCACTCCTCGCGGAGCACGTCGCAGATCTCGCCGAGGGTGGCCTCGGCGCGGACCGCGTCGAGCATCGGCGGGATCATGTTGGAGCCGTCCCGGGAAGCGGCCAGCATGGCGTCGAGGGAGGCGCGGACCCTCGCCTCGTCGCGCCGGCCCTTCCGCTCGCCGAGGACGCGGACCTGCTCCCACTCGACCTCGTGGCTGACGCGCAGGATCTCCAGGTCGCCGGTGACCGAGCCGTGGTGCACGTTGACGCCGACGACCCGCTTCTCGCCCTTCTCCAGGGACTGCTGGTAGCGGAAGGCGGACTCGGCGATCTCGCCGGTGAACCAGCCGTCCTCGATGCCCCGAAGGATGCCGGAGGTGATCGGGCCGATCGGGTGCCTGCCGTCCGGGTGGGCCCGGAGTCCGCGCTCCCTGATCTGGTCGAAGATCTTCTCGGCGTCGGCCTCGATGCGGTCGGTGAGCTGCTCGACGTACCAGGAGCCGCCCAGCGGGTCGGCGACGTTGGCGACGCCGGTCTCCTCCATCAGCACCTGCTGGGTGCGCAGCGCGATCTCGGCGGCCTGCGCGCTGGGGAGGGCGAGGGTCTCGTCGAGGGCGTTGGTGTGGAGGGAGTTGGTGCCGCCGAGGACGGCGGAGAGCGCCTCCACGGCCGTGCGCACCACGTTGTTGTACGGCTGCTGCGCGGTGAGCGAGACGCCGGCGGTCTGGGTGTGGAAGCGCAGCCACTGCGCCTTGTCGGTCTTCGCCCCGTACACCTCCTTCATCCAGCGGGCCCAGATCCGGCGGGCGGCGCGGAACTTGGCGATCTCCTCGAAGAAGTCGAGGTGCGCGTCGAAGAAGAAGGAGAGGCCGGGCGCGAAGACGTCCACGTCGAGGCCGCGGGAGAGGCCGAGCTCGACGTAGCCGAAGCCGTCGGCCAGCGTGTACGCCAGCTCCTGCGCGGCCGTCGCCCCGGCCTCGCGGATGTGGTAGCCGGAGACGGAGAGCGGCTTGTACGCGGGGATGCCGGCGGCGCAGTGCTCCATCAGGTCGCCGATGAGGCGCAGGTGCGGCTCGGGCGGGAAGAGCCACTCCTTCTGCGCGATGTACTCCTTGAAGATGTCGGTCTGGAGCGTGCCGTTGAGCACCGCCGGGTCGACGCCCTGGCGCTCGGCGGCGACCAGGTACATGCAGAAGACCGGGACGGCGGGGCCCGAGATCGTCATCGAGGTGGTGACGTCGCCGAGCGGGATGTCCTTGAAGAGGACCTCCATGTCGGCGGCGGAGTCGATGGCGACGCCGCAGTGGCCGACCTCGCCCAGCGAGCGGGGGTCGTCGGAGTCGCGGCCCATGAGGGTGGGCATGTCGAAGGCGACCGAGAGCCCGCCGCCGCCGGCGGCGAGGATCATCTTGTACCGCTCGTTGGTCTGCTCGGCGTTGCCGAAGCCGGCGAACTGGCGGATGGTCCAGGTGCGGCCCCGGTAGCCGGTCGGGTGCAGTCCCCGGGTGAAGGGGTACTCGCCGGGCCAGCCGATGCGCTCGAACCCCTCGTAGGTGTCCCCGGGCCGGGGCCCGTAGACCGGCTCCACGGGGTCCCCGGAGAGCGTGGTGAAGTCCGCGTCGCGCTTGCGGGCCTTGTCGTAACGGGCCTGCCAGCGACGGCGGCCTTCCTCGATGGCGTCAGCGTCCATGCTTCAAATTTACTAGGACGTCCTAGTAAATGTCGATGACAAACCCCCGCACATCTGCGCGGGGGTGGGGGTCAGGCCTTGACGGGAACCGGCTGCGCGCCGCTGACCAGCGGCTTCACCTCGGCGACGACCTTGCGCTCGACGAAGAAGGCGGCGAAGGGGATCGTGCCGGAGAGCAGCAGCCACACGATCCTGCCGAACGACCACCGGGCCTTGGAGCCCAGGTCGAAGGCGAAGACCAGGTAGATGATGTACAGGACACCGTGGGTCTGGGAGACCGCGAAGGTCAGGTCCTCGCCGGTGTCGAAGCCGTACTTGGCGACCATGCAGCCGCAGAGCACGAGCAGCATGACGGCGGTCACGTACGCCATGACGCGGTAGCGGGTCAGCACGCTGGATTTCATGCCGTCGAGCGTAACCGTCCGCTTCGGGGCGATCTTCGCTGGGGTCGCCGCTCACCGGAGCGCTCACCGGAGCCGGGGCCGGTGCCCGCCCGAGCCGGGGCCGCCGCTCGCCCGAGCCGGGATCCGTCGCCCGCCGCACCCGGGGCCGGCGCTCGCCCGAGCCGGGGTCCGTCGCTCGCCGGAGCCCGGTCAGCGCTCGTCGAAGTCGTGCGCCGCGACCCGCAGCGGGCGCAGCAGGGCGAAGATCTCGGCGCACTCCTCGGAGTCGTACGCGCCGAGGCCGAATTCCATCTCCATCAGGTCGCGGGTGGCGGACTCGACCACCTCGCGGCCCTTCTCGGTGATGGAGGCGAGGGTGCCGCGCCCGTCGTTGGGGTTGGGGCGCTTGTCGACGAGGCCGGACTTCACGAGGCGGTCCACCGTGTTCGTCACCGAGGTGGGGTGGACCATCAGCCGCTCGCCGATCTTCGACATCGGCAGCTCGCCCGCCTTGGAGAAGGTCAGCAGCACCAGGGCCTCGTAGCGGGCGAAGGTCAGCCCGTACGGCTTGACCACGGCGTCGACCTCGGCCAGCAGGATCTGGTGGGCGCGCATGATCGAGGTGATCGCGGCCATCGAGGGGACCGGGCCCCAGCGCTTCTGCCAGAGTTCGTCGGCTCGGGCGATGGGGTCGAACGGGAGACTGAGCGGCTTCGGCACGCGTCGACCTTACCCACTGGTCACATGCCGGTCAGCCCTGTCTCACCTTTCGGCCGCCCGATGCGCGGGTCTCGGCCAGGAGCGCGGCCACGGCGACCGTGGCGAGGACCCCGGCGCCGGTGACGACGTGGTGGACGGGGACGAACTCGGCGACCAGTCCGGCGCCCGCCATGCCGAGCCCCTGGACGGTCATCATGCCCGCCGTCATGAGGGTCATGGCCCTCCCCCGCTGCTCCTCCGGGACGGCGGCGACGAACCAGGCGTCGAGGCCCAGGACGTAGGCGCCGGCGGCGCCGGACAGCCCGAGGGCGAGGGCGGCGAGGGCGAGGCCGGGGCGGAGCGCGTAGAGGAGGAAGGGGAGGAAGGTGACGAGGAGGAGCGGGGCGACGAGCCGGGAGCGGGTGGCGGGCCGCAGCACGGCGCCGGCGAGGAGTTCGCCGGCGATGGTGCCGACGGGCATGGCGCACATGAGGAGGCCGAGGGCGGCGGTGGAGGCGCCGAGCTCGCGCGCGTAGGGGGCCGCGAGGGCCTCGGGGACGACGACGAAGAACGGCGGCACCCAGAAGAGCAGCATCAGGACGCGGATCCGCCGGTCGCGCAGGAGGGACCAGGTGGCGCCGAGCCCTTCGCGCGCTGCGGCGGCGGCGCGGGCGGGGCGGCGGGCGGTGCCGAGGCGCAGCAGGACGGCGGAGAGGAGGAAGGTGCCGGCGGTGAGGGCGATGGCGCCGCGGGCGGGGACGACGGTGAGGAGGACGCCACCGACGCCGAAGCCGGCGAGGAGGGCGGACTGGGAGACGATCCGCAGGAGCGAGCGGCCGAGGACGAAGAGGTCGCCGTCTCCGAGGATGTCGGCGAGGGTCGCCATCCGGGTGCCCTGGAAGACGGGGGCGACGACGGCGACGACGCAGCGCAGGACGAGGAGTCCGGCGACGGGGGTGGCGGGCAGCACCATGAGCCCGACGGCGCCGGCGCAGATCAGGTCGCAGACGACGAGGACCCGGCGGGGCGGGTGGCGGTCGGCGACGCCGGCGAGGAGAGTGCCGCCGAGGAGGTAGGGGACGAAGCCGACGGCGAAGGTGAGGGAGGAGAGGAGCGGGGAGCGGGTGAGGTCGTAGACGAGGACGGTGAGCGCGATCTCGCTGACGACGAGTCCGAGGAGCGAGAGGAGGTGCGCTCCGAAGACCCATCGGAACTCGCGGACGCGGAAGACGGCGAGGTAGCCGGGCGGGGGTGCGGTGGCGGCCGGGGGTGCGGCGGCCGCCGTGTCGGTCGGGGACATGGCGGCAGCGTGCGGGGCGGGAGCCGTCCCGTCCTAGACTTTCGGCTCCAGCCGAATCATGAGACCGCGAAGGCCCGGATCGGACCCCGGGTCCAGCGAGTCCCGAGACCCGCGAGGCCCGGTTCGGGCCCCGCGTCCGCCCAGTCCTGAGACCGCGAGCCCCGCATCGAGCCCCGGGTCCACCGGATCCGGTGCGACCGCGAGGCCCGGAAGGGCTCCGGGGTCCACCGAGTCCTGGGACCCGCGAGGCCCGAGTCGGGTCCCAGGTCCGCCCAGTCCTGCCGAAAGCCCGGGAGCCGTCATGCCGTACCACCTGCTCTTCGGGGAGGCGGACGCCCTGCGGATCCGGTTCGCGGTGTCGCCGCTGTGGGAGACGCAGTCGGCCGTACGGGTGCTGGCGCGGCCCCGGAGGCAGGGCTACCACCTGCCGTGGCTGCGGCGGATCGCCGGGGCCGCGCGGGAGCTGGAGCTGGCGCCGCTCCACCTGCTCATGCCGGAGCGGGGGCATTCGCCGGACTTCCTCTATCCGCCGCCGCTCGGGCCGGCCGCCTCCTTCGAGGACGAGCTCGCGGCCGTGCGGGCGGTCGATCCGGCGTTGGCGGGTCCGGACCTCGCGCGGGCGCTGGCCTGCACGCCGGGGGCCGCCGAGAGCGCGGAGGGGCGGCGGCTGCTCGCCGACCCCGCGGCGGCGGTGGAGCGGCTGGCCGATCTGCTGGCGGCCGCCTGGGAGGCGCTGATCGCTCCCGACTGGCCGCGGTTGCGGGCGTTGCTGGAGGCGGACGTGGCGTACCACTCGCGGCGGCTGGCGGACGGGGGCCTGGAGCGGCTGCTCGGCGAGCTGCACCCGTCGTTCTCCTGGGATCCGGGGACGGCGGTCCTGGAGGTGCGCGGTTATCGCGGGGAGCACGTCCGGGCGCTGGGCGGGCAGGGGCTGGTGCTGATGCCGTCGGTGTTCATCTGGCCGGAGGTGGTGAGCGGTTTCGAGGAGCCGTGGCAGCCGACGGTGGTGTATCCGGTGCGCGGGATCGGCGGGCTGTGGACGGAGCCCCGCGGGCGCACCCCCGAGGCTCTCGCCCGGCTGCTCGGTCCGGTGCGGGCGGACGTCCTGTGCGCCCTCACCGAGCCGATGGGGACGACGGCGCTGGCCCATCGGCTCGGCCGGGCGCCCTCGACCGTCTCGTCCCACCTGTCGGTGCTGAGGGAGGCGGGGCTGCTGGCCTCGCGGCGCTACGGCCATCAGGTGCTGTACGAGCGGACGCCGCTGGGGATGGCGGTGTCGCATCCGGACGACGGGTGACCGACATGTCAGGATGACGCGGTCTGTCCCGTTCCGCTCATGGACGGGGCCTGCGCCCGTACTCCCCTTGTCGCCGACCCTGGGGGCCGGATGTCCCGCCGTACGACCGCCACCGCCACGCTCGCCCTGCTCAGCGCGCTGCTGCTGACCGCGAGCGGGTGCTCCTCCGACGAGCCCGCCCGCTCCCCCGTCGGGCCGCCCGCCGCGACGGAGCGCGGGACGCCGCCGCCCACCGGGGGCTCGCCGTTCTGGGTGGACCCGGAGAGCGACGCGGCGAAGCAGGTGCGGCAGTACGAGGCGCAGGGCCGCGCGGACGACGCCCGGGCGCTGAAGCGGATCTCGGAGCAGCCGGTCGCGGACTGGCCGGCCGGGGACGATCCGGTGCCGGAGATCCTTCGGGCGGTGCGCGGGGCGGCGGCGGAGGACCGGACGGCGGTCTTCGTCGCGTACAACATCCCGCACCGGGACTGCGGCATGTACTCGGCGGGCGGGGCGCGGGACGGGGAGGCGTACCGCGCGTGGGTGGACTCCTTCGCCTCGGCGATCGGGGACGCCCCGGCGGTGGTGGTGCTGGAGCCGGACGCGGTGCCGCACATGGTGGACGGCTGCACGCCGGGGCAGTACCACGAGGAGCGGTCGCGGCTGCTGTCGGAGGCGATCGAGCGGCTGAAGCGGCAGCCGGGGACGCGGGTCTACCTGGACGCGGGGAACCCGGCGTGGATCGACGACGCGGGAAAGCTGGTGGAGCCGCTGCGGCGGGCGGGGATCTCCCGGGCGGACGGCTTCTCGCTGAACGTGTCGAACTTCCAGACCGACGCGGTGGTGCGGGAGTTCGGGGCGACCCTGTCGGGGCTGCTCGGCGGGATGCACTTCACGGTCGACACGAGCCGGAACGGCGCCGGCCCCCTCCCGGGGGACCGGGCGGAGGCCTGGTGCAATCCCCCGGGCCGGTCGCTCGGCGTGCCGCCGACGGACCGGACCGGGGACGCGCTGGTGGACGCGTATCTGTGGATCAAGCGGCCGGGGGACTCGGACGGGCAGTGCCGGGGCGGTCCGGCCGCGGGGACATGGTGGCCGGAGTACGCGCTGGGGCTGGCACGGCGCACGGAGTCCTGACCGGGCCTCAGTCCTCCTTCACCTGGATCCAGGTGGCCTCCGACGGGATGCCGGCGTCGTCGGTGACGAAGAGCATGTACCAGCCGGGCGGGACGAGGGTGGTGTCGTCCGGGGCGTCCACGGTGACCGTGAGCCCGTCGCCGCCCTTCGTCAGCTCCAGGGCCACCGAGCGCTGTTCGACGTCGGTGGTGTGGGTGACGGCGCTGGGCCTCATCAGCCGGGCCTTGGTGATCCGGCCGGCGTCCTCGGTCCTGAAGGTGGCGCGGCCGTTGCGGTCGAGCTCCCGCGGGCCCTCGCCGAGGGCGGGGCGGTCGGCGCCGGCCCGGTGGAGGTAGGGCGGGGTGAAGACCTCCATGCGCTGTTCGAAGGTGCCGAGCTTGGTGTTGTCCTTGTCGTCGAAGAGCGGGTCGGAGCCGAAGGTGGCGACCCGTCCGTCGGGCAACAGCAGCGCCTCCGCGTGGTAGTTGCGGCCGACGGTGGGTTCGGCGGCGGCGGCGAAGGCGTTGGTGGCGGGGTCGTAGAACTGGGCCTTGAGGATGTCGCTGCCGCCGCGGCCCCGGTAGTCGCGGGAGCCGCCGGTGGTGAAGACGGTGTCGTCGGGGAGGAGCACGCTGTTGAGGTAGCGGGTGCCCTGCGGGAGGGCGGGGCCGTCCTCGAAGGTGGGGCTCTCGGTGGTGAGGTCGACGATGGCGGTGCGGGCGGTGGACTTGGCGGACTCGCCGACGCCGCCGCCGCCGAGGACCATGACCTTCTGGGCCTGCGCCGGGGGCAGGATCAGGGAGGCGGAGGTCTCCAGCTGGTCGGGGTCGGTGAGGCCGGGCAGGGGGGTGAAGGAGTTGGTCCTCAGGTCCCAGAGGCCGGGTGCGCGGCCCTTCTCGGCGGGGCCGTAGCCGGCGTTGGAGCCGGTGTAGAGGAGCTTGCCGCCCTTGGTGAGGAAGAGCGAGGGGTAGGTCGGGAAGTAGCGGAAGGGGCCCTTGGTCCACTTCTTGGTCTTCGGGTCGAAGATCTCGTTGTCGCCGGGGACGACGTCGCCGACGTCGTTGAGCCCGGAGACGGCGAGGACCTTGCCGTCCTGGAGGCCGACGAGGGTGGGGTACCAGCGGGCGTCCTTCATGGGGGCGACCGGCACGTACTTCTCGGCCCTGGGGTCGAACTCGTAGGCGGCCCTGATGCCCTGGAAGTCCTGCTTCTCTGTGGTGAGCTTCTGGGCGAGGCCGTAGACGTTGTCGGCGTCCTTGCCCTTGAGGCCGACGATCTCGTACTGGGCGGCCTGGGTGGTGAGGCCCTGCGGGCCCTCCTCGACGGCCTCGACGAAGACGCGGGCCTCGGCGGCGGTCACCTTGGTCTCCCAGGGCTTCATCTGGCCGCTCGTGAAGTACGAGATCGCGAACTCGCGCTTGGCCTTGGGGACGGTGACGTCGGTGGTGGTGACGTACTCGACGCCGGACGGGGAGCGGAAGCGGGTGCCCTTCTTCAGGGTGACGGCCTTGTCGGGGCTCTCGTTCTTGACCCGCATGCCGCCGCCGGCCTTCGTCACCCCGCCGTCGAGGACCTCGTAGCGGGCGGTGCCGCCGGCCACCAGGAGCCGTCCGTCGGGGAGCTGGCTGTGGCCGGCGCAGAAGAAGTCCTCGGGGGTGGGGATCTTCTTGAAGGTGTTCTTCACCGGGTCCCACAGGACGGTGTCGAAGGTCCCGGCGTCGAAGTTCTTCTGGTTGTTGCCGGAGCCGGCGATCAGCAGCACCTTGCCGGTGTGGAGGAGGGCCGCGTGGATGGCGTTGACGCGGGCGCCGTCGGGGACGGAGACCGCGCCCCAGGAGCCGTACCTCTTCTTGTAGCCGGGCTGGGCGATCTTGTAGGCGTGGTACTTCTCCGAGGCGAAGGTGACGGCGGCGGGGGCGTTGAGCGCCGCGAGGACGAGGACGGCGCCGCTGCCGAGCAGCGTCTTCTTGAACTTCTTGGACGGCCGGTACGCCATGGATCAGTTCCCTCCGGTCGTCGTGGGCGCGGTGGTCGCGGGCGGGTGCGGGGGCGGGGACTGCGGGAGCGGCGGTACGGTGCGCAGCTCGATCCCGCGGGCGAGGGCGAGGCGGCGGGCGCGGGCCCGGGCGCGGATCCGGGCGCGGACCGCGCGGATCCGCCGGTCGCGCAGGAGGGTCCAGGACCGGACGGTGACCGGGGCGAGCGTGATGACGAGGGCGAGGACCGCCCAGGTGCGCATGGCCGCGTGGGTGTGGTCGAAGTGGACCGAGGCCACCAGGGAGGCGACGAGGACGACCGCCCAGTACAGGTGGATGCGGAAGGTGAGGAGCCGGTCGGGGCTGGCGGCGCCGCCCTTGGGGGTGACGACGAAGCGGCCGCGGGTGCGCAGCAGCGCGGAGCCGAGGGACTTGAGGTAGACGGGCGCGGAGAGCGCGGACATCACCATGCCGGCGAGGCCGCCGGAGCCCTCGGGCTCGTGCGGGGAGACGTTGTGGCGGCGGTTCCAGAGGTAGAGGCCGATCTGGAGCGCGACGGCGTCGCTGTAGATCATGAGCCAGACCTGGGAGGAGACCTGGGTGCCGGAGGCGCCGAGCCACAGGTAGAGGACGCAGCTGAGGATGCCGAGCAGCCAGTTGACGGCCGTCATGGGGTAGTAGACGAGCATCAGCGTGTAGTTGAGGAGGCGGCCGGGCGGCATGGAGAACGGCGCCTTCCAGTACTGCTTGAGGATCGTCTCGTAGGTGCCGCGGGACCAGCGGAGCTGCTGGGTGAAGAAGTCGGTCCAGGACTCCGGTCCCTCGCCGACGGCGAGGACGTCGGGGGTGTAGACGGAGCGCCAGCGGCGGCCGGTGACCGGGTTCTTGCGGCGGTGCAGCTCGAAGCCGGTGGCCATGTCCTCGGTGATGGAGTCGTACAGGCCGCCGATCTGCTTCAGGGCGGCGATCCGGACGACGTTGTTGGTGCCGACGAACATGGGGGCGCGGTAGCGGTTGCCGGCGCGCTGGATGAGGGCGTGGAAGAGGAACTGCTGGGACTCGGCGGCCTTGGTGACGGCGCCGCCGTAGTTGCCGTAGACCTGCGGTCCGACGACGAAGGCGACGTCGGGGTCGCGGAACCAGCCGAGCATCCGGGCCAGGAAGTCGGGGAGCGGCACGTGGTCGGTGTCGACCGAGGCGAAGTACTCGTAGGCGTCGCCGTGCATGGCCAGCCAGGCGTTGTAGTTGCCGTGCTTGGTCCTCGCCTTGTGCGCGCCCTTCTTCCGGTTCCACTCGGGCACGCCGGCCCGGGTGAAGTGGCGGACGCCGAGTTCGGCGCAGAGGGCCTTGGCCTCGGGGCTGTCGCCCTCGTCGAGGAGCCAGACGTGCAGGGTGCCGTCGTGCCGCATGCGGACGGCGGCCTCCAGGGTGCCGCGGACCATGGTGAGGGGTTCCTTGCCGGGCACGTACGTGGTGAGGAAGGCGACCCGGGTGCCCTCCTCGGGGTACACCGGGACGGGGTCCCGGGCGACCATGGTGGCGTGGGCGACGGAGACGACGTTCACCAGCATGAAGAAGCAGATGAGGCCGATCGACACGAGCATCACGGTGTCGTAGGGCACCCGCCAGCTGTCGTCGCCCTCGCGGACGGTCCAGTGGGTGGGCCAGACGAGGTAGGCCAGGAGCACCGCGGAGAGCACCGGCGCGAGGGCCATGAGGAGGACGGCTCGTATTCGGTGCGGTTCCTTCGAGAGCAGACTCGTGTACTGCACCTGGTAGGCCGTCGTGTCCGGTTCCGTGAGGGGACCGGCGAGTCGGCTGTAGGTGTCGTAGTCGTAGCCTCCCGGCCGCACGGTGCCTCCAGCTGTCGTCGAACGGGTCGATATCCTCACGAAAGGGGACATCGTCCGGCGTGTCGACTGGAGTACTCCGAGTGAGGGTGTTCTAGCGCCCGCGTCCACCCGATCGCCGCAGCGTGTACGCGACGGCCTTCCGGGCCACCGGGTTCAGCTCCTCGACGGCGGCGAGCAGCGCGCCGAGCTGCTCCAGCGCGGTGAGGGCCGCCTCGGCGCCGTCCGGGTCGACGCCCTCGTACAGTTCGAGCCCGACGAAGGACGCGGCGACGGCCCGGGCCAGTCCCGAGGGGTCGGCGAAGCCGTCGAGCGGGCCGCCGGCGAGCACCCTGCGGAGCACCTGCTCGATCTCGCCGATCCACAGGTCGAGGCCGGCGGCGGTGGCCGGGGCGAGCCGGGGGTGGTTCCGGGCGCCGGCGAGCAGCTGGGCCAGGACGGCGACGTGCCCGGCGTCCCGCTCCTCCTCGTGCATCGCGCGTCCGAAGGCGAGCAGTTCGTCGAGGCTGGTGACGGCCCGGAGCCGGTCGCGGTGGCGGGCCACCCGCTGCTCCGCACCACGCCGGCAGGCGGCCGCGAGCAGGTCGTCGACGGAGCCGAAGTGGTAGAAGACCAGGGCTTGGTTGACGCCCGCGGCGGCGGCGACCGAGCGGCCGGAGGTCCCGGCGATCCCGTGCTCCACGAGCGACCGCAGGGCCCCGTCGAGCAGCTTCTCGCGGGTCTCCCGCCCCTTGTCGTCGCGCGCCCCCCGCGCCTTCTCTTCCCGGCTCACGCCCGCCCCTCCTCGCGCACGGGGCCCACCCCCGGGCACCCCCGGAGCGGCCGCGCGCACGTCCGGCCGCCGCCGGCCCGGTGGCGCTCCCCCGCGGAGACACCGGCGCCGGCGACGGCCGGGAACGGGAACGCGCTGTGGATCCCCACGACCGTTCCCCCGTCTTGAGCGACTGCTCAAGGAGGACGTTAACCGATGACGATCATTCGCTCAAAGCGCGGGCGGAGACGGAAGAGCCCCCGGCGGGACGCCGGGGGCTCGTACGGGTCTCGGCTCAGGCGCCGAGGTGGCGCTCCACGGTCTCGACCTTGGCGGTGAGCCCGTCGCTGACGCCGGGGCGGATGTCGGCCTTGAGGACGACGGAGACGCGCGGCGCGCGCGCCTCGACGGCGGCGACGGCCCGCTTGACGACGTCCATCACCTCGTCCCACTCGCCCTCGACGGAGGTGAACATGGCGTCGGTGCGGTTCGGGAGGCCGGACTCGCGGACGACCCGGACGGCGTCGGCGACGTACTCGCCGACCTCCTCCCCCACGCCGAGCGGGGTGACGGAGAACGCGACGATCACGCCTTCACCGCGCCCTCGGCGGCCTCGGCGCGGGCGCGCGAGGCGGTGACGGCCGCGTCGGCCTCGGCCTTCAGCTTGCGGTCGGCGAAGAAGCCGCCGAAGGGGACCACGGAGAGGAGGAAGTAGACGGTGGCGGTGCCGAAGCTCCACTTGGCGCGGTTCCAGGCGTCCAGCCAGAAGAGCACGTACAGCACGAAGAGCACGCCGTGGACGGCGCCCATGACCGGCACCGCGTTGAAGTCCGTGGTCCGCTTGAGCACCGAGCAGACCAGCAGGAGCAGGAACGACACGGCCTCGGGGGCGGAGACGAGCCGGAGGCGGTGGAGCGAGGAAGCGGTCTTGAGGTCCACGGAGGGGTCACCTTCGTTGTCGAGCCGACGGAGCGTACCGGCGGGCGAGCTGCCGAGCGATCTTGTGAACGGATGCACAAGGGTGGGCGGATCCATTGTGCACGCCGTCTTTGCAGTCCCTTTAACCGGGTCCCCGCTACCTTCGGCCCGTGGCTACGTTCCGACTCCAGGGCAGCAAGGTGCTCGCCGTGACGATGACCGGCGACGCCGTCAAGGCGAAGAACGGCTCGATGGTCGCCTACGACGGGCAGATGGCGTTCAAGAAGATGAGCGGCGGCGGTGAGGGCCTGCGCGGCATGGTCACCCGCCGGCTGACCGGCGAGCAGATGGAGGTGATGGAGGTCAGGGGCCAGGGGACCTGCTGGTTCGCCGACCGGGCCTCCGAGATCAACCTCGTCCAGCTGCACGGCGACAAGCTGTGGGTGGAGGCGAGCAACCTGCTCTGCGCCGACGCCGCGCTGCGCACCGGCACCACCTTCACGGGGATGCGCGGCGGCGCGACCGGCAACGGCCTCTTCACCACCACGGTGGAGGGCACCGGGCAGGCGGCGATCATGTCCGACGGCCCGGCGACGGTGCTCCGGGTGACCCCGCAGTACCCGCTGTCGGTCGACCCCGGCGCGTACATCGCCCACCAGGGCGACCTCCAGCAGCACTTCCAGTCGGGCGTGACCTTCCGCACCCTGATCGGCGAGGGCGGCGGCGAGGCCTTCCAGATCCGCTTCGAGGGCGACGGGCTGGTCTACGTGCAGCCGAGCGAGCGCAACACCATCGGAGGTGACGTCTGATGCCGTTCCGCGAGGTGAACTCGAAGATGATCGAGGCGACCGTGGTGCCCGGGCAGCGGCTCTTCAGCCAGCGCGGGGCGATGCTGGCGTACCGCGGGGACGTCACGTTCACGCCGAACATCGCGGGCGGCCAGGGGGGCCTGATGTCGATGATCGGCCGCCGGGTGGCCGGCGAGGCGACGCCGCTGATGACCGTGGAGGGCAACGGCCTCGTGATGTTCGGGCACGGCGGCCACCACATCCAGGTGATCGCGCTGACCGGCGACACCCTCCACGTGGAGGCGGACCGGCTGCTCGCCTTCGACGGGACCCTGGAGCAGGGCACGATGTTCATGGGCTCGCAGGGCGGCGTCATGGGCATGGTCCGCGGCCAGGTGACCGGCCAGGGCCTCTTCACCACCACCCTCAAGGGCCACGGCTCGGTGGCGGTCATGGCGCACGGCGGGGTGATCGAGCTGCCGATCACGCCGGGCCGCCCGGTCCACGTCGACCCGCAGGCGTACGTGGCCCACCACGGCGACGTGCGCAACAAGCTCTCGGCCGCGCTGGGCTGGCGCGACATGGTGGGCCGCGGCTCCGGCGAGGCGTTCCAGCTGGAGCTGAGCGGCAGCGGTGCGGTGTACGTCCAGGCGTCGGAGGAGAAGCTGTGACCACCCCTGTCATCCACGATCCGCACACCCTGCCGTCGGACGACAACGTCAACGCGTACACCTTCTGCGTCGAACTGAAGGGCTCCCCCTGGTTCCTCCAGAAGGGGAAGATGATCGCCTACTACGGGCGGATCGACTTCAACGGCATCGGGCACGGGCGGCTCGACCGACTGGTGCGGACCGCCTTCCACTCGCCGCTGCACGCGAGCGACTGGGTGGTGGCCGAGGGCACCGGCAAGATGCTGCTCGCGGACCGGGCCTTCGACGTGAACTCGTACGACCTGGACGAGGGCAATCTGACGATCCGGTCCGGGAACCTGCTGGCCTACCAGCCGACGCTGGCGCTGAAGCAGTCGATCGTGCCGGGCTTCGTGACGCTGATCGGCACGGGCAAGTTCGTCGCCGCGTCCAACGGCCCGGTGGTCTTCATGGAGCCGCCGCTCCGGGTGGACCCGCAGGCCCTGGTCGGCTGGGCGGACTGCCCCTCCCCCTGCCATCATTACGACCACGCCTACCTGACGGGCGTGATGGGTGGCGTACGGGCCCTGACCGGCATCGGGGGCTCCTCCGGCGAGGAGCACCAGTTCGAGTTCATCGGCGCGGGCACGGTCCTGCTCCAGTCGACGGAGCTGCTGATGGCGGAACGGAACATCGGCGGGCCGCCGGCCCAGGCCGGGGTGCCGGGCGGGCACGGACACGGTTCCGGCCAGGCGGCGCAGGCCGCGGTACCGCGCCTTCCCGGCCAGCTCGGGGACTTGCAGCGGCGCTTCGGGCTGTGAGCGGTAGTCTGCGGAGCGTGACGCTTCGAACGGCCGCGCGAGGCGTGCGGCCGGCCCGGCGGGTGCCGCGCGTCACCCCGCAGATTTCGTCAAGTATTCAACTTCTTAGGTAGAATCCACTCTATGGACACCGAGACGGCCACTCCCTGGCTCACCGACGCCGAGCAGTGCGCGTGGCGCACCTTCCTCGACGTCCAGAGAATGCTGACGCACCAGCTGGAGCGCGACCTCCAGCCCTTCGGCCTGACGATGAACGACTACGAGATCCTCGTCAACCTCTCCGAGTCCGCCGAACACAGGCTCCGGATGAGCGACCTCGCCGCCGCCACCCTCCAGTCCAAGAGCCGCCTCTCCCACCAGATCACCCGGATGGAGAACGCCGGCCTGGTCGAGCGGGTCAACTGCGAGTCCGACCGGCGCGGCCTCTACGCCGTCCTCACCGACCAGGGCATGGAGACCATGCGCAAGGTCGCCCCGCACCACGTGGAGTCCGTCCGCGACCACTTCATCGACCGGCTCACCCCGGAGGCGCTCGGCGACCTCCACGAGTCGCTGAAGCCGGTCGCCGAGCGGCTGCGCGGCAAGCGCGGCAAGCCGTGACCTGACAGAGAAGCGGGGGGGGGGGGGGCCCCCGCCCCCCCCCCGGGCCCCCCCCCCGCCCCCCCCCCCCCCCCCCCCCCCCCCCCCCCCCGCCCCCCCCCCCCCCCCCCCCCCCGTAC
>NZ_JBIBWV010000007.1:323515-412986 GCF_043081625.1 Streptomyces sp. NPDC014861
TGTGTGGTCCGGTGGGTCTCGGCGGGGGGGCGGCGCGGCCGGGCTGCGGTCCGTCCAAGTCCCTCGGCGCCTGGGCGCGGCCCCGGGGGGGGGGGGGCCCCCCCCCCCCCCGCTTCCGGCCCCGCTCAGCTGCCCGTGAGGCTCGCCAGCAGCTCGTCCGAGGCCGCGTACGGGTCGAGCGCGCCGGTCGCGATCCGCTCGGCCAGCGCGTCGAGCCGCCGGTCCCCGTGCAGGTCCCCGATCCGCTCGCGCAGCGCCGTGATGGTGATGGTCTCCACCTCGCGGGCCGCCCGGGCCTTCCGGCGCTCCGCCAGGACCCCGTGCTCCTCCATCCAGGCCCGGTGCTTCTCCAGCGCCTCCACGACCTCGTCCACGCCCTCGCCGCGCGCCGCGACCGTCTTCACGATCGGCGGGCGCCAGTCACCGGGGCCGCGGGCCTCGCCGAGGCCCAGCATGTGGTTGAGCTCGCGGGCGGTGGCGTCGGCACCGTCCCGGTCCGCCTTGTTGACCACGTACACGTCGCCGATCTCCAGGATGCCCGCCTTCGCGGCCTGGATCCCGTCGCCCATGCCCGGCGCGAGCAGCACCACCGAGGTGTCGGCCTGTCCGGCGATCTCCACCTCGGACTGCCCGACGCCGACGGTCTCCACCAGGACCACGTCGCAGCCGGCCGCGTCGAGGACGCGGATGGCCTGCGGGGCGGCCCAGGCGAGACCGCCCAGGTGCCCGCGGGTGGCCATCGAGCGGATGTAGACGCCGGGGTCGGAGGCGTGGTCGGACATCCGCACCCGGTCGCCGAGGAGCGCGCCGCCGCTGAACGGCGAGGAGGGGTCGACGGCGAGGACGCCGACCCGCTTGCCGGCCCGGCGGTACGCGCTCACCAGGGCCGAGGTGGAGGTGGACTTGCCGACGCCCGGCGAGCCGGTCAGGCCCACCACGTAGGCGCCGCCGGTGAGCGGGGCCAGCGCCGCCATCACCTCGCGCAGCTGCGGGGACGCCCCCTCCACGAGCGAGATGAGCCGGGCCACGGCCCGCGGCCGGCCCTCCCGGGCCTGGGCGACCAGTGCGGGGACGTCCACCATGCTGCGTTCTCCTGTCGGAAGTGCTTACTTGCCGGCCACGCGGATGATCAGCGCGTCGCCCTGGCCGCCGCCGCCGCACAGCGCCGCCGCGCCGGTGCCGCCGCCGCGCCGCTTCAGTTCGAGGGCGAGGTGGAGCACCACACGGGCGCCGGACATGCCGATCGGGTGGCCGAGCGCGATGGCGCCGCCGTTGACGTTCACCTTTTCCGGGGACACCCCGAGGTCCTTCATGGACTGTACGGCGACGGCGGCGAAGGCCTCGTTGATCTCGATCAGGTCGAGGTCGTCGACGGTCAGGCCGTCCTTCTCCAGGGCGTGCCGGATGGCGTTGGAGGGCTGCGACTGGAGCGAGTTGTCCGGGCCGGCCACGTTGCCGTGGGCGCCGATCTCGGCGATCCACTCCAGGCCCAGCTCCTCCGCCTTGGCCTTGCTCATCACGACCACGGCGGCGGCGCCGTCGGAGATCTGCGAGGAGGTGCCGGCGGTGATGGTGCCGTCCTTGGCGAAGGCGGGGCGGAGCTTGCCGAGGGACTCGGCGGTGGTCTCGGCGCGCACGCCCTCGTCCGTGGCGAAGACGACCGGGTCGCCCTTGCGCTGCGGGATCTCGACCGGGGTGATCTCGGCCTCGAAGACGCCGTTCTTCTGCGCGGCGGCGGCGCGCTGGTGCGACAGCGCGGCGATCTCGTCCTGCGAGGCGCGGTCGATGCCCAGGCGGGTGTTGTGCTTCTCGGTGGACTCGCCCATCGCGATGTTCTCGAAGGCGTCGGTGAGGCCGTCGTACGCCATCGCGTCGAGCATCTCGATCGCGCCGTACTTGTAGCCCTCGCGGGACTTCGGCAGCAGGTGCGGGGCGTTGGTCATCGACTCCTGGCCGCCGGCGACGACCACGTCGAACTCGCCGGCGCGGATCAGCTGGTCGGCCAGCGCGATGGCGTCCAGGCCCGACAGGCACACCTTGTTGATGGTGAGGGCGGGGACGTTCATCGGGATGCCGGCCTTGACGGCGGCCTGGCGGGCGGGGATCTGCCCGGCGCCCGCCTGGAGCACCTGGCCCATGATCACGTACTGCACCTGGTCGCCGGCGACGCCGGCCCGGTCCAGGGCCGCCTTGATGGCGAAGCCGCCCAGATCGGCGCCGGAGAAGGACTTGAGCGAGCCGAGCAGGCGCCCCATGGGCGTGCGGGCGCCCGCGACGATCACTGAGGTGGTACCGGTCGTTCCAGACATGAGGCACAGCCCCTTGGGATGAGGAGTGAACGAGGGTTTACCGCCAATGTACTGAGCGGTGCGGCGCCGGGTCACCGGCCTGCCGGTGTGACGGCGCGCACGTTGCGTAACCACCCCCGCGGGGGTGCACTGGAGCCATGCTGACGCGTATCGACCACATCGGGATCGCCTGCTTCGACCTGGACAGGACCGTCGAGTTCTACCGTGCCACGTACGGCTTCGAGGTCTACCACTCCGAGGTCAACGAGGAGCAGGGCGTCCGCGAGGCCATGCTGAGGATCAACGCCACCGACGACGGCGGCGCCTCCTACCTCCAGCTCCTGGAGCCCACCCGCGAGGACTCCGCGGTGGGCAAGTGGCTGGCCAAGAACGGGGAGGGCGTCCACCACATCGCCTTCGGCACCGCGGACGTCGACGGGGACGCCGAGGCGATCCGCGGCAAGGGCGTCCGGGTCCTCTACGACGAGCCCCGGACCGGCTCCATGGGCTCCCGGATCACCTTCCTCCACCCCAAGGACTGCCACGGCGTCCTGACCGAACTCGTCACCTCGGCACGGCCTTCCGCTGACCACTCCTCAGTGGAGCACTGACCTCCCTATTCCCGGCCCGGTAGAGTGGGCGACTCCGGGCCGGGGCCGGTCGGGGCCGCTTCGCGCGGCGCCGTAGTCGGGATGTCGGGGTCGTCCGATCTGCCACGATTCCCCGGGGGGCCGTTCAGTCCGGTGAACGGTGCTCGTCGGAACGTAGCGACCAGGGTTGGGGTCTCCCCTGCTCGGAGAGCTCGGGGAAGGATGGACCGCGCAGTGCGGGGCTACGAACGCCAGGAGAGCCACCGAGCTGAGGACGACCATCTCTCGCGGTTCGAAGCCGAGATGGACCGGCTGAAGAAGGAACGCGAGAAGGCCGTCCAGCACGCCGAGGACCTCGGCTACCAGGTCGAGGTCTTGCGTGCCAAGCTCCACGAGGCGCGGCGCACCATCGCGTCCCGTCCCGCCTACGACAGCGCGGACATCGGCTACCAGGCCGAGCAGACGCTGCGGAACGCTCAGGCCCAGGCCGAACAGCTCCGGCAGGACGCCGAGCGGGAGCTGCGCGAGGCCCGGGCGCAGACCCAGCGGATCCTCCAGGAGCACGCCGAGCACCAGGCCCGGCTCCAGGCCGAGCTGCACAACGAGGCCGTGCAGCGCCGCCAGCAGCTCGACCAGGAGCTGAACGAGCGCCGGCAGACCGTCGAGGCCCACGTCAACGAGAACGTGGCCTGGGCCGAACAGCTGCGTGCCCGCACCGAGTCCCAGGCCCGCCGGCTGATGGACGAGGCCCGCGCCGAGGCCGAGCAGTCGCTCTCCGCGGCCCGCACCGAGGCCACCCGGCTCTCCGAGGAGACCGGCCGCCGCGTCGGCGCCGAGGCGGAAGCCGCCCGCGCCGAGGCCGAAGCGATTCTGCTGCGCGCCCGCAAGGACGCCGAGCGGCTGATGACGGCCGCCTCCACCCAGGCCCAGGAGGCCACCGGTCACGCCGAGCAGCTGCGGACCGCCGCCGTCGCCGAGACCGACCAGGCCCGCCGCCAAGCCACCGAGCTCTCCCGCGCCGCCGAGCAGCGGATCCAGGAGGCCGACGAGAAGCTGCGGCAGGCCCGCGCCGAGGCCGACAAGGCGCTCACGGAGGCCAAGGACGCCGCCGCGAAGACGCTCGCCTCCGCCGACTCCGTCAACGAGCAGCGCACGCGTACCGCCAAGGCGGAGATCGCCCGGCTGGTCGGCGAGGCCACCAAGGAGGCCGAGCAGCTCAAGGCGGAGGCCGAGGAGAAGCTCCGCGAGGCGACCGCGCACTCCGAGAAGCTGGTCGCCGAGGCCACCGAACAGGCCCGCGCCTCCGCGGCCGAGGACTCCGCCGCCGCGCTGGCCAAGGCCGCCCGCAGCGCCGAGGAGGTCCTCAGCAAGGCGTCCGAGGACGCCGCCGAGACCACCCGCAAGGCGTCCGAGGAGGCCGAGCGGATCCGCCGCGAGGCCGAGACCGAGGCCGACCGGCTGCGCTCCCGCGCCGAGGAGCAGGCCGACGAGCTGCTCGGTTCGGCGAAGGACGACACCAAGGAGTACCGGGCCAAGACGGTCGAGCTCCAGGAGGAGGCGCGGCGGCTGCGCGGCGAGGCCGAGCAGCTGCGCGCCGAGGCGATCGCCGAGGGCGAGCGGATCCGCGGCGAGGCCCGCCGCGAGGCCGTCCAGCAGATCGAGGAGGCGGCGAAGACCGCCGAGGAGCTGCTGACCAGGGCGAAGGCCGACGCCGACGAGCGGCGTGCGCACGCCGGCGCGGAGAGCGAGAAGGTCAAGTCGGAGGCGATGGAGCGCGCCCAGACGCTCCGGACCCAGGCCGAGGAGACGCTGGAGCGGACCCGCGCCGAGGCGGAGCGGCTGCGCGCCGAGTCCGAGGAGCAGGCGGAGACGGTCCGGGAGGCCGCCGAGAAGGCCGCCGAGGGGCTGCGCGCGGACGCCGAGCGGGCCGCCGAGGCCCGCCGGGCCGAGGCCGCGGAGGAGCTGACCCGGCTGCACACCGACGCCGAGGCGAAGGTGGCGGCGGCCGGGCGGGAGCTGACCGACGCCCGCGCCGAGGGCGAGCGGATCCGGCGTGAGGCCGCCGAGGAGTCCGAGCGGCTGCGGACCGAGGGCGCCGAGCGGATCCGTACGCTGCGGGAGCAGGCGGAGCAGGAGGCCGAGCGGCTGCGGACCGAGGCCGCGGGGGACGCCTCCGCGACCCGCTCCGAGGCCGAGGCGACCGCGCAGCGGCTCACCTCCGAGGCGGAGACCGAGGCCGAGCGCCTGCGGTCGGAGGCCCAGGAGACCGCCGACCGGGTGCGGTCCGAGGCCGAGGAGACGCTGGAGTCGGCCCGTTCCGAGGCCGGCCGGGAGCGGGAGCACGCCCGCGAGCAGTCCGAGGAGCTCCTGGCCGCCGCCCGCAAGCGGGTGGAGGAGGCGCAGGCCGAGGCGCAGCGCCTGGTCGAGGAGGCGGACGCGCGGGCGACCGAGACGGTCGGCGCCGCCGCGCGGGCCGCGCAGGAGCTCCGCGACTCGGTCGCGGGGCTGCGCGAGCAGGCCGAGGAGGAGATCACCGGGCTGCGGTCGGCCGCGGAGCACGCGGCGGAGCGGACCCGTACCGAGGCGCAGGAGGAGGCGGACCGGGTCCGCGCCGACGCGCACGGGGAGCGGGAGCGGGCGTCGGAGGACGCGGCCCGCACGCGGGCGCGTGCCCAGGAGGAGTCCGAGGCGGCGAAGGCGCTGGCCGAGCGGACGGTCGGGGACGCGATCGCGGAGGCGGAGAAGCTCCGTACGGACACCGCCGAGTACGCGCAGCGGGTACGGACCGAGGCGACGGACGCGCTGGCCTCGGCCGAGCAGGACGCGGCCCGCACCCGGGCGGACGCCCGGGACGACGCCAACCGGATCCGTTCGGAGGCGGCCGAGAAGGCCGAGGGCGTGGTCGGCGAGGCGACGACCGAGGCGGAGCGCATCGCCGCCGAGTCCGCCCAGGTGCTGGACGACGCCCGGCAGGCCGCCGACAAGCGCCGCCAGGACGCCGCCCAACAGGCCGACACCCTCATCGGCGAGGCGACCACCGAGGCCGAGCGCATCGCCGCCGAGGCCGCCCAGGTACTGGACGACGCCCGGCAAGCCGCCGACAAGCGCCGCCAGGACGCCGCCGAACAGGCCGACACCCTCATCGGCGAGGCGACCACCGAGGCCGAGCGCATCGCGGCCGAGGCGGCCGAGCTGCGCGAGACCACGGAGCGGGACGCGACCCGGCTGCGGAGCGAGGCCGAGCAGGTCAAGACGGACGGCGAGGCGCACGCCCAGGCGCTGCGGACGGCGGCCCTGGCCGACGCCGAGCAGATCCTGGACGAGGCCCGGCAGGCGGCAGACAAGCGCCGCCAGGACGCCGCCGAGCAGGCCGACGCCCTCGTCGGGGAGGCGACGACGGAGGCGGGCCGGATCACCGACGAGGCGATCGAGCTGGCCGACTCGGTGACCGCCGACGCCCGGACCGAGGCCGAGCGGACGGTCGCGGACGCGGCGGGCGAGGCCGAGCGGCTGCGGACCGAGGGCGCCGAGGCGCTGGAGTCGGCCCGTCAGGACGCCGAGCGGATCCGTACGGAGTCGGCGAAGGTCGAGGAGGACGCCGGGTCGGCGGCCGAGCAGATGCGCTCGGAGGCCCGGGCGGAGGCCGACCGAACCCTGGACGAGGCCCGCGAGGCCGGCGCGAGGAAGCGCGCCGACGCGGCCGAGCAGGCCGACCAGCTGATCGCCAAGGCCCGGGAGGAGGCGCTGCGCGCCACCGCCGAGGCGGAGACGCAGGCGGACACGATGGTCGGCGCGGCCCGCAAGGAGGCCGACCGGATCGTCGCCGAGGCGACCGTCGAGGGCAACGCGCTGGTCGAGAAGGCGCGGACCGACGCGGACGAGCTCCTGGTCGGAGCGCGGAAGGACGCGACCGACATAAGGGAGCGGGCCGAGGAGCTGCGGGGCCGGATCGAGGGCGAGATCGAGGAGCTGCACGAGCGGGCGCGGCGCGAGTCGGCCGAGCAGATGAGGACGGCCGGCGAGCGGGTCGACAAGCTCGTGAAGGCCGCGGAGGAGCAGCGTGCCGAGGCCGAGGAGAAGGCCAAGGAGATGGTGTCCGAGGCGAGTTCCGAGGCCAGCAAGGTCCGTATCGCGGCCGTGCGGAAGGCGGACGGGCTCCTGAAGGAGGCCGAGCAGAAGAAGAGTTCGCTGGTGGCCGAGGCGGAGCGGATCAAGGCGGAGGCGGAGGCCGAGGCGGAGCGGCTGGTCGAGGAGGGCCGGCACGAGCTGGAGGTCCTGACCCGTCGTCGTACCGACATCAATGCCGAGATCTCCCGTGTCCAGGACGTGCTGGAGGCGTTGGAGTCTTTCGAGACGCCGTCGGCGGGGACGAAGGACGGGCTCAAGGCGGGCGCTTCCTCGGGTTCCACTCGTTCGAGTGGCAAGTCGCAGGACGGCTAGCCACTCAAAAGGCTGGACATTCTCCAGATCAAACGGGCATACGCTCGATGACACGCCGCTTCGGCCCCTAGGATTCCCTCTAACACCTCACCGGTCTCATTCGACAGGAACCCCATGAGCGACACATCCTCCCCCTTCGGCTTCGAGCTCGTGCGGCGTGGTTACGACCGCGGTCAGGTGGACGACCGCATTACCAAGCTCGTCGCCGACCGTGACAGCGCGCTGGCCCGGATCACCTCGCTGGAGAAGCGCATCGAGGAACTCCACCTCGAAACGCAGAACGCACAGGCGCAGGTGAGCGACGCCGAGCCGTCGTACGCCGGTCTCGGCGCACGCGTCGAGAAGATCCTCCGTCTCGCCGAGGAGGAGGCGAAGGACCTGCGCGAGGAGGCCCGCCGCGCCGCCGAGCAGCACCGCGAGCTGGCCGAGTCGGCCGCCCAGCAGGTGCGGAACGACGCGGAGTCGTTCGCGGCGGAGCGCAAGGCGAAGGCCGAGGACGAGGGCGTCCGGATCGTCGAGAAGGCGCAGGGCGAGGCCAACTCGCTGCGTGGCGAGGCGCAGAAGGACGCGCAGTCGAAGCGCGAGGAGGCGGACGCCCTCTTCGAGGAGACCCGCGCCAAGGCCGCCCAGGCCGCCGCGGACTTCGAGACCAACCTGGCCAAGCGCCGCGAGCAGTCCGAGCGCGACCTGGCCTCCCGTCAGGCCAAGGCCGAGAAGCGCCTCGCCGAGATCGAGCACCGCGCCGAGCAGCTCCGCCTGGAGGCCGAGAAGCTCCGCACGGACGCCGAGCGCCGGGCCCGCCAGACGGTGGAGACCGCGCAGCGCCAGGCCGAGGACATCGTGGCCGACGCGAACGCCAAGGCCGACCGGATCCGCTCGGAATCGGAGCGCGAGCTCGCCGCGCTGACGAACCGCCGCGACTCCATCAACGCGCAGCTGACCAACGTCCGCGAGATGCTGGCGACGCTGACCGGTGCCGCGGTGGCCGCGGCCGGTTCCCCGCTGGACGAGGACCGCTCGGCGGGCGTTCCTGCGCAGCAGACCCGGTAAGCCCCGGCACGAGCCGGTAGCGCGTGCGCTCTGAACCCCCCGTCACTCCGGTGGCGGGGGGTTTCGCACGCCCTTAGCTTGGTACGCATGATCGAGCTTGACGGACTGACGAAACGGTACGGGTCGAAGACAGCGGTCGATCATCTCTCCTTCCAGGTCCGGCCGGGCATGATCACCGGTTTCCTGGGGCCCAACGGGGCGGGGAAGTCGACCACGATGCGGATGATGCTCGATCTGGACAACCCGACGAGCGGCACGGTGCGGATCGACGGCCGGCACTACCGCGAGCTGGACGAGCCGCTGAAGTACATCGGGGCGCTCCTCGACGCCAAGGCGATGCACGGGGGCCGGTCGGCCTACAACAACCTGCTCTGCCTGGCGCAGTCGAACCGCATCCCGGAGCGCCGGGTGGACGAGGTGCTGGATCTGGTGGGTCTGACGGCGGTGGCGCGGAAGAAGTCGAAGGGTTTCTCGCTCGGTATGGGGCAGCGGCTCGGCATCGCTTCGGCGCTGCTGGGCGATCCCGAGATCCTGATGTTCGACGAACCCGTCAATGGTCTGGACCCCGAGGGAATTCACTGGATCCGCAATCTGATGAAGTCGCTGGCCGCGGAAGGCCGGACGATCTTCGTCTCCAGCCATCTCATGAGTGAAATGGCGCTGACGGCGGATCATCTGATCGTGATCGGGCAGGGAAAGCTGCTGGCCGACACCTCGATGGCGGATTTCATCCAGGAGAATTCCCGGAGTTTCGTCCGGCTGCGCTCTCCGCAGCAGGAACGCCTGCGGGATGTGCTCCAGGCCGATGGATTCGTGGTGGTCGAGGCCGGGAACGGCACCCTGGAGGTCGACGGGGCCACGACCGAGCGGCTGGGCGAGCTGGCGGCCCTGCACCAGCTGACGCTGCATGAGCTGAGCGCCCAGCGCGCCTCCCTGGAGGAGGCGTTCATGCAGATGACGGCGGGCGCCGTGGAGTACCACGCGCACGGCACCGACGTGCACGGCGGCGGACCCGCCGCGCCGGGCCCCGCGTGGGGCGCGAACTCCGGCTGGGGCCCCGCGCGGGACTCCGGGTCCGGCTCGACGAGCGAGGGGGTCTGACCCATGGCAGCCGTACCCGCGGTCCTCCGGTCCGAATGGACCAAGATCCGGACGGTCTCCTCGACGGTCTGGACCCTGGCGAGCGCGCTGATCGTCACGGTGGCGATGGGCGCCGCGCTCTCCGCGGTCCTGAAGGCGAGTTTCAGCGACCTCTCCGACCTGGAGCGCGCGACCTTCGACCCGACCTTCGTCAGCTTCTCCGGGATGGTGCTGGGGCAGCTGGCGATGGTGGTCTTCGGCGTGCTGGTGGTGGGGACCGAGTACTCCTCGGGCATGATCCGCACCTCGCTCGCCGCGGTCCCCCAGCGGGCCACCTTCCTCTTCTCCAAGATCGCGGTGGCCGGGGTGCTCGCCCTGGTGGTCGGTCTGGTGACGAGCTTCCTGTCGTTCTTCCTCGGGCAGGCGCTGCTCGGCGAGCACCGGACGACGATCGGCGCGGACAACGTGCTGCGGGCGGTGGTCGGCGGCGGGATCTACATGGGGCTGATCGCGGTCTTCTCGATGGGCGTGGCGGCGATGCTCCGCTCCTCGATGCTGTCGCTCGGCATCCTGGTGCCGTTCTTCTTCCTGATCTCGCAGATCCTGTCGGCGGTGCCGAAGGCGAAGGAGGTCGCGAAGTACTTCCCGGACCAGGCCGGCTCCAAGATCATGCAGGTGGTGCCGGACGCGCTGGGCACGGAGAAGGCGCCGTACGGGCCCTGGGGCGGGCTGGGGATCATGCTGGTCTGGGTGGCGGCCTCGCTGCTCGGCGGCTATCTGGTGCTGAAGCGGCGGGACGCCTGAGGCACGACCGGGCGGCCCCTGGGCGCCCCGGAGCCCCGTGGAGGCTCCGGGGCGTCCCGGATTTTCCCCGGAGGTTTCGCTTCGGTCTCGCTTCCCGGGCGCGGGAACCGTCAACGGCTGGATAAGCTCCTGACTCGTACGGGGGCCTTCCGGCCACGCGCCGTCATGCCCCGATCGCACACCACCGAGCTGTCGATGGGGCTGGAGAATGATCGAGGCAGTCGGCCTGACCAAGCGCTACGGCGCCAAGACGGCCGTGTACAACCTTTCCTTCCAGGTGAGGCCGGGGGTCGTCACCGGCTTCCTGGGCCCGAACGGCTCCGGCAAGTCGACCACGATGCGCATGATCCTGGGCCTCGACCGGCCGACGGCCGGCCATGTGACGATCGGCGGCCACCCCTTCCGGCAGCTGCCGAACGCACCCCGGCAGGTCGGCGCGCTCCTCGACGCCAAGGCCGTGCACGGCGGCCGCAGCGCCCGCAGCCACCTCCTGTCGCTGGCCCAGCTGGCCGGGATCCCGGCCCGCCGGGTGGACGAGGTGCTGGGCGTGGTGGGCCTCCAGGACGTGGCGAAGCGCCGCTCCAAGGGCTTCTCGCTCGGCATGGGGCAGCGGCTCGGCATCGCGGCGGCCCTGCTCGGCGACCCGCAGGTGCTGCTCTTCGACGAGCCGGTCAACGGCCTGGACCCGGAGGGCATCCTCTGGGTCCGGAACCTGATGAAGAAGCTGGCCGCCGAGGGCCGCACGGTCTTCGTCTCCAGCCACCTCATGAGCGAGATGGCGCTGACGGCCGACCATCTGATCGTGATCGGCCGGGGCCAGCTGCTCTCCGACATGCCGGTGAAGCAGTTCATCTCGGCGAACTCGGCGGACTTCGCCCGGGTCCGCACGCCGGACGGCGACACCGCGCTGCGGGACAAGCTGTCGGGCGTGCTCGGCGAGGCCGGCGGACAGGTCCTCTCGGAGCCGGACGGGGCGCTGCGCGTCACCGGCCTGCCGCTGCCGAGGATCAGCGACCTGGCGCACGGGGCGGACGTACGGCTCTGGGAGCTCTCCCCGCACCAGGCGTCGCTGGAGGAGGCGTACATGCGGCTGACGCAGGGCGCCGTGGACTACCGCTCCACCGACGACAGGCTGGCGCACCTCCAGGCGCCGCCCCAGCCCGGGCAGCAGGGGTACGGGCTGCCGCCGCAGCCGCAGGTCCCGGCGGACGTGCCGCAGCAGGGCTGGTACGCCCCGCCGCCGCCCGGCGAGAACCCGTACGCCGCCCCGCAGGCCCCCGCGGCCCCCGCGGCTCCGGCCGCGCCGCCGCAGGGCTCCCCGCAGCCGAGCCTCCAGAAGCCGAGCGACACCACCGAGGACGCCCGATGACCGCCCCGACGCCGATCCAGACGCCTCCCCCGCCGTACGGCTACGTCTCCCCCATCCCGGTCCGCCGGGCGCACCTCGGGGACGCGCTCGCCTCGGAGTGGACGAAGATCCGCTCGGTGCGGTCGACGATGTGGACGCTGGGCACCATGGTCCTGCTGATGCTGGTGATCGGGCTCGGCGTGGCCGCGGTCGCGGCCGGCGAGGGCGGGAACATGGGCGAGGAGTCGGCGCTGCCGCTGGGCTTCTTCGGGATGCTGCCGGCGTCGATCTGCGTGATCACGCTGGGCGTGCTGACCATCTCGTCCGAGTACGGCACCGGGATGATCCGCACCACGCTGACGGCGTGCCCGAGCCGGTCCCGGGTGATGACGGCGAAGGCGATCGTCTTCTTCCTGCTGGTCTTCACGGTGACCCTGGTGGTCGCCTTCGCGGTGGCGACGGCGCAGGTGGCCATGGTCGAGGCGGCGGAGCCGACGGGCGCGGAGTGGGCGCGGGCCACGGTCGGCGCGGCCGGGTTCATGGCGGTGCTCGGGCTGCTGTCGATGGGGGTCGGGGCGCTGGTGCGGCACTCGGCCGGCGCGATCACGGTGATGATCGGCGTGCTGCTGCTGCCGCTGGTGGCGGCCCTGTTCATGTTCGCGCCGGCGCTGAAGGGCATCCAGGAGGCGCTCTTCACCTACTCGGTGCCCTCGCAGATGATCGCCCTGTACAGCGCGCAGCCGCCGTTCGGAGAGGGCGGTCCGGCGGGCTGGGAGGCCCTGTTCATCCTGACGGGCATCGCCGCGGTGGCGCTGGGCGGGGCGTACGCGGTGCTGAACAGCCGGGACGTCTGAGCCGGGGCCTAGTACTTCGGCGCGTTGCGGGACCGCTGCACCCGGGAGGTGCGGCGGTCCTTCGCGTTCCAGCACGCCTTGTGCCAGTGGCGGCGGTCGTCGACGCCGCCGTACTCGGGCCAGGCGACGACGTGCGGGGCGCCGGGCGGGATCTCCTGGTCGCAGCCGGGGCAGCGGTAGCGCTTGCCCGGGGAGCTGGCTCCCGCGACGAGGCGGACGTACCACTCCTCGCCCTGCCAGGTCTCGGTGGCCTGCGAGCCGCCGTACCGGTCGTCGCGGTCGTCCTGCGCCTCGGGGCCGGAGCCTCGGCGGGAACGGTTGTGACGCGGGGACACAGCACACCTCACGGGGTCGGGGAACACGGACCGTTCCCTCCAGCGTACGGGCCGCGACAGGGGGGCCGGGGCCCCGGCCGGAGCTCGCGGGCCGAAAATCGCAAGAACTTCATACGGGGCCGTTGCCTATGGCACGTGTCAGACGTTGTTGCCAGTACGAGGGGATCAACGCGTCGGCCGCGTGCGAGGAGGCAGAAGGCGATGCGCGTAGGAACGTTCGTTCTGGCGGCCCAGTTTCCGGGCCAGGGGCAGGGAGAGGCGCTGCACCGGGCGGTGCGGACCGCCGAGGTGGCCGAGGAGGCCGGCCTGGACTCGGTCTGGCTGGCCGAGCACCATTTCGTGCCGTACGGCGTCTGCCCGTCGGCGGTGACCCTGGCGGCGCTGCTGCTCGGCCGCACCCGCCGGCTGCGGGTGGGGACGGCGGTGAGCGTGCTGCCGAGCGTCCACCCGGTCGCCCTCGGCGAGCAGGCGGCGCTGCTGCACGTGGTCTCGGGCGGCAGATTCACCCTCGGGGTGGGCCGTGGCGGACCGTGGGTGGACCTGGAGGTGTTCGGCGCGGGTCTGGAGGCGTACGAACGCGGCTTCCCGGAGGCCCTCGATCTGCTGCTGCGCTGGCTCGGCGAGCCCCGGGTGGGTGCGGAGGGCGAACGATTCTCCTTCCGTGAGGTGCCGGTGGTGCCCCGGCCGGGCGAGCTGATCGGCGGCGACCCCTCGCCGGAGGTGGTGGTGGCCTGCACCTCGCCGAAGAGCGTGCGGCTCGCCGCCGAGCGCGGGCTGCCGATGCTCCTGGGCATGCACTGCGGCGACGAGGACAAGGCGGAGATGGTCGCCGCCTGGGCCCGCTGCGCGCGGGAGGCCGGGCGGGACCCGGACGAGATCGCGCGGATCGCCGCAGGCCATGTCTCCGCGGGCGTGGTCCAGCTCGCGGACCGCGCGCAGGAGGCGGCGGAGACCCTGGTGAAGGCGATGCCGGGGTGGCTGAAGCAGGGGCTCGACGCGCATGTGACGGTGGACGGCCGGCACCGGGCGATGCGGGACCCGGTGGCGTACACCGAACTGCTCTGCTCGCTGCACCCGGTCGGTACCCCGTCGCTGGCGGCCGACCGGCTGGCGGTGACCGCCGAGCGCACCGGGATCACCCGCTTCGCCCTGCTCGCCGAGGGCTCCGGCGATCTCGCCTCCACCGAGGAGAACCTGCGGCGCCTCGGCGCCGAGGTCCTGCCCCGACTGGGCTGAGCGGCAGGACCGGACCCGCCGCCCCGGCGTCCCCAAGGCGCGGTGCGTGTCGGCACGCACCGGTCGAGGCTCCCGCGACGCGGAGCGGCGGCGTTCGAGTCCTGGCCTGTTCCCGGAGGCGACGGTCGGGCCTCAGCAGTCGCGGAGCTCCGGCGACTGGTTGAGCAGCTGGCCCCGTATCGAGGTGAAGCGGGCGAGCCGCTCGTCCACCGCCGGGTCCAGCGGGAAGACCGCCACGCGGTGGCAGTTCTGGAAGGCGAGGCGCACACCGAAGTGGCGCTGGAGCGCACCGCGGATGGCGTCACTCGCCAAGGCGCGGAGCAGCTGACCGCGGGCCTGCTCGTTCGGCGGCGGCGTCTGGTTGTCGGCGAACTCGCCGCCTTCCACCTCCAGCTGGGCCACCAGAGAACTGATCATCTCCCACGCGAAGGGCAGGGAGGTCCGGACGCAGTCGACGAAGGCGGCTTCGTCGACCTCGCCTCGCTCGGCCTGTTCCAACAGCGCCGGTGAGACGTCGAGCGACATGGGTTCTCCTCTCGCGACCCCGCGGACGGGGTCTGTGCGGGCAGGGACGAGGGCCGACGTACGCCACGCAGCGTGCACGGACGACGACCTCCAGCTTCCACGGTAAGCGCGCGGTGCTGCCCGCACCAGGAGAATGGGCACACAACAGGCCGATAACCGACGGGTGTTCGGCTCATGCCGATGCCCGAATCGCGTAGAAGGGCGCTCCTCTTGTAGCGTTGCCGACCATGCGTCTCGTCATTGCCCGTTGCTCCGTGGACTACGCGGGTCGGCTCACGGCCCATCTGCCCTCCGCGCCCCGTCTGATCCTGATCAAGGCCGACGGCAGCGTCTCGATCCACGCCGACGACCGGGCGTACAAACCGCTCAACTGGATGTCCCCGCCGTGCACCCTGAAGGAGGGTGCCGACGGTGAGGCCGGCGTCTGGACCGTGATCAACAAAGCGGGCGAGAAACTGATCATCACGATGGAGGAGATCCTCCACGACTCGTCCCACGAGCTGGGCGTGGACCCGGGTCTCATCAAGGACGGCGTCGAGGCCCACCTCCAGGAGCTGCTGGCGGACCGCATCGAGACGCTCGGCGAGGGCTGGTCGCTGGTCCGCCGCGAGTACCCGACGGCCATCGGCCCGGTCGACATCCTCTGCCGGGACGCGGACGGCGCCACGGTCGCGGTCGAGATCAAGCGGCGCGGCGAGATCGACGGCGTGGAGCAGCTGACCCGCTACCTGGAGCTGCTGAACCGCGACCCGCACCTCGCGCCGGTGCGGGGCATCTTCGCCGCGCAGGAGATCAAGCCGCAGGCCCGGGTCCTCGCGACGGACCGCGGGATCGACTGCGTGGTGCTCGACTACAACGCCCTGCGTGGCATCGAGGACGACAAGCTGCGGCTGTTCTGAGCCGGGCGGTACGGCGAAGGGGACGGTCCCGGGCGCGACGAGCGCCCGGGGCCGTCCCCTTTTTCATGATCTCGGCCGACGGTGTTCCCGCGGTCTCGGCCGAGCGTGTCCCCGCTCTGGCCGGCCGTGTTCCCGCGGTCTCAGTTCACCGTGTTCCCGCGGTCTCAGCTCACCGTGGCGGTGTCGGAGGCGGTGGGGGCGCCGTCGAGGGTGGTGGAGGCCTCGGCGCCGGGGGACTCGCTGCTGGGCTCCGCGCTCGGCGTCTCCGTCGTCGGCGGGGCGCTCGTCGCCGGGGTGGTCGTCGGCGGCGTCGGGGGCGACTGCGACATCGACGGCGGGGTGGTCGAGACCGGCGGGGTGGGCGTCGTCCCCGTCGAGGGCCGGGTCGTGGTCGGCCGGGGACTCGTGGGCCGGTCCGTCGGCGTCGTCGGGTCGTCCGTCGCGCCCGGGGCGCTCGTGGTGGGCGTCGGGTCCGGCGCGCCGGAGTCCGTGGTGGACGGGGCGCCGGTCGCCGTCGGGTCCGTGCCGGTCGGCGGCGTCGTCGTGCCGGGCGACGTGGTGGGGCCGGGCGAGCCGGAGGCGGTGGGCGTGCCGGTCGCGGTCGGGCCGGCGGGCTCGGCGTCGTCCGGGGCGCCGTCGTCGGTGCCCGGTACCTCGTCGGTGCCGCCCTGGTCGGCGGTGCTGTCGGTGGTGACGGTGCCGGAGGTGGGCGTGTCGTCGGTCCCGGAGGTGGCGCCGAGGGTGACGACGGTGCCGAGGACGGCGACGAGCAGGGCGCCGGCTCCGACGGCCGCGAGGTTCCGGCGGGTGCCGTCGAGGATGCCCGCCTTGAGGCTCCGGCGCGGCCGGTCCGCCGGGGCGGCGGCCTGGCGGGAGACGACCGTGGGGCCCTGCTCGGCGAAGTCGGGGTGGTCCGGGAAGTCCGGGAAGGCCGGGAAGGCGGGCGGCGCGGCGGCGGGGACCGGCGGCAGCAGCTCGGTCGCCGCCTCGGTGGCGACCGGGGCGGCGGGGCGGGCCACCGGCAGGCCGCGCGGCGGGGAATCGGTGCGGGACGGCGGCGCGGCCTGCGGGGGCTCCTGCTCGCGGCCGAGGTCGGCGACGAGGGCGAGGGCCCGGCGCCCGGCGACGGTGCCGCGCTTGTCGGCGAGGACGCCGCGCAGGCCGATGGAGGCCTCAAGTTCGGCGCGGGCGCGGCCGAGCTTGCCCCCGCAGACGGCGAGGACGCCGAGTTCGTGGTGGAAGTACGCCTCCTCCGCGACGTCGCCGGCGAGCCGGGCGGCCTCCTGGCCGGAGCGCAGGGCGCGTTCCCAGGCGCCCCAGTGCAGCCCCGCGGCGAAGGCGGGGGCGGCGGCCCGGGCGAGGGCGACAGCGGTGGCGCGGGGGTCGGCCGCGGGCTCGCCGCCGGCCGCTCCGACGGCTCCGGCCGCCCCAGCGGCTCCAGCGACTCCAGCGGCTCCAGCGGGGGAACCGTCCGCCGGGGTGCCGGTCGTGGAGCCGTGGTCGCCGCCGACGAGGGCGCCGAGGGCGGCGAGCAGGGCATCGGACTCGGCGGCGGCCCGCTCGGGCCCGACCGAGGGGTGTCCGGCCCACCAGGCGTAGTGCTGGGCCGCGGTGTGGACGCGGTCGGTGGCGTCGTGGCCGTAGCCGTGCGCGAGGAGCTGGGTGAGGACGCCGCCGGCGAGCCGGTGCCGGGCACCGACGGGGCTGAGCAGTCCGCAGGCGCGCAGTTCGCCGAGGGCCGCGTCGGCGTGGGTGTCACCGACGAGCGCGGGGAGGTGGGCGTGGTGCGGGAGTTCGCCGCCGAGGGCGACGGCGAAGCGGAGGGTGGTCTGGGCGGAGCGGCTGAGCCGGGAGGCGAGCAGCGCGGCGGGGGCGGCGCCCTCACCGAGGCTGGGGAGCGGCACCTCGTGGAGCTCGACGTCGGGGTTCTCGTACGGGTCGAGGTCGGGTACGGCGTCCGAGGGGCCCGTCCCCTGTGCCGTGCCGGACGGGCCGAAGGCCTCCTCCAGGGCGCCGAAGGCGTCGAACTCGGCGGGGGTGACGCGGAGCCGGTCGCGCTGCCTGAGCAGGGCGCCGGCCTGGACGAAGCGGAGCGGCAGGCCCTCGGACTCGAACCAGAGGTCGCCGGCCCAGTTGGCCTCCTCCTCGGTGAGGCGGCGGCCGACGGCGGCCTCCAGGAGGTGGAGGGAGGCGGCCCGGCCGAGGCCGGGGAGGGTGATCTCCTCGATCGGGGCCTCGGCGGAGGGGGCGGGGACTCCGGGGGCGGCGGCGAGGAGGAAGGCGCACTCGGGGGCGGCGGCGAGGAGTTCGTCGAGGGCGGCGCCGCCGAACTCCAGGTCGTCCACGACGACGACGGCGCCGATGCCGGCGAGGTCGGCGCGCAGTCCGTCGCGGTCGGGCCGGTGGTGGGGGACGTGCAGGACGGTGGCGCGGAGCTCGTGGAGGAGTTCGCCGGTGGTGCGGTGGTGGCCGGAGAGGCGGACGACGCCGTCGGGGGCGAGGGTGACGCAGTCGGCGGCGACGGCGTCGAGGAGGGCGGTGCGGCCGGAGCCGTCCGGGCCGGTGAGGCGGACGCAGCGGCCCCGGGTCAGGGTCTCGGTGAGCCGGGCGCGCTGCTCCTCGCGCTCCAGGAGGGGAAGCTCGGGGGCGGCGGGTCCGGGCGGGACGGGCACGGCGGCGGCGCGGGCGGCCTCGGCGCGCTCCTCCGGAGTGCGGCGGCGGACGGCCGGGGGTTCCTCGCCGGGCGGGCAGGCCTCGATCTCGCTGCCGTCGACGGGGTTGACGGTGAGCAGCAGCTCGCCGGAGACGATGCGGGTGACGCGGGCGCGGGCGGGTGCCGGGGCGACGCGCTCGGGCAGGGCGGTGGGCTGTGCGGGGCGGGCGCCCTCGGCCGCGGTGTCGTGACCGGACTCGTCCGGCCCCCGGTGTATCGGGTCCATGGTCAAAGCCCCCAAGAGCGGTGGTGCGGAGCCCGCCGGGTGGGTCCGTCGTCGGGTGCGGGCGACCGAACCCTAGACGGTCGCGGGACCTCCGGGAACAGGCGGGGTGCCGTGGAGACCAAGACGTCACGGTCTTGTGAGGATTGAGCGTGACGCCTGGTTCGCACAGGGGCTTCACACTCCGCGGCGGCCCGCTCTCCCCGGGGGCCGCGCGCACCGGCCGGTCAGACGCGGGGCAGGGACTCCAGCGCGAGGCCGCCCTCGATGGCGAGGATGCGGTGCAGGCGGGTGGCGACGAGGAGCCGCTGCATCTGTGGCGGCACCCCGCGCAGGACGAGCCGGCGGCCGCAGCGGCCGGCCCGTCGGTGCGCGCCCATGATCACGCCGAGTCCGGTGGCGTCCCAGGAGTCGAGTCCGGTCAGGTCGAGCACCAGGTCGCCGACTCCGTCGTCGACGGCCGTGTGCAGGACCGTACGGGCGTCCGCCGCGCTGCGGACGTCGAGGCGGCCCCCGACGACCAGCTCGGCGTGGTCGCCCCTGATGTGCATAGTCGCTCCCCGGGAAATGCTCCGTCTTCGCAACAACTGACTGCTGCCTCGGCAGATACGTTGCGCCTTGTCGTCGAACCGATACCTGAATTCACTCCATGGAGTGATCCTGCGTGGCGGGCGGAGTTCAGTACGTATAGAAGCCCTGCCCGCTCTTGCGGCCGATGTCACCCGCGTCCACCATCCGGCGCATCAGCTCCGGCGGGGCGAACTTCTCGTCCTGGGTCTCGGCGTAGATGTTGCCGGTGGCGTTGACGAGGATGTCGACGCCGGTGAGGTCGGCGGTGGCGAGGGGGCCCATGGCGTGGCCGAAGCCGAGCTTGCAGGCGAGGTCGATGTCCTCGGCGGTGGCGACGCCCGACTCGTACAGCTTGGCGGCCTCGACGACGAGGGCGGAGATGAGGCGGGTGGTGACGAAGCCGGCGACGTCACGGTTGACGACGATGCAGGTCTTGCCGACGGACTCGGCGAAGGAGCGGGCGGCGGCGAGGGTGGCGTCGCTCGTCTTGTGGCCGCGGACGAGTTCGACCAGCTGCATCATCGGGACCGGCGAGAAGAAGTGGACGCCGACGACGGCCTCGGGGCGCTCCGTCACCGCGGCGATCTTGGTGATCGGGAGGGCGGAGGTGTTGGAGGCGAGGACGGCGCCGTCCTTGGCGATCTTGTCGAGGGAGCGGAAGATCTCGTGCTTGACCTCGATCTTCTCGAAGACGGCCTCGACGACGAGGTCGGCGTCGGCGACGGCTTCGAGGTCGGTGGTGGCGGTGATGCGGCCGAGGGCGGCCTCCGCGTCGGCGGCCGAGAGCTTGCCCTTGGCGACGAACTTCTCGTACGACGCCTCGATGCCGTCGGTGCCGCGGGTCAGGGCCGCGTCGGTGACGTCCCGCAGGACGACCTCCCAGCCGGCCTGGGCCGAGACCTGCGCGATGCCGGCTCCCATGAGTCCGGCCCCGATGACGGCGAGCTTTCCGGCCACGAATTCCACCCCTTAACACCTGTTCACTTCTGGCTCTCCGGCGGAGATTAGCGGGCGCGGGGCGTCGTGTGACCGTGAAGTAACGCGCGTCACGCTCTCTTTGACGGACGTCACACTCGCGACACTCCCCAGGGCCCCGACTGAGCCCCGGTCCGGCCGGACGCATACCCCTGGGTGGTGTCCGGGGCCACGTCCGTGCCGTGACGGTCGGCACACGGGGGCCCGGAGGGGTGGAGTCTCACTAGGCTGGCCCCATGGTCAATCTGACGCGCATCTACACCCGCACCGGCGACCAGGGCACGACGGCCCTGGGCGACATGAGCCGCACCGCCAAGACCGACCTCCGGATCGCGGCCTACGCGGACGCCAACGAGGCCAATGCCGTCATCGGCACCGCGCTCGCGCTCGGGCAGCTGGCGGAGGAGGTCGCCACGGTCCTCACCCGCGTCCAGAACGACCTCTTCGACGTGGGCGCCGACCTCGCCACCCCGGTGGTGGAGAACCCGGAGTACCCGCCGCTGCGGGTGGAGCAGAGCTACGTCGACAAGCTGGAGGCGGACTGCGACCGCTTCCTGGAGGAGCTGGAGAAGCTCCGCTCCTTCATCCTGCCCGGCGGCACGCCCGGTGCCGCGCTGCTGCACCAGGCGTGCACGGTGGTCCGGCGGGCCGAGCGGTCGACCTGGGCGGCCCTGGAGGTCCACGGCGAGACGATGAACCCGCTCACCGCCACGTACCTCAACCGCCTGTCGGACCTGCTCTTCATCCTCGCGCGGACGGCCAACAAGGCGGTCGGGGACGTCCTCTGGGTCCCGGGCGGGGACCGCTAGGGCCGCCCACCGCCGGGGGTCCGGGGGTCGCCCCCGGAGGACGCGGCATCCTCGCGCGGACGGCCGGCCAGGCGGTCGGGGGCGTGCTCCGGGTCCCGGGCGGGGACCGCCGAGGAGTCGCCGGAGGGGAGCGCCGAGGATTCGCCGGAGGCCGGCTCGGGGCCCTTGCTGGGGAAGACCGCGTAGCTGAGGGCGATCAGGCCGTGGATGCCGACGGCCTTCCAGACGCCGTTCATCCAGCCCCTGAGCCCCGACGTGTCGCCGGCGTCGCCGACGTACCAGATGGCGGCGAGGAGCAGCACGGAGGCGACGGCGCCCGCGACGACGGAGCCGAGCCAGACCGCGCCCTCGTGCAGCGCGCGGCCCTTGCCGTGACGGGGCGGCTTCCGCGGCGGCGGGGCGCCGCCGAAGCGGTGGGCGGCGTGGCCGTCGAGCCACTTCACGGTCCGGTGGCCGTGGCCGACCGTGTAGCCGATGTACACGGCGGCGAGGCCGTGCCGCCAGCTGGGCTCCGCGCCGTTCTTGAGGTCCATCGCGGTGACGACCAGGAGCAGGACCTCCAGGAGCGGCTCGCAGAGCAGCAGTCCCAGGCCCAGCTTGGGCATCCGCAGCAGGTAGCGGGCGGCGAGTCCGGCGGCCAGCAGGACCCAGAACCCCACCTCGCAGACGACGATCAGCGTGACGATCACGGCGCTTCCCCTTTCCTTCCCCCTTCGGGTGCTTCCAGCCTCGCGTGCGGGCGGACCGGAATCGTCGTCGGCGGTGACGAAACGGGACTACATCCTTCGACGGAGGCACGGACCGGCGCGGATCGGCCCAGGCGTAGAGGACCCGGGGCGGCCGGACGTGTTGGATGGGGACGTGACCCTCCCCCGCCCGCACCGCGTCGATCTCCTCATCGCCCTCGCCGGGCTGGCCACCGGGGTGCTCCTGTGGTCGTTCGGGCTCTACACCACGGGCGGGCGGCTGTTCGACGAGCGCTGGGCGGCGCTCGTCCCGCTGGCCGTGATGGCCGGCGCGGAGGCGCTGCGCCGGGTGGCTCCGCAGACCGCGCTGGCCGTCGGGACGCTGGCGATCGTGGCCGACCAGTTCACCAACGGGAACCTGGCGACCGTGCTGATGTTCACCGACATCGTCTACGCGGCGGTCGTCTACGGCACCCCGGGCCAGGCCCGCCGGATCCCCTACACGACCGCGCTGGTCACCGTGGGCACCACGGTCGCCTTCCTGGTCTGGTGGCAGAACGCGTTCGCGCTGCTCGTCGGTGTGATCACCGGCATCGTCGCCTTCCTGCCCGCCGTCACCGGCTCGATCGTGCGCAACCACCGCGAGGCGGCCGAGTCCGCCCGGCTGCGCGCCGAGCAGATCGCGCTGCTCGCCGAGATCGACCGGGCCCAGGCGGTGGTGGCGGAGCGGGCGCGGATGGCGCGGGAGCTGCACGACATGGTGGCCAACCACCTCTCCGCCATCGCGATCCACTCGACGGCGGCGCTCTCCCTCGACGATCCCGGCACCACCCGGCAGGCGCTCACCGTGATCCGGGAGAACAGCGTGGCGGGGCTCGCGGAGATGCGGCGGCTGATCGGGCTGCTGCGGGAGAGCGGCGCGGAGACCGAGCCGGCCGCGACGGCGACGCTCGCGGGGCTCGACGCCCTGGTGGAGCAGGCGCGGACGAACGGCACGGCGAGCGGGCTGCGCTTCGCGCTGGACGACGCCCGGCGGGAGGGGCCCGGTCTGCCGGCTCCGGTGGAGCTGGCCGCGTACCGGATCGTCCAGGAGTCGCTCACGAACGCGCTCAAGCACGCGGCGCCCGGCGAGGTGCGGGTGGCGCTGGCGCACGAGGACGGGGCACTGCGGGTGTCGGTGACGAGCCCCTACGGGCAGCGGCCCGGTCCGCGCGCGCCGGGCTCCGGCGCGGGTCTGGTGGGCATGCGCGAGCGGGTGGCGCTGCTGGACGGCTCCCTGGAGGCCGGTCCCGAGGCCGTGGACGGGGGCACGAAGGTGTGGCGGGTACGGGCGGTGCTGCCCGTACGAGCGAGCGAGGAGGAGCGGGCATGACGGTGCGGGTGGTGGTGGCCGAGGACCAGGGCGCGGTACGGGCCGGGCTGGTGCTGATCCTGGGCAGTGCGCCGGACATCGAGGTGGTCGGGGAGGCAGAGGACGGGGAGCGGGCGGTGGAGCTGGCCCGTGAACTGCGGCCGGACCTGGTGCTGATGGACGTGCAGATGCCCCGGATGGACGGGGTGACGGCGACCCGTCTGGTGGTGGCGGAGGGGCTCGCGGACGTGCTGGTGCTGACCACCTTCGATCTGGACGAGTACGTCTTCGGGGCGCTGCGCGCGGGGGCGTCGGGCTTCCTGCTGAAGAACGCGGACGCGCGGGAGCTGATCGAGGCGGTGCGGACGGTGGCGCGCGGCGAGGGGCTCATCGCGCCGGCGGTGACCCGGCGGCTGATCGCGGAGTTCGCGACGGCGGGCGCCGCCGCTCCCCGGCCGGCGCCGGGGCGGGACGCGTCGTGTCTGGAGGCGCTGACGCCGAGGGAGCGGGAGGTGCTGGCGGCGTTGGGGGCGGGTCTGTCGAACGCGGAGGTCGCGGTGCGCTTGGACATGGCGGAGACGACGGTGAAGACGCACGTCAGCAAGGTGCTGGGAAAGCTCGGGCTGCGCAGTCGGGTCCAAGCGGCCGTGCTGGCACAGGAGTTGGGGCTCCGCTAGAAGCACCTTCGTTGGTCTGGACCTCTTGACGGTTGGTCCAGACCTTTCTACGCTCGCGGGGCGCGCGCAACTCTCTCGGACCACCCCCACCCAGAACGTCCGCAACTTGAGGAGCACCGTTGAGCACTCAAGCACCGACGCGCCGAAGAGGTTTCAGGGCACGGGCCGCAGCAGCCCTGACCGCCCTGACCCTCCCGCTCGCCGCCATGGTCGGTCTCGCCACCCCCGCTCAGGCGGCGACCTCCGCCACGGCGACCTACACCAAGACCCAGGACTGGGGCAGCGGGTTCGGCGCCAGCTGGACCATCAAGAACACCGGCACCACCACGATCAGTTCGTGGAACCTGGAGTGGGACTACCCCTCCGGCACCCGGGTCACCTCCGCGTGGGACGCCACCGTCACCAACAGCGGCGACCACTGGACCGCCAAGAACGTCGGCTGGAACGGCACCCTGGCCCCCGGCGCCTCCGTCTCCTTCGGCTACAACGGCGCCGGATCCGGCGCCCCCACCGGCTGTAAGATCAACGGCGCCTCCTGCGACGGATCCACCCAGCCGGGCGACAACCCGCCCTCGGCCCCCGGCACCCCGACCGCCTCTGACATCACCAACACCTCGGTGAAGCTCGGCTGGGGCGCGGCCACCGACGACAAGGGCGTCAAGAACTACGACGTGCTGCGCAACGGCACCAAGGTCACCACCACCACGGGCCTCACCTACACGGACCAGGGCCTGACCGCCGGCACCGACTACACCTACTCGGTCGTCGCCCGCGACACCATCGACCAGACCGGCCCCGCCGCGACCGTCCAGGCGCGCACCACCGGCGGCGACACCCCGCCGCCGCCGAACGCCATCAAGCTGGGCTACTTCACCAACTGGGGCGTCTACGGGCGCAACTACCACGTGAAGAACATCGTGACCTCGGGCTCCGCGTCCAAGATCACCCACATCAACTACGCCTTCGGCAACGTCCAGGGCGGCAAGTGCACCATAGGCGACTCCTACGCC
The DNA here is from genome assembly GCF_043081625.1 of Streptomyces sp. NPDC014861. Taxonomy (NCBI): domain Bacteria; kingdom Bacillati; phylum Actinomycetota; class Actinomycetes; order Kitasatosporales; family Streptomycetaceae; genus Streptomyces; species Streptomyces sp. NPDC014861. The sequence goes on from NZ_JBIBWV010000007.1 coordinate 347,979, forward strand.
GACTACGACAAGGCGTACACCGCCGACCAGTCCGTCGACGGCGTCGCCGACACCTGGGACCAGCCGCTGCGCGGCAACTTCAACCAGCTGCGCAAGCTGAAGAAGGCCTACCCGAACATCAAGATCCTGTGGTCCTTCGGCGGCTGGACCTGGTCCGGCGGCTTCGGCCAGGCCGTCCAGAACCCCGCCGCGTTCGCGCAGTCCTGCTACGACCTGGTCGAGGACCCGCGCTGGGCCGACGTCTTCGACGGCATCGACCTGGACTGGGAGTACCCCAACGCCTGCGGTCTCACCTGTGACACCAGCGGCCCCGCGTCCTTCAAGAACATGATGCAGGCCATGCGCGCCAAGTTCGGCGCCAACAACCTGGTCACCGCGGCCGTCACGGCCGACGCCTCCACCGGCGGCAAGATCGACGCCGCCGACTACGCGGGCGCCGCGCCGTACTACGACTGGCTCAACGTGATGACGTACGACTTCTTCGGCGCCTGGGCGGCGAAGGGCCCGACGGCCCCGCACTCCCCGCTGAACGCGTACCCCGGCATCCCGCAGGCGGGCTTCAACTCCGCCGAGGCGATCGCCAAGTTCAAGGCACAGGGCGTCCCGGCCAAGAAGCTGCTGCTCGGCATCGGCTTCTACGGACGCGGCTGGACCGGCGTCACCCAGTCCGCCCCCGGCGGCACGGCGACCGGACCCGCCACCGGCACGTACGAGCAGGGCATCGAGGACTACAAGGTCCTCAAGAACTCCTGCCCGGCCAACGGCACCATCGCCGGCACGGCCTACGCCCACTGCGGCACCAACTGGTGGAGCTACGACACCCCCGCCACCGTCAACTCCAAGATGGGCTGGGCCAAGAACCAGGGCCTCGGCGGAGCGTTCTTCTGGGAGTTCAGCGGTGACACCACGAACGGCGAGCTCGTCAACGCCATCAACGGCGGCCTGAGCTAGCACCCCGGGAACGACGGAGCGGGGGACGGTGCAGCACACCGTCCCCCGCTCTCGTACGTGCGGGAAGCCCTACGCCACATTCACCCGTTGCCCGGGCGGTGCCGCCTCCAGCCAGGCCATGAAACCGGTCCGGGCGTCCTCGCTCATCGCGAGTTCGAGACGGACGCCGTTGTACATGCAGGGCTGGATCACCGAGTCGGACAGGAGCGCCAGCTCCTCCTCGCCCTCCGGCATCCGGCGCTCCAGGGCCACGATCGCCGAGCGCTCCAGGAAGCGGCGCGGCCGGGGCGCGTACGAGAAGACCCGGAACCAGGCGATCTCGTCACCGCTGTACCGGGCCACGCCGTACACCCAGCCCTTGCCGGACAGGTCCGGCTCCTCCGGGACGTCCCAGCGCAGCGAGCAGTCGAAGGTGCCACCGGCGCGCTGGATCAGCCTGCGGCGCAAGCCGAAGACGAAGAGCCCGATCACCACCAGTGCGACGACCAGGCCGCACACGAGCAGAGCGAGGAACATCTTCACCGACCTCCTCGCTGCGTCCCGTGACCGGCGCCGCCGGCCGAACCGAATACAACCTGCATCTGCATCGCCTCAGCCGCGGCACGGTCTGGAACATTCCAGCCGTGCCGCGGCTGAGGGCACTACTCTTCGGTCGCGGGTCCGCTAGCGGACCGCTACCGCGCGCAGCCGGACCTCGGCGCGCCGCTCGGCGGCGGCGTCCTCGTCCGACTTGGCACGCTCCAGCGCGCGCTCGGCGCGCTGGGCGTCGATCTCGTCCGCCAGCTCGGCGATCTCCGCGAGGAGCGACAGCTTGTCGTCCGCGAAGGAGATGAAACCGCCGTGGACGGCGGCCACGACGGTGGCGCCCTCGCTCGTACGGATGGTCACCGGGCCCGACTCCAGCACACCGAGCAGCGGCTGGTGACCGGGCATGACGCCGATGTCGCCGGAGGTGGTACGCGCGATGACCAGGGTGGCCTCGCCGGACCAGACACTCCGGTCCGCGGCGACCAGCTCGACGTGCAGCTCAGCAGCCAAGGGTGGCTCCTCGGGTCACCACCCGGCGGTGCTGCCGGGTGTTGGGATCAATTCTAAGGGGCGTGGTGGAGGGGGCGGGAACGGCTCCCGCCCCCTCCGGGCGAGCACGGGGCTCAGGAGACGCCGAGCTCCTTGGCGTTCTTCTTGAGGTCCTCAAGACCACCACACATGAAGAAGGCCTGCTCCGGGAAGTGGTCGAACTCACCGTCGCAGATCGCGTTGAACGCGGCGATCGACTCGTCGAGCGGGACGTCCGAACCGTCCACACCGGTGAACTGCTTGGCGGCGTGGGTGTTCTGCGACAGGAAGCGCTCGACACGACGCGCACGGTGCACGACGAGCTTGTCCTCCTCGCTGAGCTCGTCGATACCGAGGATCGCGATGATGTCCTGGAGGTCCTTGTACTTCTGCAGGATGCCCTTGACGCGCATGGCGGCGTCGTAGTGGTCCTGCGCGATGTAGCGCGGGTCCAGGATCCGGGACGTGGAGTCCAGCGGGTCCACGGCCGGGTAGATGCCCTTCTCGGAGATCGGACGGGAGAGAACCGTCGTCGCGTCGAGGTGGGCGAAGGTGGTCGCCGGCGCCGGGTCGGTGAGGTCGTCGGCGGGGACGTAGATCGCCTGCATCGAGGTGATCGAGTGACCACGGGTCGAGGTGATGCGCTCCTGGAGGAGACCCATCTCGTCGGCCAGGTTCGGCTGGTAACCCACCGCGGAGGGCATACGGCCGAGCAGGGTCGACACCTCGGAACCGGCCTGGGTGAAGCGGAAGATGTTGTCGATGAAGAACAGCACGTCCTGCTTCTGCACATCGCGGAAGTACTCCGCCATGGTCAGACCGGCGAGCGCGACGCGGAGACGGGTGCCCGGGGGCTCGTCCATCTGGCCGAAGACCAGGGCGGTCTTGTCCAGAACGCCGGACTCTTCCATTTCCGCGATGAGGTCGTTGCCCTCACGGGTGCGCTCGCCGACGCCGGCGAAGACGGAAACGCCCTCGTGCAGCTTGGCCACACGCATGATCATTTCCTGGATCAGAACGGTCTTGCCGACACCGGCACCACCGAACAGACCGATCTTTCCACCCTTGACGTACGGGGTGAGAAGGTCGACGACCTTCAGGCCGGTCTCGAACATCTCGGTCTTCGACTCGAGGTCCGCGAACGCCGGGGCCTTGCGGTGGATGGACCAGCGCTCGCTGACCTCCGACTCCGCCTCGGGCTCGTTCAGGATCTGACCCAGCGTGTTGAACACGCGGCCCTTGGTGACGTCGCCGACGGGCACCGTGATGCCGTCGCCGGTGTCGACCACGGGGGCCTGGCGGACCAGACCGTCGGTGGGCTGCATCGAGATGGTGCGGACGACGCCGTCACCCAGGTGCTGCGCGACCTCGAGGGTCAGCGTCTTCAGCGCGCCCTCCTCGGCCGGGTCGGCGACCTCGACGTGAAGGGCGTTGTAGATCTCCGGCATCGCGTCGACGGGGAACTCCACGTCGACGACCGGGCCGATGACCCGGGCGACGCGGCCCGTGGCGGCGGCCGTCTCAACAGTGGTCGTCATTACTTGTCACTCCCCGCGGTCGCGTCGGCCAGGGCTGCGGTGCCACCGACGATCTCGCTGATTTCCTGGGTGATTTCGGCCTGGCGGGCCGCGTTGGCAAGTCGGGAGAGGTTGTTGATCAAGTCTCCCGCGTTGTCGGTCGCCGACTTCATCGCGCGCCGCGTCGCGGCGTGCTTCGACGCCGACGACTGGAGCAGCGCGTTGTAGATGCGGCTCTCGACGTAGCGCGGCAGAAGGGCGTCCAGGACGTCCTCCGCCGACGGCTCGAAGTCGTACAGCGGACGGAGCGTGTCCGACTCGCCGGCCTCCTTCGCCACCTCGTCGAGGCTGAGGGGCAGCAGCCGGGCCTCGACCGCCGTCTGCGTCATCATCGAGACGAACTCGGTGTAGACGATGTGGAGCTCGTCCACACCACCCTCCGCCGTGGCCTTCTCGATCGCCTCGATCAGCGGCGCGCCGATCTTCTTGGCGTCCGCGTACGACGGCTCGTCCGTGAAACCGGCCCACGTGTCGGCCAGCTTGCGCTCACGGAAGTTGAAGTGCGCGATGCCACGACGGCCGACGACGTAGACGTCGACCTCGCGACCCGCACCCTCCAGCCGCTTGATGAGCTGCTCCGCCGCCTTGATGGCGTTGGAGTTGAAGGCGCCGGCCAGACCGCGGTCGCTCGACAGGAGCAGAACCGCGGCACGGGTCGGGTTCTCGGCCTCGGTGGTCAGCGCGTGCTTGTCACTGGCACCCGTGGCCACCGCGGTCACCGCGCGGGTGAGCTCGGTGGCGTACGGGGTCGACGCCTGCACCTTGCGCTGAGCCTTGACCACGCGCGAGGCGGCGATCATCTCCATCGCCTTGGTGATCTTCTTCGTCGCGGTGACGGATTTGATGCGACGCTTGTAGACCCGGAGCTGCGCTCCCATGAGTCAGGTCCCTTCCGTCGTCACTTCGAGACGTTGACGGCGGCAGGGGCGTCCTCGCCGAGCAGCTTGCCGTCAGAGGTCTCGAACTGCTTCTTGAACTCCGCGATGGCGTCGGCGACGGCCGTCAGGGTGTCGTCCGACATCTTCTTGCCCTCGCGGATGGAGGTCATGAGACCGGAGTGGTTCTGGCGGAGGTACGCCAGGAGCTCGGCCTCGAAGCGACGGATGTCGGCGACCGGGACGTCGTCCATCTTGCCGGTGGTGCCGGCCCAGACGGAGACGACCTGGTTCTCGGTCGGCATCGGCTGGTACTGAGCCTGCTTGAGCAGCTCGACCATCCGCTGACCGCGCTCCAGCTGCGCCTTCGAGGCCGCGTCCAGGTCGGAACCGAAGGCGGCGAACGCCTCCAGCTCACGGAACTGGGCGAGGTCCACGCGGAGGCGACCGGCGATCTGCTTCATGGCCGGGTGCTGGGCGGAGCCACCGACACGGGAGACCGAGATACCGACGTTCAGGGCCGGGCGCTGGCCGGCGTTGAACAGGTCGGACTCCAGGAAGCACTGGCCGTCGGTGATGGAGATGACGTTGGTCGGGATGAACGCCGAGACGTCGTTGGCCTTCGTCTCGACGATCGGCAGACCGGTCATCGAGCCGGCACCCAGGTCGTCCGAGAGCTTGGCGCAGCGCTCGAGCAGACGGGAGTGCAGGTAGAAGACGTCGCCCGGGTAGGCCTCGCGGCCCGGCGGACGGCGCAGCAGCAGCGACACGGCGCGGTAGGCGTCGGCCTGCTTCGACAGGTCGTCGAAGACGATCAGGACGTGCTTGCCCTGGTACATCCAGTGCTGACCGATGGCCGAGCCGGTGTACGGGGCGAGGTACTTGAAGCCGGCCGGGTCGGACGCCGGGGCCGCGACGATCGTCGTGTACTCGAGCGCACCGGCCTCCTCCAGGGCGCCGCGCACGGACGCGATGGTGGAGCCCTTCTGGCCGACGGCGACGTAGATGCAGCGGACCTGCTTGTTCACGTCGCCCGAGCGCCAGTTGTCGCGCTGGTTGATGATCGTGTCGACGGCCAGGGCGGTCTTGCCCGTCTGGCGGTCGCCGATGATCAGCTGACGCTGACCACGGCCGACCGGGGTCATGGCGTCGACGGCCTTGTAGCCGGTCTCCATCGGCTCGTGGACCGACTTACGGGCCATGACGCCCGGGGCCTGCAGCTCGAGGGCGCGGCGGCCCTCGTGCGCGATCTCGCCGAGACCGTCGATCGGGTTGCCGAGCGGGTCGACGACGCGACCCAGGTATCCCTCACCGACGCCGACGGAGAGGACCTCGCCGGTGCGCTGCACCGACTGCCCCTCCTCGATGCCGCTGAACTCACCGAGAACGATCGCACCGATCTCGCGCTCTTCGAGGTTCAGCGCGAGACCGAGGGTGCCGTCCTCGAACTTCAGCAGCTCGTTCGCCATGGCCGAGGGAAGACCCTCGACCTTCGCGATGCCGTCACCGGCCAGGCTGACCGTGCCGACCTCCTCGCGCGAGGCCGCGTCCGGCTGGTACGACTGGACGAAGGTCTCCAGCGCGTCCCGGATCTCCTCCGGCCGGATCGTGAGCTCCGCCATCTGGGTTCCCTGCTCTCCTTGTTGGGCCCGAAGTTTCTTAAGGGGTCTGGGGGCCGACCCCCAGGAATCTTCTGCAATCTCTGCACGGCCCAACCGGGCCGCTGTGATGCGTGTTGTGTTGCCGGCGGCGGGTGCCGTCAGCCGGCCAGCCGCCGCTTCGCCTCGCCGAGGCGCTCGGAGACCGTGCCGTCGATGACCTCGTCACCGACCCGCACCGAGATCCCGCCGAGGACCGACGGGTCCACGTCCAGGTTCAGGTGCATCTCGCGGCCGTACAGCTTCGCGAGGACGCCACCGAGGCGCTGCTTCTGCTGGTCGGACAGCGGCACCGCCGAGGTGACGACGGCGACCATCCGGTCCCGGCGCGCCGCGGCGAGCTTGGACAGGGACTCGAGTCCCGCTTCCAGGCTACGTCCCCGGGGCTGGGTCACCAGACGGACGACCAGACGCTCGGTGGTGGCGTGGGCCTTGCCGCCGAGCAGGCTGCGGAGCAGCTCGCCCTTCGCGGTGGCCGTGGCGGTCTTGTCCGTCAGCGCCGAGCGGAGCTCGGTGCTGGAGGACACGATCCGGCCGAAGCGGAACAGCTCGTCCTCGACGCCGTCGAGGGCGCCCGCCTTCTGGGCCGCGGTGAGGTCGGCGGTGTTCGCCAGTTCCTCGGCCGAGTCGACCAGGTCGCGCGAGCGCGACCAGCGGGACCGGACCATCCCGGAGACCAGATCCGCGGTCTCCCCGCCCACCTGACCGTTCAGGAGTCGCTGCGCGAGCTCGGCCTTGGCCTCACCCGCCTGCGCGGGGTCGGTCAGGACCCGGCGCAGCGACACCTCGCGGTCGAGCAGGGCGGTTACTGCGGCCAGCTCGTCCGCCAGCTTCGTCGCGTCGACCGAGGTGTTGTCGGTCAGCGCGTCGAGGGACTCGCGGGCGGCGGCCAGTGCCTCACGGCTCGCTCCGTTCATCGGACGGCCTCCGCCTTCTCCTCGAGCTCGTCGAGGAAGCGGTCGATCGTGCGGCTCTGGCGGGCGGTGTCCTCGAGGGACTCGCCGACCAGCTTGCCGGCCAGGTCGGTGGCGAGCTTGCCGACGTCCTGGCGCAGCGAGGCGGTCGCGGACTTGCGGTCGGCCTCGATCTGCGAGTGACCGGCGGCGATGATCTCCTCGCGCTGGCGCTGGCCCTCCGCCTTCATCTCCTGGATGATCGCGGTGCCCTGCTCCGTCGCCTCCTGGCGGAGACGCGCGGCCTCGTGGCGGGCCTCGGCAAGCTGTGCCTTGTACTGCTCCAGCACACTCTGAGCCTCGATCTGGGCCGACTCGGCCTTCTCGATGCCACCCTCGATGGCCTCGCGGCGCTCGACCAGAACCTTGTTGATGTTCGGGAGGAGCTTCTTGGCGAGGAAGCCGAAGACGATGACGAAGGCGATCAGGCCGATGACGAGCTCGTCAAGATGCGGGAGGAGGGGGGGCTGGGGCTCCCCCTCGGCCGCAAGAAGCAGAGCGTTCACATCAGTGCCTTCCGTGAAAATGTGGCTGTCGTCGGGAAAGCAGGCTTAGTAGACGAAGCCCATGACGATGCCGATGAGGGCGAGCGCCTCACAGAAGGCGAAACCCATGATCTGGTTGGTGCGGATCAGGCCGGCCGCCTCGGGCTGGCGGGCGAGGGCCTGGGTGCCGTTACCGAAGATGATGCCGACGCCGACGCCGGGGCCGATCGCGGCGAGGCCGTAACCGATGGCGGCGACGTTGCCTTCGACAGCAGCAAGGGTCTGGAGAGCGGACATGCCGGTTCTTCCTTCTCTTTCAAGGACCCGGTGGGGGTTGGCCACCGGAGACTGCGGGATGGGTGGTGGAGCTGGTCCGTGGCAGGGGGCTCAGTGGTGCTCGGAGAGCGCGCCCTGGATGTAGCTGCAGGCCAGGAGGACGAAGACGTACGCCTGGACGGCCTGGATGAAGAGCTCGAAGGCGGTCATCACGAGGACCATCACGAAGGACGTGCCGGCGTACACGATCCCGATGCCGTTGAGCAGGTACCAGGAAGCCAGCGAGAACATCACGATCAGCAGGTGACCGGCGAACATGTTCGCGAACAGTCGGACCGCGTGCGTGAAGGGCCGGATGATCAGGTTCGAGAAGAACTCGAGGACGACGACCAGCGGGAGGATCGGGCCGAGGGACTTGTCCCACCCGACGATGTTCTTCCAGCCGCCGACGAAGCCGTGCTTCTTGAAGGTCAGCGAGACCCAGAGCACGTAGACGATCAGCGCGAGGGCCGCCGGGAAGGCGATCAGCGAGGTGACCGGGAACTGTGCCAGCGGGATGATCGACCAGAGGTTCATCATCCAGACGAGGAAGAACATCGACACCATGAAGGGGACGTACTTCTCGCCGTCCTTCTTGCCGATGATCTCGTAGACGATGCCGCGGCGCACGAAGTCGTAACCGGCTTCGCCGATCATCTGCATCTTGCCGGGGACCAGCTTCGGCTTGCGGAAGGCCGCCCAGAAGAAACCGACCACCACCACGGAGCTGAGCACCGCGAGCAGCATGGGCTTGGTCAGCTCGAAGCTGCCCCACGTCGCGACGGGCTCGTAGATGAACGTGTGCAGGCCCGGCGCCGGGAAGCCGCATCCGGTGAAGATGTGGCAATCCGGGTCGAAGGCAAGCGTCTGGTCAGCACTCACCGCGGGCTCCTTCAGCGTGGCGCATAGGTACGGCAACCTCGTTGTGTCGGCGCGGCGCGCAGCCGCGGGTCGGCACTGGACTGGTCTTACGGATAAGGGGGCGGCGGGTCGGCATCGAGCCTCGCGCTGGGACAGGCGCCGCTTCGGATGCCCGCGCCCGCAATGCCGCAGTTGGCACCGGACGATAGCAGGAAGCCGAACGCGTCTTTATCCCGGCCCTACCCTTCACGACTTCGGACCCGTTTTCTCGGGCTCGACGTACGCGATCTTGGCCTTCATGTAGGCACGGGCCTGGGCCGCGACCCACACCACGGTCGCCGCGAGCAGCGTGAAGGCGAAGGCCTTGAAGTCGAACACCGTGGTGCTCTTCAACAAGGCCAGGAAGACGAAGAGAACCAGCAGCTGGGTCGTGTAGAGCAAGAGCCCCATGGCCTGGAACAGCTGCGGAAGCTTCTTGGCCGTCCGCTGCAGCACCAACATCCCGATGCCCATGAAGAGGAGCACGACCAGAGTGCCGAGGACGGCGCCGATAGCGCCCTTCCCGCCGGCGACGATTCCGCTGATCACCGTGGCGATGACGCCGACAGCGGCAGTGGGTACGACGGCCGAGAGAAGGAGGCGTGCGTCGCTGGAAGGCATGGCGGTGTCTCCGCTGTGATGGAGGGGGCGATGGTGTCGTCAGGGACGAGCGTAGGCCCGGTCCGAGGTGGGTCTCGGGGCCAACAGACCGTCGCACTACGGTCTTTCGGCACTGTCGCCGGGTCTCGTGAACGGTATCACAAACTATTTGAGTAGTTCTTTACACATGGGGTGTGCCAACTGTCACACATGAGGGTGACAGTGCGCGGTTGTGCGCGACAGCGAGGTGGTCTGTCTGGTATTGGCCCCTGTTGAGGCATTCGACCGGCGTCGCCGGCCGGACCGTCAACCGCGCGTTCCGGCCTTCCTCCGGTCGGAGAAGCGCGAGCGGTGACCGATGGCCGTCGAGCCGTGCAGCCCGGCCGGCACCGGCACCCGCTCCTCCTCCTCGACCGCCGTGTGCTCCGGCTCCGGCTCCGGGAGCGGCTTGCGCCGCCGGTACCGCGGCGGGACGACGGCCTCCGCCCAGCGGGGCGCCCGCGGCGAGAAGCGCGGCAGCAGGAGCAGCACCAGACCGATGGCGCTCAGCACCGTGATGACCAGCACGATCCACATCGACGTCGAGTGGACCGAGTACGCGAGCGCGCCGAAGGCGATCAGCGCCGACCAGAAGTACATGATCAGCACGGCCCGGCTGTGCGAGTGGCCGATCTCCAGGAGCCGGTGGTGCAGGTGGCCGCGGTCGGCGGCGAAGGGCGACTGGCCCTTCCAGGTGCGCCGCACGATCGCCAGGACCAGGTCCGTCATCGGGATCGCGATGATGGTCAGCGGCAGGATCAGCGGGATGAAGACCGGCAGGGCCGCGTGGGTCGCCTCCCGGGTCGAACCCTCGAAGATCTTCAGGGTGTCGGGGTCCACCTGGCCGGTGATGGAGATGGCGGACGCGGCCAGGATCAGGCCGATGAGCATGGAGCCGGAGTCGCCCATGAAGATCCGCGCCGGGTGCATGTTGTGCGGCAGGAAGCCCAGGCACATGCCCATCAGGATCGCGGCGAAGAGGGTCGCGGGGGCCGCGGCCTCGATCGTGTAGCCGTACCAGAGCCGGTACGCGTACAGGAAGAAGGCCCCGGTGGCGATGCAGACCATGCCGGCGGCGAGACCGTCGAGGCCGTCGACGAAGTTCACCGCGTTGATGGTGAGGACGACCAGGGCCACCGTCAGCAGCGTGCCCTGCCACTGGGTCAGCGCGACCGTACCGACGCCGGGGATCGGCAGCCACAGGATCGTCAGACCCTGCGCCACCATCACGCCGGCCGAGATCATCTGCGCGCCCAGCTTGATCAGCGCGTCCAGCTCGAACTTGTCGTCCAGGACGCCGATCAGCCAGATCAGCGCGGCGCCGGAGAGCAGCGCGCGCGGCTCGTTCGACTGCTCGAAGACGCTGTTCAGGTTCTGCAGGTGGTCGGCGACGAGCAGGCCCGCGCACAGCCCGAAGAACATGGCGATGCCACCGAGCCGCGGAGTCGGTTCTCGGTGTACGTCGCGCGCGCGGATCTCCGGCATCGCGCCGGTCGCGATGGCGAACTTCCGCACCGGACCGGTCAGCAGATAGGTCACCGCGGCCGTGACACAGAGCGTCAGCAGGTAATCACGCACGGGCTGTCCCCACAGGAATCGCTGGCCATCTCAGCCCCACACCCTAGCCGTGCCGTCCATGTGGTTGGAGACACCAGGGGGGCCCGAACGGTTGCGGCCGCCTCCCGGCCGTCTCCCGCTCACCGTCCATACGGGGGAAAACTCCTGGTCAGCTCTCGTACCTCGGCCCGTACCCGAGCCGTCTCCCCCGGTTCGTCCCGGAGTGCCACGGTGAACAGGGCGGCGATCCGCGCCATCTCCGCGGCGCCCATCCCCTGGGTGGTGACCGCGGCGGTGCCGAGCCGGATGCCGCGCCCGTCCCCGTACGGGAGGGCGCAGGTGTCGAGGACCATCCCGGCGGCGGCGAGCCGGGACCGCGCGGTGCGTCCGTCGACGCCGAGCGGGGCGGGGTCGGCGGTGATGAGGTGGGTGTCGGTGCCGCCGGTGGTCAGCGCGAAGCCCTCGGCGGAGAGCGCGGCGGCCAGCACGCGCGCGTGCTCGACCACCCGATGGGCGTACCCGGCGAAGGCCGGGGTGGACGCCTCCCCCAGGGCCACCGCCTTCGCCGCGATGGTGTGCATCTGGGCGCCGCCCTGGGTGAACGGGAAGACCGCCCGGTCCACCCGCTCGGCCAGCTCCGCCGTGCACAGCACCATCCCGCCCCGCGGCCCGCGCAGCACCTTGTGGGTGGTGGCGCAGACGACGTCGGCGTACGGGACCGGGTTGGGCGCCGCTCCCCCGGCGACGAGTCCGATGGGGTGGGCGGCGTCGGCGATCAGATAGGCGCCGACCTCGTCCGCGACGGCCCGGAAGAGCGCGTAGTCGGGATGGCGGGGGTAGGAGATCGAGCCGCAGACGATCGCCTTGGGCCGGTGGTGGCGGGCGAGGGCGGCGAGCTGTTCGTGGTCGATGAGCCCGGTCTCGGCGTCGACGCCGTACGGGACGAAGTCGAACCAGCGGCCGGAGAAGTTCGCGGGCGAGCCGTGCGTGAGGTGCCCGCCGTGGTTCAGGCCCATGGCGAGGACCGTGTCACCGGGCCTGAGAAGGGCCGCGTACGCCGCCAGGACGGCCGAGGAGCCCGAGTGCGGCTGGAGGTTCGCGTGATCGGCCCCGAAGAGCGCGGTGGCCCGTTCCACGGCGATCCGCTCGGCCGCGTCGGCGTACTCGCAGCCGCCGTGGTGCCGGGCGCCCGGGTACCCCTCGGCGTACTTGTTGGCGAGCCGCGAGCCGAGCGTGGCGAGCACCGCGGGCGAGGTGAAGTTCTCCGCCGCGATCAGCTGGAGCGTCTCGCCCTGCCGCCGCGCCTCCCCGAGCAGCACGTCGGCGATCTCCGGATCCTGCCGCCGCAGGACGTCGAGAACCTCTTCTGGGGGCGCGCTGACCGACATGGCTGACTCCGTGCCTGGAGGGACGTAGCCCCAATGTAGGCCCGCCCACCCCGGGGCGCCCCCGGGACGCCCGCGGCCGCCTCGGCGCCGTGCGGGCGCGTCCCCGGGCGGTCTCAGCGCCGCGTCGGGACGCCCGTCAGGGCGGTGACGACCGGGTCCAGGGCCTCCTGGATCTCGTCGCCGATGGAGCGGAAGACCGTGATGGGGGCGCCGTAGGGGTCGTTGACCTCGTCGGCCTCGGCGGAGGGGGCCAGGAGCCACCCGCGTAGAGCGGCGGCGGCGCGGACCAGGGAGCGCGCGCGTTCGACCACGCCGTCGCTCGGGTCCGGGAGGGTGGCGGGGTCGATGGCGCGGACCAGCCGGGTGAACTCCTTCAGGGTGAAGGTGCGCAGGCCGGCCGAGTGGCCCATCGAGATGACCTGCGCGCGATGGTCGCGGGTCGCGGTGAGGACGAGGTCGGCGCGGATGACGTGCTCGTCGAGGAGCTCGCGCCCGACGAAGCCGCTGTGGTCGGCGCCGAAGTCGGCGAGGACCAGCTCCGCGTTGGTCTCCATGGGGGCGCCCTCGTGGCCCCAGGTGCCGGCGCTCTCCACGATGAGGCCCCGGCCGAGCCCGTCGCCGAGCCGCTCGCCCAGGGCGTGGCGGGTCAGCCGCTCGGTGATGGGCGAGCGGCAGACGTTGCCGGTGCTGACGTGGAGGATGCGGAAGGAGCCGACGTGCTCGTACCCCGCTATGCCACGCCCCTCAGGGGCGGTCAACTGGCCACCTCGAGGTCGGGTACGACCTTGCGGAGCTCCTCCGGTGACAGCGCGCCCTCGCGCAGCAGCACCGGGACCTTGCCCGTGACGTCGACGATGGAGGAGGGGACGATGCCGGGCGTCGTACCGCCGTCGAGGTAGACGGAGACGGCGTCGCCGAGCATCTGCTGCGCGGCGTCGCAGTCCTCCGGCGCGGGGAGCCCGATGGTGTTGGCCGAGGTGACGGCCATCGGGCCGACCTCGGTGAGCAGCTCGATGGCGACCGGGTGCAGCGGCATGCGGATGGCGACGGTGCCGCGGGTGTCGCCGAGGTCCCACATGAGGGACGGCTGGTGGCGGGCGACGAGCGTGAGCGGGCCGGGCCAGAAGGCGTCGACGAGCTCCCAGGCGTGCTCGGAGAAGTCGGTGACGAGGCCGTGCAGGGTGTTCGGGGAGCCGATGAGGACGGGCGTGGGCATGGTGCGGCCGCGGCCCTTGGCGGCGAGCAGGTCGGCGACGGCCTCGCCGGAGAAGGCGTCCGCGCCGAGCCCGTACACGGTGTCGGTGGGGAGCACGACGAGCTCGCCGCGGCGGACGGCCGACGCGGCTTCGCGCAGGCCGGTCGCACGGTCGGTCGACTCGTTGCAGTCGTAGCGGCGTGCCATCAGTCGCGCTCCTCCTCGGTGGTGGTGCGGTGCCGGCTCATGGCATCGCCTTGCGGGCGGTCGCGAAGCGCGGCCGGTTGTTGAGGTCGGGGTGGTCGGCGGCGTCCGACCAGCCGGCCTCCTCGTTGAAGATCCACGGCACCTGGCCGCCCTGGGTGTCGGCGTGCTCGATGACGACGAGGCCGCCGGGGCGCAGCAGGCGGTGCGCGGTGCGCTCGATGCCGCGGATGGTGTCGAGGCCGTCCTCGCCGGAGAAGAGCGCCATCTCGGGGTCGTGGTCGCGGGCCTCGGGCGCGACGTACTCCCACTCGGTGAGGGGGATGTACGGCGGGTTGGAGATGACCAGGTCGACCTGGCCGTTCAGCTCCGGGAGCGCGGTGAGCGCGTCGCCCTGGTGGACGGTGACGCGGGAGCCCTCGGCGTTCTTCCGGGTCCAGACGAGCGCGTCGTCGGAGAGCTCGACGGCGTGGACGCGCGAGCGGGGCACCTCCTGGGCCATCGCGAGGGCGATGGCGCCGGAGCCGGTGCAGAGGTCGACGATCAGCGGCTCGACGACGTCCATCGCGCGGACGGCGTCTATGGCCCAGCCGACCACGGACTCGGTCTCCGGGCGGGGCACGAAGACGCCGGGGCCGACCTGGAGCTCCAGGTAGCGGAAGAACGCCCGGCCGGTGATGTGCTGGAGCGGTTCGCGCGCCTCGCGGCGGGCGATGGCCTCCCAGTAGCGGGCGTCGAAGTCGGCGTCCTTGACGTTGTGCAGCTCCCCCCGCTTGACGCCGTGCACGAACGCGGCGAGCTCCTCCGCGTCGAAACGCGGTGAGGGAACGCCGGCGTCGGCCAGCCGCTGGGTGGCCTGGGCCACCTCGGCAAGCAGCAGGTTCACGCTGGTCCTCCGTGGTGCGGGGTGGGGCTGGAGAGGGGCCTTACGCGGGAGCCGCGGCGCCGGCCCCGGGTTCGGCGGGGCCGGCGGACGGGCGGCTCAGGTCGCGGCGAGCTTGGCCGCCGAGTCGGCGTCGACGCAGGCCTGGATGACGGCGTCGAGCTCTCCGTCGAGGACCTGGTCGAGGTTGTACGCCTTGAAGCCGACGCGGTGGTCGGAGAGGCGGTTCTCCGGGAAGTTGTACGTGCGGATCTTCTCGGAGCGGTCGACCGTGCGGACCTGGCTGCGGCGGGCGTCGGCGGCCTCGGCCTCGGCCTTCTCCTGGGCGGCGGCGAGGAGCCTGGAGCGCAGGATGCGCATGGCCTGCTCCTTGTTCTGGAGCTGGCTCTTCTCGTTCTGGCAGGAGGCGACGATGCCGGTCGGCAGGTGGGTGATGCGGACCGCGGAGTCGGTGGTGTTGACCGACTGGCCGCCGGGGCCGGACGAGCGGTAGACGTCGATGCGCAGGTCGTTGGCGTGGATCTCGACGTCGACCTCCTCGGCCTCCGGGGTGACGAGCACGCCGGCGGCGGAGGTGTGGATGCGGCCCTGCGACTCGGTGGCGGGCACGCGCTGCACGCGGTGGACGCCGCCCTCGTACTTGAGGCGGGCCCAGACGCCCTGGCCGGGCTCGGTGGCGCCCTGGCCGCCCTTGGTCTTCACGGCGACCTGGACGTCCTTGTAGCCGCCGAGCTCGGACTCGGTGGCGTCGATGATCTCGGTCTTCCAGCCGACGCGCTCGGCGTAGCGGAGGTACATGCGGAGCAGGTCCCCGGCGAAGAGGGCGGACTCGTCGCCGCCGGCGCCGGCCTTGACCTCCAGGATGACGTCCTTGTCGTCGCTGGGGTCGCGCGGGATCAGCAGGAGGCGGAGCTTCTCGGTGAGCTCCTCGCGCTGCTTCTCCAGCTCCTTGACCTCGGCGGCGAAGTCGGGGTCGTCGTGCGCGAACTCGCGCGCGGTCTCGATGTCGTCCCCGGTCTGCTTCCAGGAGCGGTACGTGCCCACGATCGGGGTCAGCTCGGCGTAGCGCTTGTTCAGCTTGCGCGCGTTGGCCTGGTCGGCGTGGACCGACGGGTCGGCGAGCTTCTTCTCGAGGTCGGCGTGCTCGCCGACCAGTTCCTCGACCGCCTCGAACATCTTCGGGCTCCTGGTTTCGTCAGTTGCTACGGGGACGCCAAAGCGCCGGTCCCGGCCGCCCGCGCAGGGACGGCCGGTGACCGGCGCGGGGGCTCGCTACTTCTGGGCGGAGCCGGCGGCCTTGCCGAAGCGGGCCTCGAAGCGGGCGACGCGGCCACCCGTGTCGAGGATCTTCTGCTTGCCCGTGTAGAACGGGTGGCACTCGGAGCAGACCTCGGCACGGATGGTGCCGTCGGTGAGGGTGCTACGGGTGGTGAACGACGCGCCACAGGTGCAGCTGACCTGGGTCTCGACGTACTCGGGGTGGATCTCGCGCTTCAAGGGTGTCTCCTAGTTCCGGGAGGGCGCCGGGTCGTCGCCGCGGGTTGCGGCGGACGTGAACCGGGGCCGACGTACCAGTCTGCCAGGACCGGCCGCATCTCCCCAAACCGGGGTGGGGCCGCCGGTATTCCCCGGGGGTGTCCGGGGCCCGTCCGGGCTCAGCGGACGACGCCCTCGGCCTGGCCGGTGGCGGTGTCCTCGGTGGCCGCGGCGGGGATCGGCCGGTCGCGCTCCAGGGCCTTCCAGACCTGCTGGGCCTTCTCCTCGACGGGGACGACCCGGTTGGGGTCCCGGGGGTCGTACTCGACGGGGAGGGTCACCATGTGGACCTTGTCGGCGGAGATGCCGGTGAGGCCCTGGGCGAACCCCATGAGCTCCTGGACGGAGTCGAGCTCGGAGTCCGGGGTGATGGCCTTGGTGGCGGCGTCGGCGAGGTCGAGGAGCTTCTTGGGGTTGGTCCCGACGCCGACGTCCTTGATCTGCTCGATGAAGGCCTTCATGAAGGCCTGCTGGAGCTGGATGCGGCCGAGGTCGCTGCCGTCGCCGACGCTCTTGCGGGTGCGGACGAGGCCGAGGGACTGCTCGCCGTCGAGGGTGTGGGTGCCGGGCTCCAGGTCGAGGTGGCTCTTGGAGTCCTTGATGGCCCGGGTGGTGGTGATCTCCACGCCGCCGAGGGTGTCGATGAGCTTCTTGAAGCCGGTGAAGTCGACCTCGACGTAGTGGTCCATGCGGATGCCGGACATGGCCTCGACGGTCTTGACGGCGCAGGCGGGGCCGCCGACCTCGTACGCGGTGTTGAACATGGCGCGGCTCTCGCCGGCGACCCGGGTGCCCTGCCCGTCGGTGCAGGCGGGGCGGTCGACGAGGGTGTCGCGCGGGATGGAGACGACGCTCGCCGCCTTGTGGCCCTCGTAGACGTGCAGGACCATCGCGGTGTCGGAGCGGGCGCCGCCCTCGTCCTTGCCGTAGGCGCCGTTGTCGCCGGAGCGGGAGTCGGAGCCGAGGACGAGGATGTCCATGGAGCCGTTGTCGACGTTCTTGGGGCGGTCGGTGCCCAGCTGGGCGTTGATGTCGACGCCCTGGATGTTGCCGTCGAGCTTGAGGTACACGTAGCCGAGTCCGGCGCCGGCCAGGACGAGCACGGCGGTGGCGCCGGACACGGCTATGCCGATCCGGCGGCGTCGTTTGGCGGGCGGTTTGCGGCGGCGTCCGGTGGCGCCTCCGCGTGCGCGCCCGCTCTGGTTCTGCTCGGTCATCGTCTTCCCTCGGGCCTATGGTTCACCTGATGTGACGGCGAAGCATCCGAAAGGGTTGCATACGGACCTGTGAGGTTTCGGGGCGCGAGCTGTCGATAACGCACCGTGCCCACCGCTCGGGGAGCGATGGGCACGGTGTTTGCGCAGGTCACGAACGGGTTACGACTCGGGGGTCGGCGCTCGTGATGTGACGCGAGTCTCCTCGACGACGACGTCAGTCGTTGTTGCCGCCCGGCGTCGTCTTCTGGATCTGCAGGAGGAACTCGCCGTTCGACTTCGTCTGCTTCATCTTGTCGAGCAGCAGCTCGATCGCCTGCTGCTGGTCGAGCGCGTGCAGCACGCGACGCAGCTTCCAGGTGACGGCGAGCTCGTCGCTGCCGAGCAGGATCTCTTCCTTGCGCGTACCCGAGGCGTCGACGTCGACGGCCGGGAAGATCCGCTTGTCGGCGAGCTTCCGGTCGAGCTTGAGCTCCATGTTGCCGGTGCCCTTGAACTCCTCGAAGATCACCTCGTCCATGCGCGAGCCGGTGTCGACCAGCGCGGTGGCCAGGATGGTCAGCGAGCCGCCGTCCTCGATGTTGCGCGCGGCACCGAAGAAGCGCTTCGGCGGGTAGAGCGCGGTCGAGTCGACACCACCGGACAGGATGCGGCCGGAGGCGGGCGCCGCGAGGTTGTACGCGCGGCCCAGGCGGGTGATGGAGTCCAGCAGGACGACCACGTCGTGACCCAGCTCGACGAGGCGCTTGGCGCGCTCGATGGCCAGCTCGGCGACGGTGGTGTGGTCCTCGGCCGGGCGGTCGAAGGTCGAGGAGATGACCTCGCCCTTCACCGACCGCTGCATGTCGGTGACCTCTTCCGGACGCTCGTCGACCAGGACGACCATCAGGTGGCACTCGGGGTTGTTGTGGGTGATCGCGTTGGCGATCGCCTGCATGATCATGGTCTTGCCGGTCTTCGGCGGGGCCACGATCAGACCGCGCTGGCCCTTGCCGATCGGCGACACGAGGTCGATGATCCGCGTGGTCAGCACGCCCGGGTCGGACTCCAGGCGGAGCCGGTCCTGCGGGTAGAGCGGGGTCAGCTTGTTGAACTCGGGGCGGCCGCGGCCGGAGTCCGGCGCCATGCCGTTGGTCGAGTCGAGGCGGACCAGCGCGTTGAACTTCTCGCGGCGCTCGCCCTCCTTCGGCTGGCGGACCGCGCCGGTGAGGTGGTCGCCCTTGCGCAGGCCGCTCTTGCGGACCTGGGCGAGGGAGACGTACACGTCGTTCGGACCGGGCAGGTAGCCCGAGGTCCGGATGAACGCGTAGTTGTCGAGGATGTCGAGGATGCCCGCGACGGGGATCAGGACGTCGTCGTCGGAGACCTGCGGCTCACCGGCGGCGAACTCGTCACGCCCGCGACGGCCCCGGCGGTCGCGGTAGCGCCCGCGACGGCCGCGGCGGCCGCCGTCGAAGTCGTCGTCGTCGTCCTGCGGGAGGCCGCCGCCCTGCGGACGCTGGCTCTGGCCCTGCTGCTGGCCCTGGCCCTGACCCTGGCGCTGCTGGTCCTTGCGCTGACCGCCGCCCTGCTGCTGGTCGTCGCCCTTGCCGCGCTCGCGCTGGCGGTCGCGGCGGTCGCGGCGGTCCCGGCGGGTGCGGCCCTCGGCGGTGTCCGCGGCGGCCTCGGCCTTGTCGCCCTGCGGCTCGCCCTTGGCCTCGGTACGGGTCTCGGCACGGGCCTCGGTCTTGACGGCCTGCGGGGCCTCGGCGCCGTCCGGCGAACCGGCGGGGGCCGTGGCGCGGCGACGGCGGCGCTCGCCGGCCGGCTGCTCCTCGCCCTGCTCGGCGGCGGGCGACTTCGACGGCTGGCCCGGGATGTCGATCTGCTGCTGGGCGGGGGCCTGCTCGGCCTTCTCCGCCTTCGGCTCGGCGGCCTCGGCGGTCTCGCCCGTACGGGCCTTGGAGGTGGCGCGGCGCTTCGGCTTGGCCTCGGCGGGGGCCTCGGCCTTGGCGGGGGCGGCGGCACCGCCGCCGGCCTGCGCCTCCTTGATGACCTCGATCAGCTGGCTCTTGCGCATCCGCGCGGTGCCCCTGATGCCGAGGCCGGACGCGACCTGCTGCAGCTCGGCCAGGACCATGCCCTCGAGGCCGGTGCCGGAGCGGCGGCGCCGTGCGGTGCCGCCACTGGCAGCACCTGCGGCGGGCGCGGCGGCGTCGACGGATTCGTCGGCAGTCACGCCCATCAGATCGGTGGTGTCGCTCACGAAGGGTCCTTCCCTGGAGCGGACGTCGGCCCTGTGGCTCGGCGACCGGTTGTGCTGTCCGGCAGCGGTCCTGGTTGGCGGACCGTGTCCGGGGCGGTGGTCCCGCCGGGATGCGGCGAGAGGAGAAAACGTGCTGTGGGTCCGGCCCGAGCGCCCCCTGCTCGGCCCTCGCACGGAAAGAGCGAGGGGTGTCGTGCCGGTTCCGGAGCGTGCTCGAAACTGCTCAGGCAGGCTGCTCAGGCAGTTGGGGAGGCTCCCGGAAGAATGGGTGGTCCCTGAGGGGACACTCCGCACCGCTCCACAAAGAGGTCGGGTGCAGACTTGAGGTTAACACTACCGGCTCCAACAAACATTCCCCCTCTCACTCACCGGCAATCGCGTGTTCAGGACGCTGCCCGGCGTCCCGTACGGCGTCCGCCGCAGCGCCGTCAGGGCGCCAGCGGCAGCACGCTCGCTCCGGGCGCGTCGAGGTCGAGCCGGTTGGCGGCCCAGCCCTCGCCCGCGAGCAGGGCGACCTTGTCGGCCGTCCCGTTGTCGGCCAGCGCGAGGACCGTGGGGCCCGCGCCGGAGATGACCGCGGGCACGCCGTCCGCCCGCAGCCGGTTCACGAGGGCGATGCTCTCCGGCATCGCGGGGGCCCGGTACTCCTGGTGCAGCCGGTCCTCGGTGGCCGCGAGCAGCAGCTCGGGGCGGCGGGTCAGGGCCTCGACGAGGAGGGCGGCGCGACCGGCGTTGGCGGCGGCGTCGACGTGCGGGACGGTGCGCGGCAGCAGGCCCCGGGCGGTCTCCGTCAGCACCGGCTTGCCGGGCACGAAAACCACCGGAACGATGGAATCCGAGGGGTCCATCCTGATCGCCCGCGCGGCACCGGCCTCGGTCCACGCGAGGGTGAAACCGCCGAGGAGACAGGCGGCGACGTTGTCGGGGTGGCCCTCGATCTCGGTGGCCAGCTCCAGCAGGGCGGCCTCGTCGAGCTTGGCGTCCCCGCCTATGGTCACGGCGCGGGCGGCGACGATGCCGGCGCAGATGGCGGCGGAGGAGGAGCCGAGGCCGCGGCCGTGCGGGATGCGGTTGGCGCACACGACCTCCAGGCCGCGCGGCTGCCCGCCGAGCAGGTCGAAGGCCGTACGCAGGGAGCGTACGAGCAGGTGGCTCTCGTCGCGCGGGAGCGTCTCGGCGCCTTCTCCGGCGATGTCGACGTGCAGCCCGGAGTCGGCGACCCGGACGACCACGTCGTCGTAGAGGCCCAGCGACAGGCCGAAGGCGTCGAAGCCCGGGCCGAGGTTGGCGCTGGTGGCGGGGACGCGCACCCGTACGGCGGCGGCGCGGAACGCGGGACCGGCCATCGCTCGATGACTCTCCTTGACTGCGGCAACGGGGTGTTCAAGAGAAGTGCGGGGAACCCGGGGGGCCGTTTCGGCCGTTCGGCCGCGAAGGGGCGACAACGGCAACGACACCGCGCATATGCGCCGGGGCGGGTTCGGTACAGCCTATCGAAGGAAGGTTCTGCGGCGACATAGGGCGCACGGGAGGCGCACGGTGCGTGTCGCGCGCCAACCTGTGCGCCTATGTACGTTCCTGATCGGGTTTCGACCAGTCGGCTCACCCCGTCGGGGGAGTTTCCGCTCGTTCCCGAGCGTCCGCTCCCCCGTCCGGGGCAGCGGGATCAGGCCAGTCCGAGCCGCTCCGCGGCGGCCGCGGCGTCCACCGGGACGGTGACGGGCTGCGGGGCGCCGGCGACGGCCCAGTCGGGGTCCTTCAGACCGTTGCCGGTGACCGTGCAGACGATCCGCTGGCCCGGGTCGACCTTGCCCTGCTCGGCGGCCTTCAGCAGACCGGCGACCGAGGCGGCCGAGGCGGGCTCCACGAAGACGCCCTCCTGCGCGGCCAACAGGCGGTAGGCGCGCAGGATCTCACGGTCCGTCACCTCGTCGATGAAGCCGCCCGACTCGTCGCGCGCGGCGATCGCGTACTGCCAGGAGGCCGGGTTGCCGATGCGGATCGCGGTGGCGATGGTCGACGGGTCCTTGACGACCTCGCCGCGGACCAGCGGGGCCGAACCGGACGCCTGGAAGCCCCACATGCGCGGACGGCGGGTCGCCAGACCGTCGGCGGCGTACTCGGTGTAGCCCTTCCAGTAGGCCGTGATGTTGCCGGCGTTGCCGACGGGCAGCACGTGGATGTCGGGCGCGTCGCCGAGCATGTCCACGATCTCGAACGCGGCGGTCTTCTGGCCCTCGATGCGGACCGGGTTGACCGAATTGACCAGCGCCACCGGGTAGTTCTCGGAGAGCGAGCGGGCCAGCGTCAGGCAGTCGTCGAAGTTGCCGTCGACCTGGAGGATCTTCGCGCCGTGCACGAGGGCCTGGCCCATCTTGCCGAGCGCGATCTTGCCCTGCGGCACCAGCACCGCGGAGACCATCCCGGCCCGCACCGCGTACGCGGCGGCGGAGGCCGAGGTGTTGCCGGTGGAGGCGCAGATGACCGCCTTGGCGCCCTCCTCCTTCGCCCGGGTGATGGCCATGGTCATGCCCCGGTCCTTGAAGGAACCGGTGGGGTTGGCGCCCTCGACCTTGAGGTGCACCTCGCAGCCCGTGCGCTCGGACAGGACCTGAGCGGGGACGAGCGGCGTACCGCCCTCACGGAGCGTGACGACCGGCGTCGTGTCCGTGACCGGAAGGCGGTCCCGGTACTCCTCGATGATGCCGCGCCACTGGTGGGTGCCCTTGTTGGTCATGGGTCCTTACTCCCCTTCAACACGCATGATGCTGGCGACACCGCGCACGGTGTCGAGCTTGCGCAGCGCTTCGACGGTCCCGGAGAGGGCTGCGTCGGCCGCGCGGTGGGTGACGACGACGAGGGAGGCCTCGCCGTCCTTGCCCTGCTGTCGGACGGTGTCGATCGACACCCCGTGCTCGGCGAAGACCGTCGCGACCTGGGCGAGGACGCCCGGCTTGTCGGCCACGTCGAGGCTGATGTGGTACCGCGTCACCACGTCGCCCATGGGGCTCACGGGCAGCTGGGTGTACGCGGACTCGCCGGGGCCCGTCGCCTCGTTGAGACGGTTGCGGCAGACGGCGACGACGTCGCCGAGAACGGCCGAGGCGGTCGGCGAGCCGCCGGCGCCCGGGCCGTAGAACATGAGCCGCCCGGCGGCCTCCGCCTCGACGAAGACCGCGTTGTACGCCTCGCGGACCGAGGCCAGCGGGTGGCTCAGCGGGATCATCGCCGGGTGCACGCGCGCGGTGACGGACTCGCCGTCGGCGGCGCGCTCGCAGATGGCGAGCAGCTTGATGGTGCAGCCCATCTGGCGGGCGGAGGCGAAGTCGGCGGCGGTGACCTCGGTCATGCCCTCGCGGTAGACGTCGTCGAGGCGCACGCGCGTGTGGAAGGCGATCCCCGCGAGGATGGCGGCCTTGGCGGCGGCGTCGAAGCCCTCCACGTCGGCGGTCGGGTCGGCCTCGGCGTACCCGAGCGCGGTGGCCTCGTCCAGGGCCTCCTGGTAGCCGGCGCCGGTCGAGTCCATCTTGTCGAGGATGAAGTTCGTGGTGCCGTTGACGATGCCCATCACGCGGTTGATCTTGTCGCCGGCGAGGGACTCGCGGAGCGGGCGGATCAGCGGGATGGCGCCGGCGACGGCGGCCTCGAAGTAGAGGTCGCGCCCGTGCTGCTCGGCGGCGGCGTAGAGGGTCGCGCCGTCCTGGGCGAGCAGCGCCTTGTTGGCGGAGACCACGGAGGCGCCGTGCTCGAAGGCGGTGGTGATGAGGGCGCGGGCCGGCTCGATCCCGCCGATGACCTCGACGACGACGTCGATGTCCCCGCGTTTGACCAGGGCGGTCGCGTCGGTGGTGATCAGCGCGGGGTCGATGCCGCCGCGGACCTTGTCGGGCCGGCGGACGGCCACGCCGGCGAGCTCGATCGGCGCGCCGATGCGCGCGGCGAGGTCGTCGGCGTGCGTCGTCATGATGCGCGCCACCTCGGAGCCGACAACTCCACAGCCCAGCAGCGCCACCTTCAGCGGACGCGTACGCATCATCCGACCCTCGTTTCTCGTACTTCTGATTCGTATCTCTACGGTTCTGGCGGGGATGGGGACAAGTCTCACTCACCGGACGGCGGATTCAGCCCTCCGTCCGGATCCTGAGACATCGATTCCATCACCCGACTATTTCATCAGCCGACGTCGAGACGCAGGAGATCTTCCTCCGTCTCGCGGCGGACGATGACCCTTGCTTCGCCGTCCCGGACCGCCACCACGGGCGGCCGGAGGGCGTGGTTGTAGTTGCTCGCCATGGAGCGGCAGTAGGCGCCGGTGGCGGGCACGGCGAGCAGGTCGCCGGGCGCCAGGTCGGCGGGGAGGAAGGCGTCGCGCACGACGATGTCGCCGCTCTCGCAGTGCTTGCCGACGACCCGGGAGAGCATCGGCTCGGCGTCGCTGACGCGGGAGACGAGGCTGACGCTGTACTCGGCGTCGTACAGGGCGGTGCGGATGTTGTCCGACATGCCGCCGTCCACGCTGACGTACGTGCGCAGCCCGTCGAGCGGCTTGATGGTGCCCACCCGGTACAGCGTGAAGGCGGTCGGGCCGACGATGGCGCGGCCCGGCTCGACCGAGATGCGGGGGGTGCGCAGTCCGGCGGCCTCGCACTCGCGGCTGACGATCTCGCCGAGGGCCTTGGCGATCTCGTGCGGCTCGCGCGGGTCGTCCGCGGAGGTGTACGCGATGCCGAGGCCGCCGCCGAGGTCGATCTCGGGGAGTTCGACGCCGTGCTCGTCGCGGACCTCGGCGAGGAGCTGGACGACGCGACGGGCGGAGACCTCGAAGCCGGCCATGTCGAAGATCTGGGAGCCGATGTGCGAGTGGATGCCGACGAGCTCCAGGCCGTCGAGCCTCAGCGCCCGGCGCACGGCCTCTGCGGCCTGCCCGCCGGCGAGCGCGATGCCGAACTTCTGGTCCTCATGGGCGGTGGCGATGAACTCGTGGGTGTGCGCCTCGACGCCGACCGTGACGCGGATCTGCACGCGCTGCCGCTTGCCGAGGGACTGGGCGACGTGGGCCACCCGGACGATCTCCTGGAAGGAGTCGAGGACGATCCGTCCGACGCCGACCTCGACGGCCCGCCGGATCTCCTCCTCGCTCTTGTTGTTGCCGTGGAAGGCGATCCGCTCGGCGGGCATCCCGGCGGACAGGGCGGTGGCCAGCTCGCCGCCGGAGCAGACGTCGAGGTTGAGGCCCTCCTCGTGGAGCCAGCGGACGATCGCGCGGGAGAGGAACGCCTTGCCGGCGTAGAAGACGTCGGCGTCGGCGCCGAAGGCCTCGGCCCAGGCGCGGCAGCGGGCGCGGAAGTCGGTCTCGTCGAGGAAGTAGGCGGGGGTCCCGAACTCCTCGGCAAGGTCGGTGACGCGCAGTCCGCCGACGGTCGCGACGCCCTGCTCGTCCCGGTCCACGGTCCGCGCCCACACCTTGGGGTCGAGCGTGTTCAGGTCGGCGGGCGGCGCGGTGTAGTGGCCCTCGGGGAGCACGTCGGCGTGGCGGGGGCCGGCGGGGTGGGCGGAACGGCTCATGTCTGGTCTGCTCTTTTCAGATCCGGTCGGGTGCGCTGATGCCGAGCACGGAGAGGCCGCCGGCGAGCACCGTCCCGGCGGCTTCGGCGAGCGCGAGCCGGGAGCGGTGGGCGACCGAGGGTTTCTCGTCGCCGAGCGGCAGAACGGTGTGCTGGAAGCCGAGCAGCGCGTCGGCGACGGCTTCGAGGTGCCGCGCGACCCGGTCGGGGGCGCGGTGGCGGGCGGCGGCGAGGAGGACGTCGGGGTGGTCGCGGAGCAGCCCGGCGAGCGGGTCCTCGACGTCGGTGTCGTACGCGGGGAGGACGCCGAGCTGTGCTCCGTTGACGAGGAGCCGCTGGGCGCGGGAGTGGGCGTACCGGACGCGGAAGAGCCCGTTGCGTTCGTGGCGCGCGAGGAGCGGGGGGCCGTCGAGTGGCCGGTCCTGCGGTGCGGCCCGCAGCAGCCGCCAGCGGGCGGCGTCGGTCCCGAGCAGGGCGGTCTCGTCGGCGCCGGGATGGACGTACGGCCGCTCGCCGCCGGCCGCGGTGTCCGCGTCGGCGCCCTGTCCGCGCAGCAGTCCGATGAGGCATCCGACGACGACGGAGGCGCGGGCCTCGGCCGGGGGCTCGAACCGCACGGTCTGTCCGGCGAGCGCGTCGCCGCGCCCGTACGAGGGTCCGGCGGCGCGGACGGCCCGGACGAGTGCGGCGCCGCTCCCGCGCCGCAGGGTGAAGTTCAGGAAGCCGGGCCCGGTGATGTCCACGGCGAGGATCCCGGCGGCGCCGTCGAGCCGGGTCTTCAGCTCGGCGGCGACGTCGAGCGCGGGCCGCCCGGCGGGCCGGGCGAGCGAGAGGGCGATGCTGCTGGCGTACTCCCCCACTCCGCCGGGCCGGGCCTTCTCGACCTTGACGCGCGGCGGGACGTCGACCCGGAGCGCACCGTCGTCGACCGCGCGGCGCACGGCGTGCTGCACGGTGAGGGAGAGGTCCGCGGGGGTCACGGTCCCAGCCTAGGGGAGGAGGGGGGTCGGAACGCGAACCGGTTTCGCCATCCGGGCACCCGCCCGGGTTCCGGGGGTGAAGCCCGAGGTCGACGGGGGTCGCCCCGCATGGGCGTACGGGGCGAACCCCTAGGTCGGCGGGGTGGCCGCCCCGCGCGCTCAGCGCCCGGGGCGCATGCTCCCGGCGGCCGGTCTGCCCGTGGTCCCGTCCCCTGCGGACGGCTCCTCTCCCGCGTCGGGCGTCCCGGCCTGGCGCCGCTGCCGGGGTTCCCGGTGCAGCAACTGGCGGACGACCCGTACGAGCTCGGCCGGCTCGAAGGGCTTGGCGAGGAAGGCGTCCGCCGCCGGTGCGGCCTCGCCCTCTCCGCAGGCGCTGATGATGGCCACGGGCAGGTGGCGGGTCCGCGGGTCCTCCCGCAGCCGCTGGGCGGTCTGGATGCCGTCGAGCCTCGGCATGACGACGTCGAGGGTGACGACGTCGGGCCGGACGCGGTGCACCACGTCCAGACACTCGGCACCGTCGGCCGCGGTCACGACCTCGAACCCCTCTAGTTCGAGATTGACCCTGATCAACTGCCGGATGACCTTGTTGTCGTCGACAACGAGCACCCGCCCGGACATGCCTGACACGTGAACGAGAGTAGGCCGCCCCCAGGGGCTGCGTCCGGGTTTTGCCCACTTCCGACCCGCGCGAGCGAACACCCCCTGGTGACGCCCCGGAAATACCTGTTCACAGGCACCCCGAGAGAGCTGGTAGGGTTCTACCCGTCGCCACAGAGCGCGACGAAGCCCCCGTAGCTCAGGGGATAGAGCAACGGCCTCCGGAGCCGTGTGCGCAGGTTCGAATCCTGCCGGGGGCACTTCGCAGGAAGTGCCACACAGACCCCGTGATCAGCGGAAACGCTGAGAGCGGGGTCTTGTTGTATGTGCGCGCCGGGGTGGGCGCGGGGGTCAGGGGGGCGGGGGGCGGGATTCGCCCGCGGTGAGGTGCTCCAGGACCTCCAGGAGTTCTTCGCAGGCCTGTTCCACGGAGCGGCGGGTGTTGAGCTGCTCGGTGATCACGGCGGAGAGCAGGAGGGCCGTGAGTGCCATGGTGCCGTTGAAGGTCTGGAGTTTGATCATGACTTCGATCTGGGTCAGGTCGGCGAAGGGGCCCGTCTGGTCGGTGGCGGCGACGGTGGCCATGACCGAGGCGTACAGGGCGCAGAGCGTGCTGCCGGCGAGCTGGAAGCTGAGGGCGGCCCAGATCAGGAGGGGGTAGACGAGGTAGAGGAGGCTCATGTGGCTGTTGGCGGCGATCGCGACGGCCGCGAGGGTGACCGCGGCGAGGCCCGCGACCTCCTTCCACCGCCCCATCCGGAAGGGGGGCCTGGCGTCCCTCAGGAGGAGCAGGACCGGGGTGACGAGCAGGACACCCATCGCGTCGCCCACCCACCAGGCCAGCCAGACCGCCCAGAAGTCCTCGGCCGGGAGGCGGTCCGTGAGGACCTGGACGCCGACACCGGTGGTCGCGCTGATCGTCATCGCCGCGAAGGCGCCGAGGAAGACCAGGGCCAGGCCGTCGCGGAGCCGGTCCAGGCGGGTGCTGAAGCCGGCCTTGCGCAGCAGGAGGTAGGCGAAGACCGGGGCGGCGGTGTTGCCGAGGACGTTGACCAGGGCCACGGGGCGGAGCGTCGCGATCGACGCGATGACGAGGAGGGCGCCCAGGGCGACGCCGCCCCAGACGCGGAGGCCGAGGATCAGGAAGGCCGCGAGCGCGACGCCCGTGGGGGGCCAGATCGGGGTGTAGATCGCGCCTTCGACGACGAGCTGCCGGGTGAGCCCGAGCCGCCCGGCGGCGAAGTAGGCCGCGGCGACCGCGAGGCTCTGGACGGCCACCAGGGCCGTCCGGCGCGGATCGAACTCCTTGGCAATCGGCACATCAGCCATCAGACAACGGCCCGGGCCCGGCGGCGAGGGGAGAGGGTGTTCCGTCCGGCTTCCCGGGTGAAACGGGTGGGATCCGGGTGAACGGCGGTCCCTACGGGCCCTCCCTCACGGCCGCGGGTCCGCCGGGGGTGTGCCGCGTTCGTCGTGGCCCACGACCAGGACCGCCGCGTCGTCCTCCTGGCCCACGCGTTCGGCGCCCTTGATCACGGCGGCGGCGACGGACTCCGGCGACAGGCCGGCGACGGCGGCGATGCCGGCGAGCCGGACGGCCTGGTCGAGGCCCTCGTCGACGGGGAGCGAGGGGCCCTCCACGACGCCGTCCGTGAGCAGGACGAAGACTCCGCCCTGGGTGAGGCGGTAGCGGGTGACGGGGTACTCGGCGCCCGACAGGACGCCGAGCGGCGGCCCTCCGGCGTCCTGCGAGGTGCCGGACCTGCCGTCGGCCGTCGCCCAGACGAAGGGGAGGTGGCCGGCCCGCGCGCTCTCCAGGAGGCCGGTGGCGGGGTCGAGGCGCATGAAGGTGCAGGTGGCGAAGAGGGTGCCGCCGAGGGAGAGGAGGAGGTCGTTGGTCCGGGCGAGGAGTTCGCCCGGCTCGCCTCCGACCGACGCGAGCGCGCGCAGGGCCACCCGTATCTGGCCCATGAGCGCCGCCGCCTCGATGTTGTGGCCCTGGACGTCGCCGATGGAGAGGCCGAGGCGGCCGTCGGGCAGGACGAAGGCGTCGTACCAGTCGCCGCCGACGTTGAGGCCGGTGCAGGCGGGTGCGTACGAGACGGCGAGCCGGAAGCCGGGAACCTCGGGCAGCTGGGAGGGCAGCATGTCGCGCTGGAGGGCGAGCGCCAGCTCGACCTGGGAACGCTGGAGCTCCGCGTGCCGGCGCGCCTGGGCGGTCAGCGAGCCCAGGCGGGCGAGCAGCTCGTCGCCGTCGCCCGAGTGGTGCTTGTGGCTCATCGCTCGCGACCTCAAGGTGGACAGGTCACCTGAATAGGGGCATTTATCGCTTCTACACCGTAATGCATGAAACGTTTCCGCGATGGTCGGGGAGCGGCATCACGGTCAGGCGGAGCGCTTGCCGGAGGCGCTCTTCCGGGTGGTCGCCGCCTGCTTCTCGGCGGGCTGCTTCTTCGCGGCCTGCCTCTTGGCGGGCGGCTTCCCGGCCGTCGTCCTCTTCGCCGTCGTCTCCTTCGCCGAGGCCTTCTTCGCCGTCGTCTTCTTCGCGGGGACCTTCTTCGCGGCCGCCCTCTCCGCCGTGGCGGCCTTCCCGGCCGTCGTCTTCTTCGCCGCCGCCTTCTTCGCCGCGGTCCGCTTCGCCGGGCGGCTCTTGATGTCGGTGACCTCCGCCGGTTCGCCCCGGGCCTCCTTCGCGTCGCGGACGCTCTTCTCCAGGGCCGCCATCAGGTCGATCACCTGGCCGCCCTCGCCCTCCTCGCCCGGCTCGGGGGGTGCCACGCCCTCACCGCCGGCCGCCTTCGCCGCGATCATCTCCTCGACGGCCTCGCGGTAGTCGTCGTGCAGGCTGGTGATGTCGACCTCGCCGAGGGTGGCCATCAGGGCGTCCGCCAGGTCCAGCTCGGCCTCGCGGACCGTCACCGGGGTCTCGGGGGCCACCCCCTCAGGGGCGCGGATCTCGTCGGGCCAGAGCAGGCCGTGCATGGCGATGACGTCATCGACGACCCGGAGCATGCCGAGGCGTTCGCGCCCCCGCAGGGCGTACTTGGCGACGGCCACCTTGTCGCTGCGCTTCAGGGCCTCGCGCAGGAGGGTGTACGGCTTCGCGGCGGGGACTCCGTTGGCGGAGAGGTAGTAGGCGGCGTCCATCTGGAGCGGATCGATGTCGCCCGCCGGGACGAAGGCGACGATCTCGATCGTCTTGGCGGTGGGCAGCGGCAGCGCGGCCAGGTCCTCGTCGGTGATCGGGATCATGGTCCCGTCGGCGTCCTCGTACGCCTTCCCGATCTCGGCCTGTCCGACCTCCTCGCCGTCCAGCTCGCAGACCTTGCGGTAGCGGATCCGGCCGCCGTCCTCGACGTGGATCTGGCGGAAGGAGACGGACCGGCTCTCGGTGGCGTTCACCAGCTTGATCGGGATGCTGACCAACCCGAAGGATATGGCGCCGTTCCAGATAGATCGCACGGTTCCTACCCTTCGTGCCGGTCTGGCGGGAAATATGGGAGTCTCATCGTATGACGCCCATCACAGAGGTGGCGGGGCGGCGCATCACGCTCAGTAACCTCGGCAAGGTCATCCACCCCGCCACGGGCACCACCAAGGGCGAGCTGCTGCACTACTACGCCACTGTCGAGGCGGCGATCCTGCCGCATCTGCGCGACCGGCCGGTCTCCTTCCTCCGCTATCCGGACGGGCCCGGCGGGCAGCTCTTCTTCACGAAGAACCCGCCTCCGGGTACGCCCGCCTGGGTGGCGACCACGCCGGTGCCGCGCACCGAGGACCCGCGGGCCCGGCAGGTGATGGTCCAGGACCTGCCCTCGCTGGTGTGGGCGTCCAACCTCGTCGTCGAGTTCCACACCCCGCAGTGGACGGCCGCCGCCCTCGCCGTCGCCGACCGGCTCGTCCTCGACCTCGACCCGGGGCCGCCCGCCACGGTCGTCGACTGCTGCCGGGTCGCCCTCCACCTGCGGGAGCGGCTCGCCGGGGACGGGCTCGAAGCCCTCGCCAAGACCTCCGGCGCCAAGGGGCTGCATCTGCTGGTCCCCCTCGTGCCGACCCCCTCCGAGCAGGTGTCCGCCTACGCGAAGCGGCTCGCCGTCGAGGCGGAGGCGGAGCTGCCCCGGCTGGTCACCCACCGGATGGCGAAGGCCCTGCGCGGCGGGAAGGTCTTCGTCGACCACAGCCAGAACGCCGCCGCGAAGACCACCGCGACCCCGTACACCCTCCGGGCCCGCGAGCGGCCGACCGTCTCCGCGCCGGTCACCTGGGAGGAGGTCGAGGCGTGTGCCGACCCCGCCGGCCTCGCCTTCGTGATGGGCGACATCGCGCCACGTCTGGAGCGGTACGGGGAGCTGCTGGGGCCCCTGTTCGACGCGGGGCGGGCGGGGGCCGTGCCGTGAACGGGAGCCGGGGCGGCGGTGGCCGGGTCGTGCTCCTGCCGCCGGTCGACGTCATGCGGCCGCGGACGGCGGAGGAGATTCCCGGCCAGGCGCCGCCGCCCCGCGACCTGCAGTACTCCCTGAAGCTCGACGGGTTCCGGGCCCTCGCGTTCGTCCTGGAGGGCGGGCGGGTGGTGCTCCAGTCGCGGTCCCGGCGCGACCTCTCCCCCGAGTTCCCGGACATCGCGGCGGCGCTCGCGGAGCGGCTGCCGCCGGGGATCGTGCTGGACGGCGAGCTGTGCGCGTACCGGGAGGGACGGCTCAGCTTCACCGACCTGCTCCGCTCGCACGCCGACCGGAAGCGGACCGGGGTGCCGGTCTCGTACATCGCCTTCGACCTGCTCGCGGTGCCCGGCCGGGACGTGCGGGCGCTGCCGCTGCGGGACCGGTGGGAGCTGCTCGGCACGGCGCTGCGCGAGGTGGGTCCGCCGCTCCAGCGGGTGCTGGCCACGGACGACGAGGAGACCGCGCGCGCCTGGTTCCGGGACCTGCGGGAGGCGGGGGTGGAGGGGGTGGTGGCCAAGGCGATGGGTTCGGCGTACCGCTCCGGCTCCACCTGGTCCTGGCGGAAGGTGCGGCACGCCGAGACCGTGGACGCGGAGCTGGTGGGGCTCGTCGGGCCGGCCGGCCGGCCGCGGGCGCTGCTGGTCCGGCTGCCGGACGGGCGGACCCTGACGACGACGCCGCGGCTCACCCCCGTACAGGCCCGGCAGGTCGGTGCCCGGGTCGCGGAGACCGGTGGCGGCGTGACGGCGGAGACCGATCCCGAGCACGGGCCGGTGCTGCGGATCGCCCGGCCGCCCGCGGTCGAGCTGCGGCAGGTCGCCGGGCGGCACGAGTCCGCCGCTTTCGTACGGTTCCGGGGCGAGGGGGTCTGAGCCCTCCCCACGCGCACACGTGGAGGGTGCGCAGCCGCGAGAACCGCAGCCTCTTCCCGGTCCCCTCCCCACGCGCACGCGTGGAGGGTGTGGCGGCCGAGGCCGTGGAGAAGGCGAGGCGGAACCTCCCCACGCGCACGCATGGAGGGTGTCGCGGGGCCGGAATCGTGCGCAACGACCGGTCCTCGCGCCGTACATGGCGCAAACCGAGCGGAACGCTCCCCGGCCGTGGGGCGGGTGGCTCCCGTTCGGCGTCGACAGGCGTCCCGTGGTGCACACTTGCTGCCTGGTGAAGGGCTCACGGGGAAGGCGGCCTGGCAATGCTGACGGGGATCGAGGAGGTCGACTGGGCCTCGCTGGGGCACGCCTACGGCCCCGCGGACGACGTGCCGGCCCTGCTCCGCGCTCTCGCCTCGCCCGACCCCGCCGAGCGGGAGACGGGCCTCGACGGCATGTACGGCGCGGTGCACCACCAGGGCGACGTGTACGACTCCACGCTCGCCTGCATCCCCTTCCTCCTGGAGCTCGTCGCCGACCCCGCCGTCCAGGACCGCGGCGGCATCGTCGAACTGCTCACCAGCATCGGCGGGATCGAGCTCGACGACGAGGACGACGACCTGGACGGACCGGCCGGTCCGGGCCCGGCCGACGCCGAGTTCGTCCCCGCCGCGAACTTCGCGATGGCCGCCGCCGCCGTCGCCGCCGGCGCCGACGTCTTCCTCGGTCTGGTCGACGACGCCGACCCCGAGGTGCGGCTCGCCGCGCCGGTGGCGCTGGCCTCGCTGCACCCGGACCCCGCGCGCGTGCTGACCCTGCTGCGGGAGCGGCTGACCGTGGAGCCGGACACGGAGGTGCGGCTCGCGCTGGTCGAGGCGGTCGGGCGGATCGCGCTGCGGCACGCCTCGCTGCGCGCCGAGACCGTCGACTGGCTGGGCTGGCTGGCACGGGCGGCGCAGGACCCGGGGCTGCGGCTCGCGGCGCTGGCCCAGCTGGCGCGCTGCGCGCCCGGGCGGATCCCGGAGGACGTGGTGCGGCGGGTGACGGAGCTCCTGGAGGAGATCCGGACGGCGCCGGTCCCGGACGAAGGGGGCGGTGAGACCGCCGCCGCGCGGATACCGGTGACGCTGGTGGGGCAGGTGCGCGAGCTCCTCGGGGAGCAGGTGGCGGAGCGGCGGACGCCGTGGACGGAGGAGCTGCTGCGGACGCTGCACGGTGCGCTGGACGACCGGGTGGACGACCGGATCGCCCTGATCCTGGCGCAGCTGCGGAGCCCTGACCCGGGGCAGCGTTCGGACGCGATCTGGCTGTGCGGCGGGCTGATACGGCTCTGGCGGGGGCGGTACGAGGAGGTCGTCGCGCTCGTCGGCGCGCAGCTCGCCGATCCCGACGCCCGGCTCCGCGAGGCCGCCACCTCCTTCCTGGAGCGCCTCTTCGAGCTGGGCTCCCCCGCGGCCGACGCGCTGGCCGGGGTCCTCGCCGAGCGGCCGGGCGGGGCTCCGGTCGGCGGCGGCCTGGCGGAGCTCACCGGCAGGACCGGGCGGGACGGCGCGCTCCTCGCGCTCGCGCGGAGCGGTGACGTCCGCGCCGTGCCGCTGCTCGCGCGGGCGCTGGAGGGGCGGGGCGAGGTCCGGCGCGAGCTGCTGTACGCGGTGGACGGGCTGGGCCCGGCCGCGGCGGGGCTCGCGCCGCTGCTGCGGCGGCGCCTCGCGGCGGTGGAGCTGGACGAGGACCTGTACGACCGGGCGGCGCCGCTGCTGTACGCGCTGGCGGCGGTACGGGGCGGCCAGGCGCTGCCCGAGGTGCTGCGGGTGCTGCGCGGGGCTCCGGAGCACCGGCGCGAGTGGGTGCGGGAGGCGGTGGCGCGGACCCTCGGCGCGTTCGGGCCCGCGGCCCGGGAGGCCGTGCCCGAGCTGCGGGAGCTGCTGGGCGCGGAGACGGCGTCGGTCGCCACGGCGGCGGCGCGCGCCCTGTGGGCGGTCGAGGGGGACGCGGAGGCGGTGGTGCCGGCCCTGGTGCGCCGGCTGCGGCCCGGGGCGTCGGGCGCGGACCGGTGCGCGGCGGCGCAGGCGCTGGGCGCGATCGGTCCGGCGGCGGCCGGGGCGGCGCGGGCTCTGCGGCCGGGGCTGACCTCGCGGGACCTGTGGGAGCGGGTGCGGTGCGCGGCGGCGCTGTGGCGGGTGTCGGGGGAGACGGAGCGGACGCTGCCGGTGCTGCTCGCGGCCTGGGAGGAGAACCGGCACGCGCGCGTGGAGATCGCCGCGTGCCTCGCCGAGATGGGCCCGGCCGCGGCGGCGGCGCAGCTGCCGATCCTCACCGAGCTGACCCGGCGGCGCCGGCACAACGCCCGGGAGGGTGCCTCCGGCAGCCACGACGTCCACCAGGACGAGAAGCTGCTGACCCTGTGCCGGGCGGCGCTGGCCCTGATGGAGCGTCCGGCCCGGCCGTGGCAGGACGGGCGGGCGGCCGGGGACGGGATCGGGCACGCGGAGGGCGGCGGCCGATGAGCGGACGGGTGCGGACGCGGGTCTCGGCGTACGCCCTCGCGGTGCGCGAGGGCCGGATCCTGCTGACCCGGCTCTCGGACGCCTCTCCGGTCTTCGCCCCGGGGCTGTGGCACCTGCCCGGCGGCGGCGTGGACCCGGGCGAGCAGCCCGTCGAGGCGCTGGTCCGCGAGCTCCGGGAGGAGACCGGTCTGGAGGCGGTCGGCGCCGAACTGCTGGACGCGCGGAGCTACACGGCCCGCCGGGGAGGTGTCGACTGGCACCTGACCGCGCTCTTCTACGCCGTCGGCCTGCCGGCGGGCGTGGTGCCCGCGGTCTCCGAGACGGGCGGCTCCACCGACGCCGCGGCCTGGGTCCCCCTGCCCGACCTGCCGGACGTCCCGCTCTCCCCCGCGGCCGCGGACGCGGTACGCCTGCTGCGCGGCCGGTGAGCACGCCGACCGCTGAGCACGCCGACCGCTGAGCGCGCCCGCCGGTGAGCACACCTGGCCGCGGAGCACACCTGCCGGTGAGGACGCCGGCCGCTGAGCACACCTGGCCGGTGAGCGCCTGCCGGTGAGCAACGCCGACCCGTGCGCGCACCCGCCCGTGCGCGCGCCCACCGGGGTTCGTCCGGTGCCGCCCGCGCGCCCCGAGGGGGATGACCTTCCCTAATTGGACATATGGTCTTTCCGAGACCGCCCGTCCGACCTGGGAGCCCCGTGAGAGTCCGCACCGCCGTCCTCGCCGCCGCCGCGCTCGTCGCGCTGGCCGGCTGCGGGACCGGCGGAGGGCTGGAGAGTGACGGGCCGACGCCGACCGCCGTGGGGCCGGTGCGGCTCTGGCCGGAGCTGCCGCCCGCCTCGGATCCGCCCGTGGACTACGGGGAGACGGACACCGAGCGGGTGCCGGGGATCACCGTGCGGAACGCCGACGTGCGGACCGTGGACCCGGTCGCGGTGGTCCGCGCGGAGGTGGCGGCCCACCCCGACACGTACACCGGCGGCGACGGCATGTACCAGGAGACCGCCCGCGCGATCCTCGCGTGCGACACCGCGCCGGCGGCGTGCCCGGTGCTGTCGCCGTACTACCGGGACCTCACCGGCAACGGCCGGGACGAGCTGATCGTCGGGATCCGGATGCCCGAGCAGCAGGTCGCCGTCCGGGTGTACCTCGCCGAGCGGGGAGGGCTCACCCGGGTGATGTCCACCGTCGACCAGGTGATCAGCGTGGAGCTGGCCGGCCGCGACCTGATCGTACGGGCGGCCTCGGCGGGGATCCCCGGGTACGAGTACCGGACCGCGTGGTCGTGGGACGAGCGTCAGCACAGCATGCTTCCGGCGCGGGACGAGATCGTGCCGGTACGGACGCCCCCGCACACCCCCGACAGCCCGCGCACCTCTCGCACCCCGGACAGCCCGGGCACCCCGGGCACCCCAGGCACCCCAGGCACCCCAGGCA
Organism: Streptomyces sp. NPDC014861; assembly: GCF_043081625.1. Lineage (NCBI taxonomy): Bacteria > Bacillati > Actinomycetota > Actinomycetes > Kitasatosporales > Streptomycetaceae > Streptomyces > Streptomyces sp. NPDC014861. Next base: position 384,009 of record NZ_JBIBWV010000007.1, read on the forward strand.
CCCCAGGCACCCCAGGCACCCCAGGCACCCCAGGCACCCCGCGAGGCTCCGTCACCGGCGGCCCACCCACGGAGCGGACCCCGAAGAGCGCCCCCGAGCCGGCCCCGGACACGACCACGCAGAGCACCCCCGCCCCGACCCCGGACACGACCCCGAAAAGCACCCCCGACCCAGCCCGGGACACGCCCCCGGAAAGCACCCCATGAGCCGCCCCCGCCGGGCCGGACGGCCGCGCGCGCCCGCCTGGACCGCGACGCTCACCTGGAAGGCCGCGGTCTTCATCGCCGTGATGTGCTGCGCGCTGGCCGCGCTGCTCGGCACCCTGGTGCACGTCTCGGTGACCGGGCAGACCGTGCGGGACGCGCGGGAGAAGGCGCTCGCCCGCCTCACGGACGTGACCCGGCTGTACGAGGCGGGCGAGCCGCTGCCGCCGTTCGCCGGGCTCGACCCGCCCGGGCTCCCCGAGGAGCTGCGGGAGCTGACGGCGCGGGGCGAGCGCGGGACCGTGGTCGCCGACCACCGGGGCCGGGCCACCATGTGGGCGGCCGGTCCGGCGGACGGGCACGCCCTCGCGGTGCGGGTCGACCACACCGTGGGCGCGGGCACCATCGACGCCCTGGACCGGTCGATCGTCGGCTCCTCGATCCTGGCGATCGCGGCGACCCTCGCCGTCGGCGTCGTGGCGGTCACCCGGGTCACCCGGCGGCTCCACGCCACCGCGCAGGTGGCCCGCCGGATCACCGCGGGGGACCTGGACGCGCGGGTGGACGACCCCCGGACGAAGGACCCCCGGCGCCCGCAGGACGAGGTGGCGACGGTCTCGGGGGCGCTCGACACCATGGCCTCCTCGCTCCAGCGCAAGCTCCAGAGCGAGCAGCGGTTCACCGCGGACGTGGCGCACGAGCTGCGCACCCCGCTGACCGGGCTCTCGGCCGCCGCCGAGCTGCTGCCCGAGGGCCGGCCGGCGGAGCTCGTCCGGGACCGGGTGCGGACGATGCGCGGGCTGACCGAGGACCTGCTGGAGATCTCCCGGCTCGACGCCCGCAACGAGACGGTCGATCTGGCCGTGCACGAACTCGGGCCGCTGGTCGAGCGGGTGGTGCGGGCCTCGGGCACGGAGACGGAGGTGCGGATCGTCCGGGACACGACGGTGGAGACGGACCGGCGGCGGCTCGAACGGGTGCTGGGGAATCTGGTCGCCAACGCCCACCTGCACGGCGGCCCGCCGGTGGTGGTGACGGTGGACGGGGCGACCGTGACGGTGCGGGACCACGGTCCGGGCTATCCCGCGTACCTGCTCGCCTCGGGTCCGCAGCGCTTCCGCACCGAGAGCGGCGGCAAGGGGCACGGCCTCGGGCTGACCATCGCCCGGGGGCAGGCGGAGGTGATCGGCGCCGAGCTGGAGTTCGGCCGGGCGCGGGAGGGCGGGGCGGAGGCGCGGATCCGGCTGCCGGAGTACGTGCGGTTCGACGACGACACCGCGGACGGATGAACCACCCGCACGGCACACCGTCACACAAAAGGGACATAAGGCATACGGCTTGCTACGTTGCCGACCATGACCGCACCTCGGACCACGGACGCTCCCCCGGACGCGCCGCCGCCCGGTGTCCGGGTCCCGAAGCGGCGCGGGGTGGAGCTGGTGCTGCTGCTCGGCGCCGTCCTCATCTCCGTCTGCGGCTACGCCTCGGTGGGGCTCGCCCACGACGGCGCGGTGCCGCCGGACGCGGCCCGGTACGGGGCGGGGCTCGGACTCCTCGCCCTGCTCGCGCACCTCGCCGTGCGGTTCCGGGCCCCGTACGCCGATCCGCTCCTGCTGCCGATCGCCCTGCTGCTCAACGGGCTCGGTCTCGTGCTGATCTACCGCCTCGACCTGGAGACCCCGCGCGACCAGGCGGCCGCCACCCAGCTGGTGTGGTCCACGCTCGGGGTGACGCTCTTCATCGTGGTGGTGGTGCTGCTCCGCGACCACCGCGTCCTCCAGGGGTACGCGTACGTCTCCGTCGCCGCCGCGCTCGCCCTGATGATCCTGCCGATCTTCTTCCCCGCGGTGAACGGCGCCCGGATCTGGATCCGGGCCGGCGGGCTCTCCTTCCAGCCGGGCGAGTTCGCGAAGATCCTGCTCGCGGTCTTCTTCGCCGCGTACCTCTCCGCCAACCTCAGCGCGCTCGCCTACGCCGGCCGCCGGATCTGGAGGTTCCAGTTCCCCACCTGGCGGGTGCTCGGCCCGATCGTGGCGATCTGGCTGCTGAGCGTCGGCGTCCTCGTCCTGGAGCGGGACCTCGGCACCTCGCTGCTCTTCTTCGGCCTCTTCGTGATCATGCTGTACGTGGCGACCGGACGCACCGGCTGGATCGCGATCGGACTGCTGCTGGCCGCCGCCGGGGCCTTCCTCATCGGCTCCGTCGAGCCGCATGTGCACAGCCGGGTGGAGGACTGGCTCGATCCGTACGCCTCCATCCGGGCCGGCGACGGGCCGGGGCAGCTCGCCCAGTCCCTCTTCGCCTTCGCCGCCGGCGGGATGCTCGGCACCGGACTCGGCCTCGGGCACTCGGTCCTCATCGGCTTCGCCGCCAAGTCGGACTTCATCCTGGCGACGGCCGGCGAGGAGCTGGGGCTGGTCGGGCTCACCGCGCTCTTCCTGCTGTACGCGCTCTTCGTGGCGCGCGGATACCGGGCCGGGCTCGCCCTGCGGGACCCCTTCGGGCGGCTGCTGGCGATCGGGCTCGCGTCGATCGTGGCGCTCCAGGTCTTCGTGATCGCGGGCGGGGTGATGGGGCTGATCCCGCTGACCGGCATGGCGATGCCGTTCCTGGCGCAGGGCGGTTCGTCGGTGGTGACGAACTGGGTGATCGTGGCGCTCCTGGTCCGGGTCAGCGACTCGGCGCGCGCGCCGCAGCCGGAGTCGGCGGACACCGGCGAGCCGGCCAGGGTGGAGGCGGGCCGGTGATCCGGTACATCCGGCGGGCCGCCGTGCTCTGTCTGCTCCTGCTGGTCGCGCTCCTCGTGAACGCGGCCCGGGTGATGCTGGTCGAGGCGGACGAGCTGGACGCGAATCCGGCCAACCGGCGGAGCTCCATCGCCCGCTGGGCGGAGCCGCGCGGCGAGATCGTCGTCGACGGGAAGCCGGTGACCGGCTCCCGCGACAGCGGGCAGCAGCTGCGCTGGGAGCGGACCTACCGCCGGGGGCCGCTCTACGCGCCGGTGACCGGCTACGCCTCCCAGACGTACGGCACCACCATGGTCGAGAACGCGCAGGACGCGATCCTCTCCGGCGCCGACCCGGTCCTCGCGCCGCTGCCGCTCTGGAACGAACTGACCCGGGGCCGCTCCCCCGGCGGCGACGTGGTGACGACGATCCGCGCCCCGATGCAGGAGGCCGCCTACCGGGGCCTCGACGGCAAGCGCGGCGCGGTCGTCGCGCTCGAACCGTCGAGCGGCCGCATCCTGGCGCTGGTCTCCTCCCCCTCGTACGAGCCCGGGGTGCTCTCCGGCACCGGGCCCGGCGTGAAGGACGCCTGGACCCGGCTGACCACCTCGCCGAACCAGCCGATGCTCAACCGGGCGCTGCGGCAGACCTATCCGCCCGGCTCCACGTTCAAGATCGTGACGGCGGCCGCGGCGCTCGACGCGGGCGTGGTGCGGGACGTGGACGCCCCGACGGACACGCCGGACCCCTTCGTGCTGCCCGGCACCCGGCAGGTGCTGCCGAACGAGGCCCGGGGCTGCGAGGACGCCTCGCTCGCGTACGCCCTCCAGTGGTCCTGCAACACGGTGATGGCCGGCCTCGGCGTCGATGTGGGACTGGCCGGCATGGTGGAGACGGCGGAACGGTTCGGCTTCGACGACGCGACGCTGCGGGTGCCGTCCTGGGTGGCGCGGTCCAACTTCGACCGCGACATGAGCCCGGACCAGCTGGCCCTGTCGTCGATCGGGCAGTTCAACACCACGGCGACCCCCCTCCAGATGGCGATGGTCGCGGCGGCGGTCGCCAACACCGGGGAGATCGCGCAGCCGTATCTGGTGGACCGCACGACGACCGACCGCGGGACCACCGTGGACCGCACCCCGCACCGCGGCTACCGGCAGGCCATGAGCCCGTCGACCGCCCTCCAGCTCCAGCGGCTGATGGTGAGGGCGGTGGAGGAGGGGACGGGCTCGAACGCGGCGATCCCCGGGGCCCGGGTCGGCGGCAAGACGGGCACCGCGCAGCACGGCCTCGGCAACGCCGGCACCCCCTACGCCTGGTTCATCGCCTGGGCGCAGGAGGAGGGTTCGGGACGGCCCGCGGTGGCGGTGGCGGTGGTCGTGGAGGACGCGGAGGCCTCGCGCACGGACATCAGCGGAGGCGGCAGCGCGGCACCGATCGCGCGGGACGTGATGTGGGAGGCGCTGCGCCTCGACGCGGAGGCACGGGGCGCGCCGGGGCCGCGCGGCGGGCCGCCGGCGCGGACGAAGCCGCCCCGGCCGGCCGGCCCGCCCGGCGGCCGTCCGCCGGCGGGGGTGACGGCGCGTCCGGCTCCGTGAGAGGGTGCCGGACGTGATCGTCCGAGTGAGCGAGGCCCGCGTCCGCCCCGAACGCTTCGACGCGTTCCGGGAGTTGATTCTCGCGGCGGTACGGGACTTTCCGGCCCGCAACCCCGGCCTGGTGGACCACGAGGTGCTGGTCGCACCGCCGCACTCGCTGCTCTACGTGAGCCGCTGGCGGTCCGAGGCGGATCTGGCGGCGTACGCAGGGGAGAACTGGCGGGACGAGCCGGTGGTCCTGCCGGGCGAGGAGGAGTACCTCCTCGGCCCGCTGGAGCTGCGCCACTTCACCGTGGCACCGACGGCCTGACGGGGACGCCGGTACGTCACTCGGCCGCGCCCTCCGCGACGGCCTCGGCCACCTCGGCCACCCGCTCCCGCTCCTCCGCCGCGAACCGCTCCGCGTCGAGCCGCTCGGCGATCTCCTCGTCCTGGGTCATCAGCAGGTCGAGGTTGGAGTCGCCGAGGTCGAAGACGCCCATGTCGAGATAGGCCTTCTGGAGGCGTTCGCCCCAGAGGCCGATGTCCTTGACGCAGGGCACGATCCGGCTGAACAGCAGTTTCCGGAAGAGGTGCAGGAACTCGCTCTGCTCGCTGAACTCCTCGGCCTCCTTGCGCGGGATGCCGAAGTTCTCCAGGACCTCGACCCCGCGCAGCCGGTCGCGCATCAGGTGGCAGCCCTCGATGACGAACTCCTCGCGCTCGCGCAGTTCGGCGTCGGTGAGCTGCCGGTAGTGGTCGCGCAGCGCCATCCGGCCGAAGGCCACGTGCCGGGCCTCGTCCTGCATGACGTAGGCGAGGATCTGCCGGGGCAGCGGTTTGTCGGTGGTGTCGCGGATCATCCCGAAGGCGGCGAGGGCCAGGCCTTCGATGAGCACCTGCATGCCGAGGTAGGGCATGTCCCAGCGGGAGTCGCGGAGGGTGTCGTCGAGGAGGCTCTGGAGGTCGTCGTTGATCGGGTAGAGCATGCCGATCTTCTCGTGGAGGAAGCGGCCGTAGATCTCGGCGTGCCGGGCCTCGTCCATGGTCTGGGTGGCGGAGTAGAACTTGGCGTCGAGGTCGGGCGCGGACTCGACGATGCGGGCGGCGCAGACCATGGCGCCCTGCTCGCCGTGGAGGAACTGGCTGAAGTTCCAGGAGGCGTAGTGGCGGCGCAGTTCGCCCTTGTCCTTGCCGGTGAGCTTGGCCCAGTGGCGGGTGCCGTGCAGGGCGAGCGCCTCGTCGGGGGTGCCGAGCGGGTCGTACGGGTCGACCTCCAGGTCCCAGTCGATGCGGCGGGCGCCGTCCCACTGCTTGTCCTTGCCCTTCTGGTAGAGGGCGAGGAGCCGGTCACGGCCGGCGTCGGCCATGTCGTACTCCCAGGAGAAGCGGGCCTCGCCGGTGGCGGGGATCTCCCGGCCGGGTCCGGACGGGGGGTTCACGTAGAGCTCGTGCGTCGACATCGACCACTCCTTCCGGCAGGAAGGCGTTCCCGCCGTCTCCAGCAGGCTCACACGTTGCTGGACGAAGCGTCAACAAGTCGCGCAGGGGGGATTGACGGGCTTGCTGACGGGCAGTCTGATAGCACGTGACCGACGGTAACCCACGTGCGCAGCCAGCGAGGTGTCCCCGCCATGAGTCCCTTCACCGAGCCCGACCTCACTCTGCTGCGGGACGCGCTGGGGCCGCTCCGCGACCGCGAGCGGCTCGCCGAACGGCTCCTGGAGGCCTCCCGCAAGCACTCCCACGACCCCGACACCGAGCTCGACTGGGACGCGCCCTTCGAGGACGGGCGGTGGTACTGGCCGCCGGAGCTGGTCTCGCTCTACGGCACCCCGCTGTGGCGCCGGATGTCCGAGGAGCAGCGGAGGGACCTCTCCCGCCACGAGGCCGCCTCGCTCGCCTCGCTGGGCATCTGGTTCGAGATCATCCTGATGCAGCTGCTCGTCCGGCACATCTACGACAAGTCGCTGACCAGCCATCACGTGCGGTACGCGCTCACCGAGATCGCCGACGAGTGCCGGCACTCCATGATGTTCGCCCGGCTGATCCGCAAGGGCGGCACCGGCGAGTACCCGGTGCCGCGGGTCCACCACAACCTCGCCCGCGTCCTGAAGACCGTCTCCACCACCCCCGGCTCCTTCGCCGCCACCCTCCTCGGCGAGGAGATCCTGGACTGGATGCAGCGGCTGACCTTCCCGGACGAGCGGGTCCAGCCGCTGGTGCGCGGCGTGACCCGGATCCACGTGGTCGAGGAGGCCCGGCACGTCCGGTACGCCCGCGAGGAGCTGCGCCGGCAGATGGTGACGGCGCCGCGCTGGGAGCGGGAGCTCACCCGGATCAGCTGCGGGGAGGCCGCCCGGGTCTTCTCCGTCTGCTTCGTCAACCCGGCGGTGTACGACGCCGTCGGCCTCGACCGGCGGCAGGCGGTCGCCGAGGTGCGGGCGAGCGGCCACCGGCGGGAGGTCATGCAGGCCGGGGCCAAGCGCCTGACGGACTTCCTCGACGACATCGGCGTGCTGCGCGGCCCCGGCCGGCGCCTGTGGCGCTCCTCCGGGCTGCTGGCCTGAGGCCGGGCGGCCGGTGGGCGGGCGGGGCCGGGAATCGCGGCCCGGAGCCGGAGGTACCGGGGTTACGCTGCGGTCATGACGAGCGCCGCCTCCCCCGCGTACCGCCGGCTCAGCGTCGAGGAGCGGCGCGGCCAGCTCCTGGAGGCCGCGCTCGGGCTCTTCGCGCACCGGACCCCCGAGGACGTGTCGCTCGACGACGTGGCCGAGGCGGCCGGAGTCTCCCGGCCGCTGGTCTACCGCTACTTCCCCGGCGGCAAGCAACAGCTGTACGAGGCCGCCCTGCGCTCCTCCGCCGACGCCCTGGACCGCTGCTTCGCCGAGCCGGCCCAGGGCCCGCCCACCGAGCGCCTCGGCCGGGTCCTCGACCGCTACCTGGCCTTCGTCGACGGCCACGACGCCGGTTTCAGCGCGCTGCTGCGCGGCGGGAGCGTCGTGGAGACCTCGCACACCGCGGCGATCGTGGACGAGGTGCGGCGGGCCGCGGCCGAGCAGATCTTCACGCACCTGGGGGCGGAGCACCCCGGCGCGCGGCTCGGGATGCTGGTCCGCACCTGGATCGCGGCCGTCGAGGCCGCCTCCCTCATCTGGCTCGACGAGGGCAAGCGGCCCGACGCGGGCGAGCTGCGCGACTGGCTGGTCGACCACCTCGTCGCCCTGCTCGCGGCGAGCTCCGCGAGCGACCCGGAGACGGCGGAGGTGGTGCGGCGGCTGCTCGCCCAGGAGACCGCCGACGGGCCGGTCGCCGGACTCGCCCGCCGCCTGGTGCCGCTGGCCGGCCAGGCGGCGCACCTGCTCTGACCTCACGCGCCGGGTGCGGCCGGGAGAGACTGGTGGGGTGAGAAGCGAGAACACCCCCTTCCGCGGCGGCCCGCTCGACGGCCGGGTGCTGCCCATCCTGCTCGGCCCCACCGGCCACCCGCCGAAGTGGTACGAGGTGCCGGTGCCGGCCCACGACGGCCGGCCGCCCACGCTGTACACGTACCGGCGCGAGCCCGCGGGTCACACCAGGCGGCTCGGCCTCCAGCGCGGCTGGGTCTACGCGTACGCCCCCGAGGGCCGCGAGCGGCGCGAGCTGAAGTGGCCCTGGTCCAAGCCGACGCCCCGGCCCGACGGGGAGCCGAACGGGTGAGCCGGGAGGACGCGCCCCGCTTCGTACGGTAATCGGATGAATCCGCGCGCCATGATGCCTCCGGAGCCCGCTCTGGAGGTGGTGACGTGTCGCGAAGGCTGCTGCGCACGGTCTGTACGGGAGCGCTGGCCGCGCTGACGGCCCTGTCCGGAACGGCGACGGCCGCACCCCCGCCGCCACCGGAACCCCCCGCGGATCCGCCCGCCGCCTCCGCACCCGTCGCCTGGGCGGACCCGGCGGCGGAACCGGTCGGACCGGTGGACCCGGACGCGCGGGAGGATCCCGACGCGGAGGGCGGCGAGCCGGAATCCCCGCCCGAAGGCACGGACACCGCCACCGACGACGCCGCCGCGCTCGCACCCTCCGGCGGGGACTCCGTGGCGACGCTCCTCACCCGGCTCCGCACCCTCTACCAGGAGGCCGAGGAGGCCACGGAGGGGTTCAACGCCGCCGAGGAGGCGGCACGGCTCCAGGGAGCGGACACCCGGCGGGTCGCCGCCGACCTGAGGACGGCCAGGGAGGAGCTGGCGCGCGGACGGTCCGAGGCCGGACGGCTCGCCCGGGAGCAGTACCAGGGCAGGACCGGATACGCCTCGCCGCTGCGGCTGCTCTTCGCGGCGGACCCCCAGTCGGCCCTCGACGCCGGGCATCTGATGGACCGCACGGCCCGCGACCGGGCCTCCGCCCTGCCCCGGCTCCGGGCGGCCGAGCGCCGGGCCGCCGCGCTGGCCTCCGCCTCCCGCACCGCGCTCGACCGGCAGAAGACGCTCGCCGACCGGCAGCGGAGCCGGCGGGACGCGGTGCGCAGGAAGCTCGCCGAGGTCGAGAAGCTGCTCGCCTCGCTCTCCCCCGAGCAGCTGGCCCGTCTGACCGAGCTGGAGCGGAGCCGGACGGCGGGCGCCCAGCGCGAGCTCCTCGACTCCGGCGTCCTCGACCACGCCCTCACCCCGACCGGGGAGGGCGCGGCGGCGCTGCGCTTCGCGGTCGGCCAGCTCGGGAAGCCGTACGAGTGGGGGGCGGAGGGCCCGGACGCCTACGACTGCTCGGGCCTCACCCAGCGGGCGTGGGCGGCGGCCGGCCGCGAGCTGCCGCGGACCAGTCAGGAGCAGTGGGCGGAGCTGCCCCGGGTGGCGCTGGGCGAACTGCGCCCCGGGGATCTGGTGGTGTACTTCCCGGGCGCCACCCACGTGGCGCTGTACCTCGGCGAGGGCCTGGTGGTGCACGCCCCGCGTCCGGGCGGCCGGGTGAAGGTCTCCCCGCTCGCGGCGAACCCGCTGCTCGGGGCCGTCCGGCCGGACCCCGGCGGCACGGCCCTGGCGTCGTACACCCCGCCGATCGTCCCGGAGGGCGCCCGGGAGGGCTCGGACGAGGGGTACGACGGGGCGGGGCCCGGCGGGGAGGGTCAGGCTCCGGCGACGGAGGCCAGATAGGCGGCGGACTTCTCCGGGTCGAAGAAGAAGTGCTCGAAGTCGGCCGGGTCGTCGAAGCCGTTGGCGAAGCGGTCGGCGACCGGCTGGAGCTGACCGGCGGCGCCGAGCAGGTTCAGGACGTGCTCCGGGGGCGGCGCCAGCATGGCGTTGGTCCACTTGGTGACCGGCTCGGCGGTCTTCCAGTAGCGGTCGAAGGCGGACCGCATCCACGCCTCGTCGAAGGGCCTGTCGCCGTGCTCGACGATGGCGGCGAGGTAGGCGGCGGCGCACTTGGACGCGGAGTTGGAGCCCTGTCCGGTGATCGGGTCGTTGGCGACGACGACGTCGGCGACGCCGAGGACCAGGCCGCCGCCGGGGAGCCGGCCGACCGGGTTGCGGACGGTCGGCGCGTACCGGCCGGCGAGGGTGCCGCCCGCGTCGGTCAGCTCGACCTTGGTGGCGCGCGCGTACTCCCACGGCAGGAACTCCTCCATGAGCTCCAGCGTCAGCGCCAGGTGCTCGGAGGGATCCTTGACGCCCTGGAAGGCGTCGACGGGGCCGCCGGGGACGCCCTCCCAGAAGAGGATGTCGGCGCGGCCGCCGGTGGTGAGGGTCGGCATGACGAAGAGCTCGCCGACGCCGGGCACGATGTTGCAGCGGACGGCGTCGAAGTCGGGGTGCTCGGGGCGGGGACCGAGGCCGTCGACGTACGCGACGGCGAGCGCGCGCTGCGGCTCGGCGTACGGGGAGCGGTCGGCGTCCCGGCCGAACATGGAGACCAGCTCGCCCTTGCCTGCGGCGACGAGCACGAGGTCGTAGCGGCGGGCGAAGAAGTCGAGGTCGCCGACGGCGGCGCCGTGGATGACGAGCTGTCCGCCGCGCTGGGCGAAGGTCTCCATCCAGCCGGCCATCTTCACGCGCTGGTCGACGGACTGGGCGTACCCGTCGAGCTTGCCGACCCAGTCGATGACGCGGGCCGACCCGGGGCCGGCGACGGAGACGCCGAGGCCCTCGATCCTCGGGGCCTGGGACTCCCAGAAGTTCAGGCCGAGGTCGCGCTCGTGGCCGAGCGCGGTGTGGAACATGCACTGGGTGGACATGACGCGGCCGGAGCGGATCTCGTCCGCCGTCCGGTTCGACATCAGGGTGACCTCGTACCCCTGGTTCTGGAGGCCGAGGGCGAGCTGGAGACCGGACTGGCCGGCGCCGACTATGAGTATCTTCCGCATGGGCGGGGCTCCTGGCGAGACGTTCTGTGAGGGCGAGCTATTCGGGGGTGGCGGAGAGCGCGTGCTCGACCATGGCGAGCAGCGTCTCGACGACGCTGTAGCGTTTCCGCGCGTCCATGATCACCACAGGGACGTCGGAGGCGATCGTCAGGGCCTCCCGGACGTCCTCCGGCGCGAACCGCTCGGTGCCCTCGAAGTGGTTGACGGCGACGACGTACGGCAGGCCGCAGCTCTCGAAGTAGTCGAGCGCCGGGAAGCAGTCGGTGAGGCGGCGGGTGTCGGCGAGGACGATCGCGCCGATCGCGCCGCGCACCAGGTCGTCCCACATGAACCAGAAGCGCTGCTGGCCGGGGGTGCCGAAGACATACAGCACCAGGTCGTTGTCGAGCGTGATCCGGCCGAAGTCCATCGCCACGGTGGTGGTGAGCTTGTCCGGGGTGGCGGTGAGGTCGTCGGTCTCCTCGCTCGCCCGGGTCATCAGCGCCTCGGTCTGGAGCGGGGTGATCTCGGAGACCGCGCGGACGAAGGTGGTCTTGCCGACGCCGAAGCCGCCCGCGACCACGATCTTCGTGGCGATCGGGGCGCGGGAGTGGTCGAGCTGCCAGTCCCGGGCGCCGTCCTCGGGATCGGGTTCCCCGGCGGGCCCGGGCTGGGCGGGGATCGCGGCGGTGGGGACGGCCTCCGCGGGGGCGGAGGCGGGGGTGTCGACGGCGGTGTCGACGGCGGTGGCGTCAGAGACGACGGAGTCCACTCAGCACCCTTTCGAGGAGCGCGCGGTCGGGCTGGCCGGTGCCGTGACCGGTCCCGTACACACGGATCTTTCCCTGGTCGGCCAGGTCGCTGAGGAGCACCCGGACGACACCCAACGGCATCTTGAGGAGGGCCGAGATCTCCGCCACGGTCCGCATCCGGCGGCAGATCTCGACGATGGCGCGCATCTCGGGCATCAGCCCGCGGGCGCCGGGACCGCCGTCCGTGAGGATCTTGCGGGCGATCGGCGCCTCCAGCGCGGCCACGAAGGTCTCGACGAGCAGCACGTGGCCGAACCGGGTACGGCCACCGGTGAGCGAGTACGGGCGCACGCGCGCGGGGCGCCGTCCTTCGCCGCGTACGGGCAGCCGGTGAGCGGCGGCGGTCAGCGAGGTCACCGGTAGCTCTCCATCGACTTGCGCAGTTCGCTGCGGACCTCGGGGGTGAGGACGTGTCCGGCACGGCCCACGAAGAGCGCCATGTGGTAGGCGACGACGCTCATGTCGCAGTCGGGGTCGGCGTGCACGCCGAGGAGCGAGCCGTCGCTGATCGACATGACGAAGACGCTGCCCTCCTCCATGGCGACCATGGTCTGCTTCACCCCGCCGCCGTCCATGAGCCGCGCGGCGCCGATGGTGAGGCTGCCGATGCCGGAGACGATCGTGGCGAGGTCGGCGCTGGAACCGCGCGGGCCCCGGGGGCGGGCGTGCCCGTCGGCGGCCTGGCCCGGCCGCTCGTCGGGGTCGGAGGAGAGCAGCAGGAGCCCGTCTGAGGAGACGACGGCGACCGAGCGGACGCCCGGCACCTCCTCCACGAGGTTGCCCAGCAGCCATTGCAGGTTGCGGGCCTCCGTGCTCAGTCCGTACGTCCCGCTCGCTGCGGACGTGCTGGTGGTGCTCGTCGTGCTCGTTCCCGTGGCGGTCAACTGCGTGCCTCCTCGACTGTGTCCCCCGTCATCTCCTCTGTACGCGTGGTGCTCTCGGCTGCTATCTCCGCCTCGACGTCCCGGCGCCCGGCCACGGCGCCCTGGTGGAAGCCGCCGAGCCGGCGGCGGAGCGCCTCGGCGTCGACGGCGCCCCTGCGGGGGGCGGTGGGCTCTGCGGGGGCGCGGACCACCTGCGGCGTCCGCTTGGGCAGGCCCTTGTCGGTCACGCGCTCCCACTGCGCGGGGCGCGGCCCGGGGACCTGCGCCTCGTCGGCCGGTCCGGCCTGCTCGGGCACGGTCGGTGCGGGCTCGGCGGCCGACGGGGGCTCGGCGGCCCGCTCGTGGCTGTCCGGCTCGGGCGGCGGGTCGGGGAGCCGGACCTGGAGCGTGGTCTCGGAGACGGACTCCTGGTACGGCTCGGCGAAGGCGGCGGCCCCGGCCCGCGGCGCGGTCAGGGGGTCCGGCACGCCCGCCTCCGCGACCGGCGGGACGAGGGGCGCCGCCTGCTCGAGGGGAGCGGCGGACTCGGAGCCGTACGACTCCTCGACGACGTCCTCGCCGGCGGCGGGCGCGGTCTCCGCCGGGGTCACCCCCTGCGCCTGCGTCCGCGTCAGCTCCTGCGTCTGTGCCTGCGCCTGCGCCTGCTGCTCCTGTGCCTGCGTCTGCTCCTGGAACGCGCGCTCCGCCGCTTCCACGAGCGGGTCGCGGGTACGGGACGGGAGGGCGTTGGAGTTGGCCTCGGCCTCCGAGCCGGGGAGGTGGAGGACGGGGCCGGCGCCCGCGCCCCGAACCGGTTCCGGGACGGCGGCGGCCGGCGGCGCGGTCGGCAGGAGCGGGAGCGGCAGCACCACGACGGCGGCCGTGCCGCCCGGCTTCTGCTCGCGCAGCTCGACCCCGACGCCGTGGCGGGCGGCGAGCAGCGCGACGACGCGCATGCCGAGTCCCTCGCCCTCGAACGCCTCCGGGTCGGCGGCGGCGAGGCGGGCGTTGAGGTCGGCGCGCCGGTGCTCCGGAATCCCTATGCCGGAGTCCTGGACGGAGAGCATGACCTCGCCGGTCTCCAGGAGCCAGCCGGAGAGCTGGACCTCGGCGTCCGGCGGGGAGAACGAGGTGGCGTTCTCCAGGAGTTCGGCGACGAGGTGGCTGAGGTCGTCGGCGGCGAAGCCGGCGAGCTGGGCGTGCGGCGGCAGCGACTGGATGGTGACCCGCTCGTACCGCTCGATCTCGCTCACGGCGGCGCGCAGCACGTCGACGAGCGGGACCGGTCCCGCGTGGCCGTGGACGTGCTCGTGCCCGGCGAGGACCAGCAGGTTCTCGCTGTGGCGGCGCATGACGGTGGCCATGTGGTCGAGCTTGAAGAGGGTGGCCAGGCGGTCCGGGTCCTGCTCGCGCTCCTCCAGCTTCTCGATGACGGCGAGCTGGCGGTCGACGAGGCCGAGGCTGCGCAGCGAGAGGTTGACGAAGGTGTGGTGGACGGTGCTCCGGAGCCGTTCGAGGTCGGCGGTGAGCACGGCGATCCGGCCCTGGAGCTCGGCGCGCTGGGTGGCGAGGTCGGCCTCCGCGGCCTCGCGGGCGGTGACCAGGCCGGACCGCTCGCCGGTGAGCCGGCCGGTGTGGGCCGTGAGGGCGGCGAGCTGCCCGTGCAGGGTGTTGAGGGAGCGGACGACCTGGGCGAACTCGTCGTTGCGGCCGGTGAAGCGGACGGAGTCCTCGGTGGCCGGGTCGGGCGCGGCGGCGAGGCGGGCCGCGCCGAGGCGGAGCACGGCGAGCGGCCGGGTGAGGCTGCGGGCCACGTACGTGGAGACGCCGACGGCGAGCACCAGGCAGCCGCCGAGGAAGGCGAGCCGCAGTTCGAGCGCGGTGACGTCCTCGTCGCGCAGGGCGGTGAGCCGCTCGACCCGCTTGGCGGCGAGCGTGGACTCGACGCCGCGCATCTGCTCGATGCGGGCGGAGAGCGCGGCGTCCAGGCCGGACGGGGAGGTGCGGGTCTCGGCCTCGGTGAGGGTCGGCTGGTCGGTGAGCCGGGCGAGGGCCTGCTCGGCGGTCTTGACCTCGGGTCCCGCGACGGTCCCGGCGAGGGAGTCGCGGGCGGCGGGGCCAGCGGACCGGTCGAAGTCGCCGAGCGCGGCGAGCTCACGGACGCGGGCCTGCTGGGCGGCGGCGCTCAGCAGGTCGCGGGCGCGCTCGGCCTCCTCCTTGCCCTCGGGCTCCTCGGGGACGTAGGTGCCGGTGGCGGGGTCGTAGCGGAGCTCGCCGCTCGGCTCGGGCTGCGGGACGGCGAGCGCGGCGAGGAGGAGGCCTCGGGCGGCGGACGCCTGCTCGACGGCGCGGCCGAGGTCGGCGGGGGCGCGGTCGGCGCCGGTGAGGACGAGGTCGGCGGCGCGCGGCGGGGTCCGCTCGGCGAGCTCGTCGGCGAGGTCCTGGAGCTTGGCGATGACGTCGGTGTACGCCTTGTGGGCCTCCAGGGCCGTGCCCTTGCCGGTGACGGCGGCGCGGCGGACGGAGGCGACACCGGCGAGCTCGCGGCGGAGCGCGTCGGGGGCGGCGGACCGGATCTCGTCGATCTGGCGGTCCACACGGGCCGACTTGGCGGGGGTGACGGCCCGGCGGTCCTTCCTGGGACCGGACTGCTCCTCGCGGCCGGCGGCGACGAAGGCGACGACCTCGTCGCGCTCGTCGGCGAGGGAGTGCGCGAGGGTGACCGCCTGCCGGTCGAGTTCGGCGAGGGTGACCAGGCGCCGCGACTCGTTGAGTTCGGTGGAGGCCGTGAGGACGGCGGGGGCGCCCGCGCCGAGGACGATGACGCCGACGAGGGCGACACCGGCGACGAGGCGGGTCCGGACGCGCTTGGGGCGGCCGGTGGGGGTGCCGGGGTGAGCGCCGGGGCGGGGGCCGGTGCCCTGGTCGGTACGGGGCTTCGTCCCGGGGGTCGTTCCGGGGTTCGTCACGGCGTTCGTTCCAGGGGTCGTCCCGTTTCCGGGGGTCGTTCCGGGGCCGGTGGGGACGCCGGTGCCGGCTCCGGTGGCGGGGGTGCCGGGGGTCGGCGGCTCACCGGGGGTCTGGCTCCGCGCGCCGTTCATGCTCCGAGGCCGCTTCTTCTGCACCGGTGCTCGCATTCTTGACTCGTCCGCCCACACAGCAGAGGTGACGGCCGGTCACGAGGTCCGCCCCCACCCCTGGTACGGCTTCCGACCATTCCAGCGCTTCCCGGTAGGAGACGGGCATCGGCCGCTCCGCCACCCGAACGAGTGAACAACACTCCTGAGTTGGCGAACAACTTCCGGCGGGCCCCGCGCGGACCCTCCACGAGGCCCCGGCTGGATCTTCGGCGCGGCCTTTGGCAGGATGCCCGCCCGCAGCTCGCCGGAGCTGGCGATTCCGCCCTCCTCGCGACTCATGGCCGGTTGGTACAGGCCATTTTCGGCCCTTTGCAGGTGTTGTGAAGAGCGTGCGCGAGCCGGGCACACTGGACATCATGCGCAGCGAAGTCGCCACCCTTCCCGGCAGCCCCGAACGCCCCAACGAGGACTGGGCCTCCGCAGCTCTGCCCGCCTCGGGCGGCGGGGGGACGCTCGTCCTCCTGGACGGGGTCACCCCGCCCGCCGGCGATGCCGGTTGTGTGCACACGGTGCCGTGGTTCACCGCGCGACTGGGTGGCGCTTTGACCGAACTGTGCGCTTCCCGGCTCGATCTGACGCTGTCCGAGATCCTTTGGCGGGCAATCCGGCGCACCGCGGAGGCCCATGCGGGCACCTGTGACCTTTCTCACGTACGTACGCCTCAGGCGACGGTGGTCCTCGCGCGCTGGGGCGCGGACCGCGTCGACCACCTCGTCCTCTCCGACTCGGTGCTGCTGATCGAGGCGCCGGACGGGTCGGTACGGGCGGTGCGCGACGACCGGCTCGACCGGGTGCCGCGCGAGGCGCTCCGCTCGCACGAGGCGACGGACCGGCTGCGGAACCGGGAGGGCGGCTTCTTCACGGCGGCCGCGGACCCGTCGGTGGCGGAGCGGGCCGTCACCGGGACGACCCCGCTCGCGCAGGTGCGGGCGCTGGCGGCGCTCACGGACGGGGCGAGCCGCTGGGTCGAGCGGTTCGGCGCGGGCGACTGGGCGGAGTGCGCCCGCGTCCTGGCGAAGGAGGGACCGGCGGGACTGCTCCGGCGGGTGCGGGTGCTGGAGACCGCGGCGGCGGAGGGCGGGACGGGGCGCGGGACGGGGCGCGGGAAGGTCCACGACGACGCGACGGGCGTGTACGTGGCCTTCTGAGGCCCCGGCCCTCAGCCCTCGGAGCGCTGGTTGAAGTGGTTCAGCAGCCGGGCGAGTTCGGCGACCTCGGCACGGTCCCAGCCGGCGAGCTTGCGGACGTACCGCTCGCGCCGGGCGTCGCGGACGTGCCGGAAGCGGGCGCGGCCCTCGTCGGTCAGCCGGACCAGGGAGGCGCGCCCGTCGGCGGGGTCCGGGTCGCGGGCGACCAGACCGAGCTGTTCGAGGGCGCGCAGCTGGCGGCTCATGGTCGCCTTGCCGACGCCGAAGTAGGCGGAGAGCTCGGTGGCGCGCTGCGGCCCGGCGTCGTCGAGCCGCACGAAGAGCCCGTACGCGGCGGGCTCCAGCTCCGGATGCACCTCCCGCGCCATCTCCCCCGACTGCGCCCGGGCCCGCCTCAGGAACACGGCGAGCTCCCGCTCCAGCGCGAGGAACTCCCGCTCGGCGGGCGCCCGATCGGAGAACGGGACAGGCGAGACCGCGGGTGCGGGTCCGGCGACGGGTGTGGGTCCGTAGGCGGAAGCGGGTCCGGGAGTGGAGGCCCGTCCGGGGGTGGAGGCCGGTCCGGCGGGGCCGGGCGCCGGCTCGGGGCCGGCGGCGGAGGCGGGGCCGACGGGGCCGGGTGCCGGCTCGGGCTCGGAGCCGGACTTCGGCGCGGGACCCGGACCGGGCGCCGGCGCGGAACCGGGGCCGGATACCGGCTCGGGGCCGGACGTCGGCTCGGGACCGGACGCCGCCTCGGGCTCGGGGCCGGCGGTCTCGGCGCCGACGGGGCTCTCCCCGGGCGTCGTGCCGTCCTCACCGGCCGGACCGCCTGCGCGCACCTCGGACCTCCCACGCGTGTTTCGTCGGCTGAAAGTTTCGCGCTCCGGCGGGCGTCGCCGCAGCTCCTTCAGTATTTCGCAGGAGTAGACCAACGGCGGAACCCGGATCCCCTTCCACCCCACCTGTCTACGTGCGTAGAGTCCCCGGCGAGCACGTGACTGACATGTCCACACCACCCCCACCGACCCTTCGGGAGTCACGCCATGCGTGTGCGCAGATCCGTCCCCACCACCCTGCTCGCCGGCCTCGCCGCCACCGCCCTCGTCCTCCCCCTCGCCGGCCAGGCCGGCGCCGCCGACCCGGGCGCCCGCGCCGCCGTCCCCGCGCGCGGCACCGCCCACATGGGCATGGGCGTCCTGAAGCACGACGGCCGGGGCGCCGCCCCCGCCGGTGACGCCTCGGCCCTCGCCGTCCAGACGGAGGGCGTCGACGTCTCCAGCCATCAGGGCAACGTCGCCTGGACCACCTTGTGGAACAGCGGCGTGAGGTGGGCCTACGTCAAGGCGACGGAGGGCACGTACTACAAGAACACCTCCTTCGCGCAGCAGTACAACGGTTCGTACAACGTCGGCATGATCCGGGGCACGTACCACTTCGCCACCCCGGACACGACCACCGGCGCCGCCCAGGCCGACTACTTCGTCAACAACGGCGGCGGCTGGTCGAAGGACGGCAGGACCCTCCCCGGCGTCCTCGACATCGAGTGGAACCCGTACGGCGCCACCTGCTACGGCAAGAGCCAGTCCGGGATGGTCGCGTGGATCCGCGACTTCCTCGACCGCTACAAGGCCCGCACCGGCCGTGACGCCGTCATCTACACGGCGACCAGCTGGTGGAAGCAGTGCACCGGCAACTACTCCGGCTTCGCCTCGGCCAACCCCCTGTGGGTCGCGCGGTACGCCGCCGCCGTCGGCGAACTCCCGGCCGGCTGGCCGTACTACACGATGTGGCAGTACACCTCGACCGGCCCGACGGTCGGCGACCACAACCACTTCAACGGCGACCTCTCCCGGGTCCAGGCGCTCGCGAACGGCTGAGGC
The DNA here is from genome assembly GCF_043081625.1 of Streptomyces sp. NPDC014861. Classification (NCBI taxonomy): domain Bacteria; kingdom Bacillati; phylum Actinomycetota; class Actinomycetes; order Kitasatosporales; family Streptomycetaceae; genus Streptomyces; species Streptomyces sp. NPDC014861. The sequence continues at coordinate 402,656 of NZ_JBIBWV010000007.1, forward strand.
CGGCGCGGAGGACGGCGGTTCCGGGGGCACGGCGGTGCCCCCGGAACCGCCGTTTCGCGTGCTCAGGGCCTTTTTCCGCCCACCCTCTTGCCCATTGGTATGGACCAATGCGAGTCTCTACCCCGGTCGCACGGGTTTCAACTTCTGTGCGCCCCGCGCGCGTTGCTCGTTCCGTACTCCCCCACGCACGAGAGAGAGCCCCCGCATGCCGTCCTCCCGCCGTACCGCCGCCGGCGTCGCCGCCCTGTCCGCCGCCGCCGCCCTCGTCGGCCTCACCCCCACCACCGCCGCCGCCCACGGAGCCGTCTTCAACCCCGTGAGCCGGGTCGCCGCCTGTTACGCCGAGGGCCCCGAGAGCCCCGACTCACAGGTGTGCAAGGACCTCGTCGCCGACTCCGGCACCCAGCCGCTCTACGACTGGAACGAGGTCAACATCGCCAACGCCGACGGCAACCACAAGGCCGTCATCCCCGACGGCAAGCTCTGCTCGGCCAACCGCGAGAAGTACCGGGCCCTGGACTGGGCGCGCACCGACTGGCCCGCCACCGCCGTCTCCGCCGGCGCCTTCGGCTTCAAGATCCGCGCCACGGCCGCCCACTCCGGCACGATGACGATGTACATCACCAAGGCGGGCTTCGACCCGACGCAGCCGCTGAAGTGGTCCGACCTCGACGCCACCCCGGCCGCCGTGTACAACACCACCCGCACCGCCACCGACGGCTACTACTCCTTCACCGGCAACCTCCCCGCCCGCACCGGCCGCCACATCGTCTACATGGTGTGGCAGCGCAACGACAGCCCCGAGGCGTTCTACAGCTGCTCGGACGTCACCTTCGGCAGCGCCGCCGCGGCGACCGCCGCCAAGGCCGAGGCACCGACCGAGGCCGAACTGGCCGCCGGCGCCGAGCTGTCCACGGTGAGCCACGCGGGCCACGGCGGCGACGAGCAGCCGCCGGCGCTCTCCGCCGAGGCCGCCCAGGCACCCGGCTCGCCGCTGCCGCTCGCCCTCGCCGGCGCGGGCGCGCTCGCCGTGTTCGGCGCGGGCAGCCTGCTCCTGGGCCGCCGCCGCAACTCCTCCGCCTCCTAGGGACGCGTCCCCGGGACCGCCTCCCGCGCCCGGCCCCGCGGGGCCGCGCCCGGGGTGGCTACCGGGGCCGCCCCCGGAGCGGAGGACGGCGGGAGCGGACGGGCGGGGCGGTGGCCCCGCTCACCCCTCCGGCGGCTCCCAGGGAACCCCGCCCCCCTCTCCCGCCCCATCGCCCCCCGGACCTCGTCCGGGGGGCGATTTCGCGCCATCCGCACGGGGACGGGTGGAAGCCGGGACGTTCGTGGACAGCCTTGGAGAAAGCTCGTTCGAACGCCCGTCAGCGCACCACCGTCCGCCCGTGAATCCGCCCCGTGAAGGAGAGCGCTCCATGCGGAACCAGCAGCGGTGGGTCTACCACCGCGGGGAAGGGCCGCGCACGTTCGGAGTGGAGGAGGAGCTCCTCCTGGTCGACCCCGAGACCGGACACCCCCAGCCCCTCGCCGGCACCGTCACCGAGATCGCCGCCTGGCACGCCGGCACCGGGCCGCGCACCGAGGGCCCGGAACCGGCGAAGCCCGAGTTGTACGCCGAGCAGCTGGAGATCGGCACCGCCCCCTGCGCCACCACCCCCCAGCTCGCCGACCAGCTGCGCCGGGCCCGGCTCGCCGCCGCGGCGGCCGCGGCGGAGGCGGGTGTGGCGGTCGCCGCGCTCGCGACCGCGCCCGTGGACTTCGGTCCGCCGCTGCTCACCCCGGACGACCGCTACCGGCGGATCCAGGACCGGTACGCCCATCTCGTGGACGAGGAGTTCGCCTGCGCCTGCCACGTGCACGTCCACCTCTCCTCGCCCGAGGAGGGGGTCGGCGTGCTCGACCGGATCAGGCCCTGGCTCGCCCCGCTCCTCGCGCTCAGCGCCAACTCCCCCTACTTCCAGGGCGTCGACACCGGGTACGCGAGCTGGCGCCACCAGCTCTGGCAGCGCTGGCCGATGTCCGGCCCCAGCGAGCTGTACGGGGACGTGGCGGCGTACGAGCGGACCACCAGCGAGATGCTCGCCAGCGAGGTCCCGCTCGACGGCAACATGGTCTACTTCGACGCCCGGCTCTCCCCCAGCTACCCGACGGTGGAGATCCGCGTCGGCGACGTCTGCCTCGACGTGGAGGACACCGTCCTGCTCGCGGTGCTGAGCCGCGCCCTGGTGGAGACCGCGGCCCGGGAGTGGCGCCGGGGGCGGCTCCCGGACCCGGTGTCGACGGTGGTGCTGCGGCTCGCCGCCTGGCGGGCCAGCCGGTACGGGCTCGGCGGCGAACTGCTCGACCCGCGCAGCTGGCGGCCCGCCCCCGCCGGCGAGGTGCTGCGCGCCCTGCTCGGCCACGTGCGCCCCGCCCTGGAGGACACGGGCGACCGGGAGCGCGCCGAGGCCGGCCTGGAGCGGCTGCTCGCCCGGGGCACCGGCGCGGACCTCCAGCGGGCCGCCCACGCCGGCGACCCGTCGCTGGCCTCGGTGATCGTCGAGGCCGTGCGGCGGACGACCCCGGTGTGAGGGACCGCCCACGCGCGTGCGCGAGGCCCCCGGTGCGCACGCGCGCGTACCGGGGGCCTCGCCGTCCTCGGGTCAGGCGGCGGCCACGACCGGGACCTCCGCCGGGGCCAGGGCGATCTCCAGGACCTGACGGACGTCGGTCACCGGGTGGACCTCCAGCTTCTCCAGGACCTCGGCCGGGACGTCGTCCAGGTCGGCCTCGTTCCGCTTGGGGATGACCACGGTGGTGATCCCGGCCCGGTGCGCGGCGAGCAGCTTCTGCTTCACGCCGCCGATGGGCAGGACCCGGCCGGTCAGGGAGACCTCGCCGGTCATGGCCACGTCGGTGCGGACGAGCCGGCCGCTCAGCAGCGAGGCCAGCGCGGTCGTCATGGTGACGCCCGCGCTCGGGCCGTCCTTCGGGACCGCGCCCGCCGGGAAGTGGATGTGCACGCCCCGGTCCTTCAGGCCGGTCACGGGCAGCTCCAGCTCCGCGCCGTGCGAGCGGAGGAAGGAGAGCGCGATCTGCGCGGACTCCTTCATCACGTCGCCCAGCTGACCGGTGAGGGTCAGCCCGGCGGCGCCGGTCTCCGGGTCGGCGAGGGACGCCTCCACGAAGAGGACGTCGCCACCCGCGCCGGTCACCGCGAGGCCGGTGGCCACGCCCGGGACCGCGGTACGCCGCTCGGCCGGGTCCTGGGCGGATTCGGGCACGTGGTGCGGGCGCCCGATGAGGGCCCGCAGGTCCTCGGGCGTGACCGTGAACGGCAGCTCGCGGTCGCCGAGTTCGTGCTGGGCCGCGACCTTGCGGAGCAGCCGGGCGACGGCCCGCTCCAGGGTGCGGACGCCCGCCTCCCGGGTGTACTCGCCGGCCAGCTTCCGCAGCGACGCCTCCTCCAGGACGACCTCGCCGGGCTCCAGGCCGGCCCGCTCCAGCTGCCGGGGCAGCAGGTGGTCGCGGGCGATGACGACCTTCTCGTCCTCGGTGTAGCCGTCGAGGCGGACCAGCTCCATGCGGTCGAGCAGCGCCTCGGGGATGGCTTCGAGGACGTTGGCCGTGGCGAGGAACACCACGTCGCTGAGGTCGAGTTCGACCTCCAGGTAGTGGTCGCGGAAGGTGTGGTTCTGCGCCGGGTCGAGGACTTCGAGCAGGGCCGCGGCGGGGTCGCCGCGGAAGTCGGAGCCGACCTTGTCGATCTCGTCGAGGAGGACGACCGGGTTCATGGACCCGGCCTCCTTGACCGCCCGGACGATCCGGCCGGGCAGGGCGCCCACGTACGTACGCCGGTGGCCGCGGATCTCGGCCTCGTCGCGCACGCCGCCGAGGGCGACGCGCACGAACTTCCGGCCCATGGCGTGGGCGACGGACTCCGCGATCGAGGTCTTGCCGACGCCGGGCGGGCCGACGAGCGCGAGCACGGCACCGCCGCGCCGCCCGCCGACGACGCCGAGCCCGCGCTCGGAGCGCCGCTTGCGGACCGCCAGGTACTCGGTGATGCGTTCCTTCACGTCCTCCAGGCCGGCGTGCTCGGCGTCCAGGACGGCCCGGGCGCCCAGGATGTCGTACCGGTCCTCGGTCCGCTCGTTCCACGGCAGTTCGAGGACGGTGTCGAGCCAGGTCCGGATCCAGGATCCCTCGGGCGACTGGTCGCTGGACCGCTCCAGCTTGTCGACCTCCTTGAGGGCGGCCTCGCGGACGGCCCCGGGCAGGTCGGCGGCCTCCACGCGGGCGCGGTAGTCGTCGGACTCCTCGCCGTCCTGCTCGCCGTTCAGCTCGCGCAGCTCCTTGCGGACGGCTTCGAGCTGGCGGCGGAGCAGGAACTCGCGCTGCTGCTTGTCGACGCCCTCCTGGACGTCCTTGGCGATGGTCTCGGCGACGTCCTGCTCGGCGAGGTGCTCGCGGAGCTGGGCGGTGGCGAGCCCGAGGCGGGCGACCGGGTCGGCGGTCTCCAGGAGGGCGAGCTTCTGCTCGACGGTGAGGAAGGGCGAGTACCCGGAGTTGTCGGCGAGCGCGCCGACGCCGTCGATCTGCTGGACCCGGTCCACGACCTGCCAGGCGCCGCGCTTCCTCAGCCAGCTGGTGGCGAGGGCCTTGTACTCCGTGACCAGCTCGGTCACGGAGCCCGGCAGGGGCTCGGGCACGGTCTCCGCGACCACGCTCCCCTCGACCCACAGCGCCGCGCCGGGCCCGGTCGTCCCGGCCCCGATCCGCACCCGTCCGACGCCCCGGATCAGCGCGCCCGGATCGCCGTCCGCGAGCCGCCCCACCTGCTCGACGATCCCGAGCACACCGGTCCCGGCGTACGTCCCGTCCACCCGCGGCACCAGCAGCACCCGCGGCTTCCCGCTCGCCCCGCGAGCGGCGGCCTGGGCCGCCTCCACGGCGGCCCGCACCTCGTTGTCCGACAGATCCAGCGGCACGACCATCCCGGGCAGCACGACCTCGTCGTCGAGCGGCAGCACAGGCAGAGTGAGCGGCACGGTCGCCTTGGACTCAGAAGCCATGATCTCCCCTTCGGCAGTCAAGTTGAGCTATGCCGACTCAATGCATCTGCGCCGCCGGATGTTCCCCAAGCGGTGTTCGCTCTGAGCGATCGGCCGGGAACGGGGTGGCACCTGCGGGATTCCGGCTGCGCGGGGGAACCGGGGCGGGCATGCTTCGGCGCATGGAGACGGGTGCGGAACGGCGGGTCGGGCGCGGACCGGTGTGGGGCGCGGTGCCGGCGGTGGTGGCGGTGCTGGTGGTCGGGGTGAGCGGGTGTGCCGACGCCGACGCGCCCGGCCCCTCCCCCGGGTCGGGGAGCGGGAGCACCGTGAGCTCCGGGATCACGCCCGGCCCCGGCACCTCCTCGTCCGGCGCCTCCTCGTCCGGCACCCCGGACGCACCAGGCGCCTCGGACACGGACACGGGGACGGGGACGGGGACGGGGACGGGGAAGCCTTCCGCCTCGGCCCCGGGTACGCCCTCCGCCACCGCGACGGAGGCGGATCCGGCCGAGCCCCGGGCGGGGGCGGTGCTCGTGGAGGTCGTCGTGAACGGCGGGTTCGCCGGGGTGACCAACCAGCTCGTGGTGCACGAGGACGGGAGCTGGACCGTCCGGTCGAAGGAAAGGGAGACGCGCTCCGGGCGGATGAGCGCCGACGCGCTGGCCGGGCTGCGGGCGGCGCTGGAGGACCCGGCCTACGCGCGCGTGCCCGAGCGGCCGGGCGGACCGCCGATCGCCGACGGGTTCCAGTACTTCGTGACGTACGAGCACCGGCTCGTCGTCGCGGGCGACGGCGAGCGGCCCGCCGCCCTCCAGCGCGTCTTCGACGCCCTCCCCGGAGGCGGCCCCCCGACCGCGCCGTGACCGCGCCGTGACCCCGCCGTCGGGCCGCCGACACGCGGCCGACGCGGACCGGTTCGCGGACCGGTTCGCGGATCAGTTCGCGCCTCCGTTCGCGAAACCGTTCGCGGAACCGTTCGCGGAACCGTTCGCGGATCCGTGAACCGCGCGGGGTCCGGAGCGCGATAGAGAGGGCGTGAGACTGTCACGCCCCGAGGGGGACGATCCGGCCGACGACGCCGCGCTGCTGCGCGCCGTCGCCCGCGGCGACACCGAGGCGCTGGCGCTGCTCCACGACCGGCACGCCGGCTGGCTGTACGCCCGGCTGGCCCGCCGCTGCCCGGACGAGGAGACGGTGCGGGAGGTCCTCCAGGACACCTTCGTCACCGTCTGGCGCTCCGCCGGCGGCCACCGGGGCCGGGGAGAGGCGGGCGGCTGGCTGTGGGTGATCGCCGCCCGCCGCCTGGTCGACGCCCAGCGCGCCCGCGCCCGCACCGCCCGCGCCGAGTCCGCCGGAGCCGTACCGCCCGGACCGCTCCCGGCCGCCCCGTCCGCCGAGGACCGGGTCCTCGCGGGCCTGGAGTACGGGGACGTGGGCGCCGCCCTCGACCGGATCTCGCCCGAGCTGGCCGAGGTGCTGCGGGCCACCGTCGTCGACGGGCTCACGACCCGCGAGGCGGCCCGACTGCTCGGCATACCCGAGGGCACCGTGAAGACCCGCGTCCAGCGCGCCCGCCGCGAGCTGCGCGCCGCCCTCGGGAGCCTCCCGCAGGGCCCGCACCCCCTGGGAGGCCCCGCGTGACGATCCCTCCTGCCCCCTGGCACGTCCCCGCCGACCTGGCGGTCCGGTACGCCGAGGGCTCAGCCGCCGAGCCCGACGCCTGGTCCCTGGAGAAGCACGTCGAGGCCTGCGGTCCCTGCGCGGCCCGCGTCTCGGCCGCCGTCCGCGCGACGAGCCCCGCGGGCCCGGCCCTGGCGGCCCTGCGCGCCGACCTCCTCCGCGCGGTGGGCCACCGGGAACAGGCGACCACCGCCGCCCCCTCCCCCGCGCGGGAGGACCGCCGCCACGCGCGCGCGTGGGCCTCCCCCGCCCGGCTCTGGTGGGCCGTCGGGCCCGCCCTGCGGGGCTCGTGGCTGGCGGCGGTGGCCCTGGTGACCGGGGCCGCGTTCGCGCTGTCGCACGGCGCCGGGCTCCCGGTGGGACGGACCTGGCTGCTCGCCGCCGCACCCGTCCTCCCGCTCGCCGGGGTCGCCGTGTCGTACGGCCCGCGCGCCGACCCGCTGCACGAACTCGCCGCCTCCACCCCGGCCGGCGGCCTGCGGCTGCTGCTCACCCGCGCGGTCGCCGTGCTCGCCGTGTGCGTGCCGCTGCTGACCGCCGCCGGGGCGCTGCTGCCGCCCGCCGCGGGGCTGCCGGGGGCGGCGGCGTGGCTGCTGCCGGGCCTGGCGCTCACCGTCGGCACGCTCGCCCTCGGTTCCTTCGTGGGCTGCCGCGCGGCCGCGGCCACCCTCGGCGGGGGCTGGCTGCTCGCGGTGGCGGGCCCGCTGCTCGGGCCGGCCGCCGGCGCCTCCTCCGTACCCCTTCCGTACGCCGCCGGTCCGGCCGCGCAGGCCGGCTGGGCCGCCGCCGCGCTGGCCGGCGCGGCCCTCCTGGCGCTCCGGCGCCGTTCCTACGATCTCCTGGAGCCCCGGTGACCCCACCGCGTCCCCTCACCGTGGCCGTGACCGGCCTGACGGTCCGGCACCGCCGCACGCGTGTGCCCGCGCTCGACGGCCTCGACCTGCGCCTCTCCCCCGGTGTCCTCGGCCTGCTCGGCCCCAACGGCGCCGGGAAGACCTCCCTCGTCCGGGTCCTCGCGACCGTCGCCGCCCCGTCGGCCGGCCGCGTCGAGCTGCTCGGCCGGGACGCCGGCGATCCGGGCGGACGGACCGGCATCCGGCGCCGGCTCGGCTACCTCCCGCAGGACTTCGGGCACTACCCGGCTTTCACGGTGCGGGAGTTCGTGGCGTACGTGGCCTGGCTGAAGGAGCTGCCCGCGGACCGCGTCCCGGCGGCCGTGGAACGCGCGGTGGCCCGGGTCGGCCTCACCGACCGGATCGACGCGCGGCTGCGCACGCTGTCGGGCGGCATGGTGCGCCGGGCGGGCATCGCCCAGGCCATCGTGAACGAGCCGGAGCTGCTCCTCCTGGACGAGCCGACGGCCGGACTCGACCCCGAGCAGCGCGTGGAGTTCCGGGCGCTGCTGCGCGAGCTCGGCGCCGGGTCGACGGTCGTGGTCTCCACCCACCTGGTGGAGGACGTGGCCGCCGCCTGCACGGAGGTCGCCCTCCTCGAAGCGGGCCGGCTCGCCTTCCGGGGGACGACGGACGAGCTCACCGCGCTGGGCGCGGCGGCGCCGGCCGACGACCCGACGGCCAACGCCATCGAGCGCGGTTACACCGCCGCCCTGCGTTCCCACCGCGAGCGGGCGGGGGCCGGCCGGTGACCGCGACGGAGGTCCGTCCGGGGACCACGCCGCCGCGCTCCGCGCCCGGGCCGCTGCGCACCGAACTGCGCCGCGGCCTCGGGCCGTGGACGGGCGCGGCGATCATGGTCACGATCCTGGTCACGATGTACTCCAAGGCCCCGGAGTGGCAGATCCGCTGGCAGGACGCGGAGAATCTGCTCCATCCGCTCGCGGGGCTGCTGTGCGGGCCGCTCGCGATGGCGGCGGGCTGTCTCCAGGGCGGCCGGGACCGGCGGCTGGGCGCCGAGGAACTGTGGGCGTCGGTGCCCCGCTCCCCGCTGCGCCGGCTGCTGGTGGCGGCGGCCCCGTCGGCGCTGTGGCCGGCCGCCGCGGTGTCGGCCGGCGACGCGGTGGTGCTGCTGGCCGTGTGGCCGTACGCCTCCTGGGGGCGGCCCGCGATCGCCCCGCTGCTCGCGGACGCGGTGGCGGTGGGCGCGATGGGCCTCGTCGGGCACGTGGTGGGGCGGGTGGTCCGGTGGCGACTGACGGCGCCGCTGCTGGCCGTGGCCGGCTACGTCGGGTTCGCCTACGCCGACTTCACGGCCTCGTCCTGGCGCTGGCTGCTCCCGAGCGCCCAGTTCTCGGCGGCCGAGTACCGGCAGGTGTGGTGGTACGCGCCCGCGTCGGCCGCGTGGACGGCCGGCCTCGCGCTGGCCTTCCTCCTCGCGTACGGGCTCCGCTCCTCCCGGGCGCGCCTCCTCGGGCTCGTGCCGCTGGTGGTGGCGGCCTGCGCGGCTGCGGCGATCCTGCGGCTGCCGGCGGACAACGGGCCGTGGCGGATCGATCCGGCGGCGGTCCGCCCGGTCTGTGCCGACGGCGCGCCCCGGGTGTGCGTGATCGCCCTGGACGCCCGGCTGCTGCCGTCTCTGGTGGAGACCCTGGAGCCGGTGAACGAACGGCTCCGGGGGCTCCCGGGCGCCCCGGCCCGCTGGGCGGTCGGCCGGATGGCGGAGGAGCCGGGAGACGTACCGCTGTGGGACGTCGGCCAGGACGTGGTCCGGAACCGGATCGGGGACCCGGTCCTGTACCGGAACCACGCGGTGATGCAGCTGTTCGCGGAGGAGTGCCGGGAGGGCGAGCTCGCGGGGCCCCACGCGGAGCGGACGATGGACATCAACCACGCGGTCGTCGAATGGCTCGCCCCCTCGCCGCCCGGCTACGGCGCGGACGTCCCCGGCGCGCGGGCGCACCTGGACCGGCTGCGGGCGAAGTCGCCGGCCGAGCAGCGCGCGTACCTCGTCCGGTATCTCGCGGCCAACGGGTGCCGTCCCGACGAGGTGCCCGTTCCGTGAGGCTCTACCTGCGCTCACGCGCGGTGCCCGGTGCGCTGGTCATGGTCCTGGCGGCGGTCGCGGCGGGGTGGCTGCTCGTGCCGGAGGACGGCGCTCCCCACGCGCGCGTGCCGGTGCTGATGGCGCCGCTGCTGGTGGCGGCGGCGATCGGGACCTCGCTGCACACGGCGAGCGACGAGCTGGACCGGACGGCGGTACGGGCCTGGTGGCCGCTGCGGCTCGGGCACGTCCTGGTGCCGGCCGTCCTGGCAGCGTGCCTGTTCGCCCTCGTGCTGCGGGGGCATCCGGTGGAGTTCGGCGGGGCCGCCGCGGTGCGGAACACGCTGGGGCTCACCGGTCTGGCGGTCGGCGCGGCGGCGCTGACCGGGGCGCGGACGAGCTGGCTGCCGCCGGTGACGTACACGGCGGCGGTCTACCTGACGCCGCCGGAGGCCACCGCTGCGGCCTGGTGGGGCTGGGCGCTCCGGCCGGCCCCGGAGGGCGCGGCCTGGACGGTGGCCTGCGCGCTCCTGTGCGCGGGGACGGCCCTGTTCGCCTGGCGCGGCCCGCGGCCGGGGAGGGTCTAGGCCGTGTTTTGAAAATCGGCTCGGCGCCTCGTCCCGCATCGCGATGATCTGGGTGTGGGGCGAGGGGATCTTTCTGACGAACAGTGGGCTG